>CAYSAI010000012.1:0-4421 GCA_964428975.1 uncultured Gammaproteobacteria bacterium | reverse complement strand
GGGGTGTAGGGTCTGAATCCGTTCCTTCGGTATGTGCAACATCTCTCTCAAATCGCGCTGTGTACGTTCGGATACGGCGAACAGGCATGCAGCACCTTTGATGAAGTGTTCTGGGCGAGCAAGTGCGTGCCATGCGCGGCTTTTCCACGAAAACCATGGGGGATGAATCAAAAACGATAGATCGTGCACGAGAAGATCGTAGGGCAAGCGAGGCGTTCCCACGATGTTGATATTTGGCAAAAAAAGACGCGTTGGTGCGAGAGGAGAAAACCACTCTTCAAACGAACGGATGTGGAGCGCGTGCGATACGTTCGTGAGAAAGCTCGATTGCGTGTGATGATGCCACGGAAACGGCACAGAGGCGCGTTGTTCCTCCGTGGGAGGCGTTCGTCCATAGCTCACGATCACATCTTGCGTAGGATCAAGCGGCAGAAGTCGCTCGCGAAGGAGGCGTGTGACCATGCGGCTCACACCCGTCGGATGCGGCGCGAGGAGGCATGAGCCATCAATCAACGTTCGTGGCATACGAAAGAAGTTTCTTGTGAAAATGGGGTAGGTCGAACGGTTCGGCGCTTGCACGTACGCGAGACGGATCGAACGGCATATCGCACAATACCTGCATCGCGCGCAAAAGCTCTTCCGGATGTGTTTCTTTGATGAACACACTATTCTCCCCCTTACGAAGTGTTTCAAGCGCGCCGCCTTTTCCAAGCGCGATCACGGGCGTGCCGCTCGCGAGGCTTTCGAGAATGGTCATGCCAAAATCTTCAAGATGCGGATGCAAAAATGCGTGAGCTGATTGAAATAACTCCCACTTACGCGCCTCTGAAATCGTCCCGAGAAATTCGATCGTCGGACCAGCGAGCGCTTTGAGGCGTTGTTCATCTGGGCCTGTACCAAAAATCTTGAGAGGAACGCGCAAACTATTCGCGGCGAGAATGCTCACATCAAATCGTTTATACGGCACAAGACGCCCGCCCGTCAGCCAATGAGAGCGTTCTTTTGGTTGAAATGGCACGTGTGCGAGATCAATCGGTGGATGAACCACGTCCGAAGAACGGCCGTAATAACGAGTGATGCGCGCTTGCGAGAGGGCACTATTTGTAAGAAGGGTTGCTGGCCTTTGCGCCGCGGCGTAATCCCACGCACGAAGCTTGTGGAACGCGAGATGAAGGGGAAGGCGCGCAAGTTTCGGCCAACCGCGTGTTTTCAAATAGTGATGACGTTCCTCCCAAAGAAAGCGTGTCGGTGTGTGGAGGTAGCAGATGACGCGCGTACTTGGTGGGGTGATCACTCCTTTGGCGAAACTCGATGAGGAAACGAACACCGTATCGTACGCGGAAAGATCGAGATGCTCTGCAGCGATCGGCAAAAGCGGTGTCAAAAGCGGGAACAGTTTTGGATGAAACAGTAGTGGCTGCAAAGGCGAACTCTGTATGCGCGAAGAAGGAATGCCGTTTGGAAGAAACGCTGGATCCGCAAGCAGGGTAAAGATGGGCGCTTGCGGAAAAAGCGCGTGCATCGCAAGCAAAACGCGCTCGGCACCGCCGTCTTGGACGAAGTAATCATGAACGAGCGCCACTCTCATGCGATGAGGCTAGCACTCTTACGCGCCGCGCTCCACTCCGCGATGACCGAATACCGCAAACGGCGTTTTCAGCAAGACCACGAGATCAAGCCAAAGCGACCAATGCTCGATGTACCACGTGTCGAGCCGCACCTCTTCTTCAAAGGTGAGATCAGATCGTCCAGATACCTGCGCCATGCCGGTAATTCCGGGCTTAATCGCAAGAACGCGGCGTTGTTCTGGTTTGTAGCGTTCGACCTCCTCTGGATAATGCGGACGAGGACCAACAAGGCTCATGCGCCCAAGAAAGACAAGCGCAAGTTCGGGGAGCTCATCAATCGACCACTCGCGAATGAACCGTCCCACGTTCGTGACACGTGGATCGTGCGCGATTTTCACGAGTGGCCCGTCTTTTCGCAGGTTTTTCTTTGCGAGTTCATTGTAGCGTTGGTGGTGCGTATCCATCTTCATTGAACGAAACTTGAAGTACGAAAACGGCCGACCATGTTCGCCCATGCGTTCCACGGGCGAGCCATCTGGAAGATGCGAAAACAGCACCGTGCCCTCTGAATCGAGTTTGATCGCGATCGCGGCAACGAGCATGATGGGCGAGGTAAGAACAAGGAGAATGCTCGATCCTGTGAGATCAAACACGCGTTTCGCGATGCGACCCCAGCCATCGAGCGGTGTCGGTTTTGGTTCGATGATCGGAATTCCTGCCTCGGTCGTAATATCAATGCGCGTAAATTTCGCTGCGAATAAATCTGCGAGATACCGAAACTGCAGATGACGTTCTTCCGTGAACGCAATTAAATCAAGCGCTTGCTCTTTACTCGTTTTTGGATCAGCAAGCAGAACGCCGTCAATCGCGTGTTTTTCGCTGAGGGCAAGCAGTTCCTCTTGTGCGGAAGCGTTCCAGCTCTTGAAGCTCGCAATGACCGTATACCCAAGGGAGCGTTTTTTTGCGTAGAGCACTTTGAGCGCGGCGGCAGCATTGCTTGAGCCAATCACGGCGATGCGACGGTGTCCCATGCCTTGCGACGCAAACCACGCACGAAGACCGCGCAACGCGAGGCGACCAAGCCACACGTAGACGATCGTGAGACCCCAGAGCGCGAGAACGATAAACCGCGAGGTGGTGAGCTCACGTTGAAAAAAGACGCTCGCGATCATCGCCATCATACCCGCTGTGCTTCCAAGGAGAATACGCGAGAATTCCTCCCAGAGAGGGCGCGGCTTCGCAGGATAGAGGCCGGCGAGCCAAAAACAGAGCATCCACACGAGAATAAAAAGACTGCTTGAGGCGGCATATTCGCCAAACGTGAGTTCCTGCAAAATCGGACGTACTTCGAGGAATGGCTGCGAAAGACGCAAAATAAAAGCGGTTGTCGCAGCGGCAATGAGGGCAAAAAGATCCGTTGGCACTTGGAGCGCAGTAAACAAGAGGTCGAGGCGACGCATAAGGATGTTCGCAGTGTAGCAAATTCGTACAAGAACAAAAAACCCCGCGCGTGCGGGGGAGGGAAGGGGGCGTGCGAAGACTCGCGCCCCTACGGATCTGTCATTCCAGCGAAGGCTGGAATCCATCCTTGAAATAGGTGACCAAAGAGGCTCCACGAGAGTCGTCAACGTCTTTTCAGAACCGTACGGTTCTCGTGGAAAAGGCTGACGCGATGGCGACGTTTCCTTCATGGAGGCAACGTATTCGCGTCAAAAGGGACGATGCTACCTACACCTGTCACGAATCACCTCACCCCTGCCCCTCTCCTTCGTAATCCGCCAAAGGCGGACAGGGGAGAGGGGTGGATGAACGAGGCTCCACGAGAGTTACACCATTCTTTTCAGAGGCGGCTGCTTCTCATGGAAAAGGGCTGACGCGATTCGGAACTTTCCTTGCGGAAACCTACCATTCGCGTCAAAAGGGTTCAATCCGCGTAGGGGCGCGATTTATCGCGCCCGGCGGAGGACGAATACGGATGATGGGGAAGGGCGCGATGAATCGCGCCCCTACGGAGGGCGCTCTGGATACCGCGTTCTCCTTTCGGAGCACTGACCTTCCAGAGCAAAGAGGCTCCACGAGAGGTGTACTACTCTTTTCAGAGTGCCGGAATTCCCGTGGAAAAAACTCGTCGGATTTCCGCATATCGCGGGCGAAAAACTCTTTTCCGACGAAAACAGGGAACGTTGGGTGGTTGAGAGATCACGAATTCATTATGATGAAACCTATTCTCAACCAAAGGGCGGGGGAGGATTCGAAGGGTTCGCATCGAGACACCACACTCCTTCCCCAACCACGAACCACCTCGATGAGATGATACTTGGTTGAAGAGCCCCTCCGTGTGTGAACGGAGGGGTACAGATGAAGGTGTACGCACAAACGAGGCGCTCTGGATCGCCATCACTCTCTTTCGAGAAGTGCTATTTTCCAGAGCAAAGAGGCTCCACGAGAGGTCTCACTTTCTTTTCAGAGACGACGTATTCTCGTGGAAAAGGCTGACGCGAGACCTGACATTCCTTGCGGAGGACAACGTTTCGCGTCAAAAGGGACAAAGGAGCAACCCCTCCTCACCTCCCCTTATCAGGGGAGGAATCTGATCCGTCTGACCGATCTGACCTCCCCCTGACAAGGGGGAATGAGGGGGTTGGAACGAACGAGGCTCCACGAGAGAAGGACCGTTCTTTTTAGACACATCATCTTCTCGTGGAAAAAGGGCTGCGAGATACAACGCTCTCTTGTTTTTCAAGAATGAACGTATTCCCGCAGAAACGTGAATCGACGGGGAAGGACGCGATGAATCGCGCCCCTACGAAGACGTTCTCAACCCCCCCCCTCTCCCCTGTCCGCCTTTGGCGG
>CAYSAI010000011.1:0-4642 GCA_964428975.1 uncultured Gammaproteobacteria bacterium | reverse complement strand
GAAGATGACCGAGACGTTGTCCTTACCGAATTCCTTCTTCAGTTCGGTAAGGGACGGCATCGGAGCGTAGGTGATGTAGACACGGTAGTGGTCCGCGGGCAGCGCGTCGCCGTTCGAGGGCTTACCGCCCCGGTACGGGTGGCCGCCCTCGGCCTGAACGAGCTTGGGCTGTTCCTCAAGCCAGTCCGCATGAGCCAACTCAACGATCTTGCCGAGGGTCGTCCTCCCACTTGGTGTGGCGAGACGGTAGATGGCCGCGAACGGCACGCTCTTCTCACGGACGGTGTCCATGAAGTTGGAGATGAATCCTTGAAAAAACCCAGCCCCTGTCTCGATCGAAGAAACGTTCCGCTTTGTCATGACCGTCTCCTAGGGCGCGATGAATCGCGCCCCTACGGTTTGGTTTGTCCCTCAGCCCGACACCATGTCGGACCCCCGGACGCACTCGTTCCGTTCTGCAAATACGCACGTATACGCGATGAAAGAATGGCATAAAAAGAGCCTTTTGTCAATGAATGAAACAAGGCTTACGAGCGTTTTACGACGCAAGCGGAGGTTTGTTTACGTCTGATACAAAACCACCCGCCCACCAATGAAGGCGAGCGGGGGCAGGGGATACGAGGATTAGAGCGGAAGCCCATCCCAGCCGAGGCGCTGGAGACGGAACCCGTTCTCGGGGAGGAACCAGTAGAAGTTTCGCCGGTGGGTGATGTCATTGTATCCCACGGACCATTTGGCGACGCGGCTCCTGTGTCTCACCTCGAACAACCTCTCCAGTCCTAGACGGTAGAAGATGTGCTTCCTTGGGAAACCTCGTTCTTCCGCGAAATATTTTCTCGTGGTCACCTTGCGAAGGAAAAATACGTCTTCTTTCTTGTGCTTGCTTGGCCTCGAAACAGGCTTCAGCTTTAGCAGGAGATGTTCGAAGACGATGTGCCGTCCCGCGATCGTCTTTGTGTTGAAGCGCGTGAGGAGAAGCGCCTCGATCTCCGGCGGGGTCTTGCCAAGGCCGTGGTGGATGAGCCAGCTCATGGCCGCTTCGAGCTTGTCCGCGTGTTCTTTTTCGATGCGCGGACGATCGGGGAGCGTGTAGCTTTCTTGATCCACCAGCCGCGAGAGGGATCGGGTGATGGTCCGCACCTCCTTTCGCTGGATGCGGTTCGACTGCCGACGTTCGTGTGTGTTGCGATCGGTTCGTCCGCCTTCGATAACCGTCCGTGCGATGTTCTTCGTTGACATGTCTCGTGCTCCTTTCAGCTACGACTGCACATGGCAACCTCCTTTCGAATGGGTTTGAGAGTTTCTCTGAAAAAGAAAGTCCCGGGCGGATCCTGCAGAGCGGGCAAGCGCTGTGAAGGATCCGGACCCGGGAGGGAGGCGGGGAGCTGACTAGGGGGGGGGTGCCTCTTGGGGTAGCAAACGAAGAACAGATCTTCGGCGCCCGTCTGAGGCACTTCTTTTTTTGTTGTTTCAGTATCACTGCGTCAAAGGTGCCTTGCCGCACCCCTTTCCTCCGCGTTCAGGCGCGAGAGGGAAGAACATGCTCCAGCCAGAGAGGCTAGAGCAACTTGTCTTCAAGAGGTATTAACCTCAAGAAGTTATTGGAAACATAGCACGAACGAAAGGTATTTGTCAAGATGACCAGCGTTTTGAAAGATACGAACGTTTTACGACGCAAGCGTTCCACAATTTTGAATAAGGACAAGGGAAGTGCTATTGTGCGAAAACACAATGGCTATGTCTATCCTTCTTTTCCTTCTTGTTTTGACGGTTTTGGTGCTTGTACATGAAGCGGGGCATTTTTTCATGGCGCGATGGAGCGGCGTTAAGGTAGACGAGTTCGGTGTGGGCTTTCCTCCGCGCGCGCTTGGTTTTCTTCGTGAAAAAGGTGTGTGGAGGCGTGTCGCAAGGGGAGTCACGTCTCTTCCAAAAACTATATTTTCGCTCAATTGGTTGCCGCTTGGAGGGTTTGTTCGTTTAAAGGGCGAGCAGGGCGAGGCCGCGCAAGATCCAGACAGCTTTCAGCAGGCCACTTTTGGACGAAAGCTCGCCATTATTTCGGCAGGCGTCATCATGAACTGGCTTCTCGCGTGGGGTATTTTCTCTACGGGCTACGCCGTCGGGATTCCGATGGATAAAACCTACGCGCCTCCTCAAGCGATCACTCGAGATGCGGGGGTGATCGTGTCGTTTGTCCTTTCTAATGGTCCTGCGGAGAAATCCGGGCTCACGGTGGGCGATCGTATTCTCGCGGTAAACGAGGAAGTTCTCGCGTCAGACATGGTGCTTGCTCGTGTGAAAGAACGTTCATCGAACGACGCGCCTGTTCGTTTAGAAGTCCTTCGTAAAGGAGAAGAAAAGACTCTTGAGATAATGCCCGAATTATTGAGCGATCTTGGTCGGCGTGGCATTGGCGTAGGGTTTGAAGAGCGGGTGATCGCACGTTTGCCTCTCTGGCTTGCACCGCTCGAAGGATTCCGCACGACGTTTCTTCTTACGAAAGCGATTCTTGGAGGATTTGTTGAGCTTTTGCGAGCGCTTACCGGGCCATCACAACTCGCGGGAAGCGTTTCTGGGCCTGTTGGTATCGCCGTGATGACGGGGCGCATCGCGGAAGAGGGTGTCTGGGCACTCGCGAGGTTTGCGGGCATCCTGTCGATCAATCTCGCGATTGTGAATTTTCTCCCCATTCCTGCGCTTGATGGAGGTCGCGCGCTGTTTCTCATTATCGAACGTCTGCGCGGTAAAAAACATCGTGCAGATATCGAAGCAATGATCCATTCGATCGGTTTCCTCGTCCTTCTTGGGTTGATCCTTCTTGTCACGTTCCAAGATCTTCGCCAGTACGGTCCCGCGATTTGGCAGGGCCTGTTTTCGTGATATAACCTTCTCATATGACGAATGAACTGCGCGCGTGTGAAACGAAGGCACTCGAAACGCTGAGCGCCTGCTCCTCGATGGAAACGCTCCTTGCTTGGGAACAAACGTTTCTTGGTCGCAAGGGCGAACTCGCGGGTCTGATGAAGGGCATGGCGAAGCTCTCTCCAGAGGAAAAGCCCGTGATGGGACAGATGATGAACGACGTGAAAACCACTCTCGAAGACGCGCTTCAAAAGAAGCGTCAAGCGCTCGAAGGGGCGTTTTGGCAAGAAAAGCTCTTACAAGAACGAGTGGACATCACGCGTCCTGGGGAAAAACCTTTCATAGGGCATACGCATATTATGTCGCAAGCGATTCGTGAAATTACGCACGTCTTCGAACGAGCGGGTTTCGCGCGCGCGTGGCATCCAGAAGTGGACGGGGATTTTTACGCGTTTGAAAGCCTCAATATGCCAAAAGAGCATCCAGCGCGCGATGAATGGGAGACGTTTTTTTGTGATGCGCCGGCGGATGCAGGCATCGGCAAGATCGTCCTCACGCCGCACACGTCAAACGCGCAGGTTCGTGAGCTCGAAAAAGGCGTGTTCCCCGTGCGGATGATCAACATCGGGAAGTGTTATCGTCGTCAAAGCGACGCGACGCACGTGCCGATGTTTCATCAGTTTGAGGGGCTGTTTGTTGATAAGAACGTTTCTATCGCGCATTTACTGGGTGTTCTCGATTATTTTGCGAAGGAGTTTTTTGGAAAGGAACGTCGCACGCGCCTTCGTCCGTTTCATTTTCGTTTTACCGAGCCTTCGTTTGAGATCGATATTTCGTGCGGTGTGTGTGGCGGCACGGGTACGCTCGAAGGAGAGAAATGTCGCCTCTGCAAACGTGGTTGGCTTGAGCTTGGGGGCGCAGGCATGGTGCATCCGAACGTGCTTAAGGCAGGAGGATGTGATCCGAGTATGTATCAAGGGTTTGCCTTTGGCTGGGGCGTTGAGCGCACCTATCTCATGAAAGAGGGGATGAAAATAGACGATATACGTATTTTGTATAAAAACGACGTACGTTTTTTGGAACAATTTTAGCGTGAACACTCTCGTATGAATATTCTTGCTTCGTGGAAATGGTTGAACGAACTCGTTGATCTTGAAGATCTCACGCCAGAAATGGTCGCGGCACGTGTGTCGCTCAGTGGTCCCGGTATCGAGAAGATTTTGCCGCAGGACGCGCATCTCGCAGGAATTGTCGTGGGAAAAATTCTTACGATCGAACCGCATCCAAGCGCAGACAAGCTTCGTATCGCGCACGTCGCTGTGGGCGAAGAAACGCTTACGATTGTGTGTGGTGGATCGAATATCGAGGTGGATCAGTTCGTGCCCGTAGCGACGATCGGTTCGCGTGTGAAGTGGCATGGAGAAGGCGAGCTTGTCGAACTCAAACCGATCGAAATTCGAGGCGTTGCGAGCGAAGGGATGATCTGCGCGTCAAACGAGATTGGTCTTGCAGAGGCGTTTCCTCACGCAGAACGCGAGATTCTCGATCTTGGAAAAACACTCCCCGAGGTGATGTGGAAAGCGGGAGAACCTCTCGCGAAGGGGCTTGGTCTTGAAGGTGAGGTGCTGCTCGACACGGAAATCACGACAAACCGCCCTGACGCGATGGGAATGATCGGTTTCGCGCGAGAAGTCGCGGTGATTATGGATCGTCCCCTGAAAACCCCTCTTCTCACGAATCCGCTAGATACCACCCCTCTCCTTACGAAGGAGAGGGGAAG
>CAYSAI010000010.1:0-9706 GCA_964428975.1 uncultured Gammaproteobacteria bacterium | reverse complement strand
TATTCAATTCCCAACTCCTTCAAATACTCAACCATCTGTTTCTCCAGCTTCTGAAGCTCAGGCTCAAGCTCCGCAAGTTCCTTAAGGTTCGCCTTAATATCTACAGGCGCTTCTTCCTCGAAGGTGTCCACGTAACGAGTAATATTGAGATTGAATTCGTTTTCCTCTATTTCACCGATACCGACCTTACGGGAAAACTTTTCAATGTCCTCACGCTTCTTGTACGTATCGAAAATCTTCCCGATATTTTCCTCAGTCAGGGTATTCTGTGCTTTGCCCTGTTTGAATTCCTTTGATGCCTCGATGAAAAGCACATCTTTCTTATTTTCGTTTGCGCCACCTTTCTCGCGTGAACGATCAATCACCAAAACAGCGACTGGGATTCCAGTGGTCTGGAAGAGCCCTGCTGGAAGTCCGATGACGGTATCGATCATATTCTCCTTGAGGAGTTGTTCGCGAATCTTTCCCTCGGCACCTCCTCGGAAGAGAACGCCGTGAGGGACGATGACTGCGACGCGACCAGTCTTTGGCTTTGCGGTCTCAATCATATGGGTAATAAAAGCAAAGTCACCCTTGTCCTTCGGTGGCACTCCACGCCAGAAGCGATGGTATTTGTCTGACTCAGCATGCTCCGCGCCCCATTTTTTCAGGGAAAATGGCGGGTTCGCAACGACCACGTCAAAGTGCATAAGTCTGTCATTCTCAACCAAGAGCGGATTGTTGAGCGTATCGCCCCATTCAATGCGAGCAGAATCCTTGCCATGCAAAAACATGTTCATGCGCGAAAGCTGATAGGTAGAGCCGGTGGATTCCTGACCGTAGAGCGCGTAGTTCTTTGAGCCTTGCTTCTCGACTTCTTCGCCAGCCAATAGAAGTAGACCTCCTGACCCACAAGCAGGGTCTGATATTCTATCACCCTCTTTTGGTTCAGCGAGCATCGCGACGAGCTTTGCTACTGAACGAGTCGTGAAGAATTCCCCAGCTTTTTTACCAGCATCAGCACCGAAACGCTCAATCATGTACATGTAGGAATTACCGATGATGTCATCGCCTACGTCAGAGAGGTCTATCTTGGCGAAGTCCTGAATCAAGTGGCGAAGCATCTTGTTGCGCTGTTCGAGCTTGCCGAGGATTGATTCAGAGTTGAAGTCGACACTGAACACACCGTCAAGCTTTTCTTTGTTTGCATCTTCAATGCGATGAAGAGCTTTATTTATTTCCTCGCCGATATTGTCTTCCTCAATCTTGCTGTAAAGGTAGTCAAAAGATGACTTCGGGGGAAGGTAGAAACGGTCGAGCTTCATCTTCTCTTCGATACGCTTTTCATCGCTACCGAAGCGCTCCTTATATTCGTCGTGACGTTTTTTATTCAAATCGCTTATGTACTTCAAGAAAAGCATCGTCAACGCGTAGTCTTTATAAACACCACCATCCACGCTACTTCGCGAAGAGTCAGCTGCTGACCAGAGCGTCTTGTTGAGGTCTTCTTGCGTGTATTTTTTATGTGGTGTCATATTATTGAGCGGTTAGACTTCTAAATGTTGCGTTAATAATATTTTGCTTGATTTCTTTTTCTCTGTCGATGATTTTTTGCTGTTCACGTATATTTCTAAAAAGATGTATGAGTACCTCCTGCTTTCGCAGGGGAGGTATCGGTATGTCTATTTTTTCCAGCGCTTTACGAGGCAACGCTCCGATATATGAGCCTGAAATAATTTGCGAAAGCGCGCCCTGACCTTCTTTGGAATTTAAATAGCGCGAAATATATTCTGGTAATACATCTTTTGAAGTGATGCGAATGATGTGGACGGATGAAGAAGGAATGACATTAGATTCATTGGCGATAAAAGTCGTTGACCTGAATGCACCCGACTTCATGCCACGAGCTACGAGTAGTACGTCATTCTTTTGAAGGCGACCTGAGTACCCTGGCGGGGTATCATGTGAAATTTTCGTGAGCGTTTCTGTGCTTTCAAACGGCAAGCTTTGGACGAGGTCTTTTGCCTGAAAAACAAAGAGGTTGCCAGCAGCATCTGGCTTAACAGCACCTCGGAAGGGGTACCCTGCAATTACCTCTGAGACCTCATGTAATTTCATATACAGGAGTGTACACTACTGTATTAAAATTGTACAATCATGCGTCTAACTCCAAACACCCCCTCTCCACCAAGATAAGAAAAAATCTGATGTGCTTATCATCAGATTCTTTTTGGCGGAGAGAGAGGGATTCGAACCCTCGCGGGGCTTTTGAGACCCCCTACAGGATTAGCAATCCCGCCCCTTCAACCACTTGGGTATCTCTCCAAACCTGTGGCGCAATCCTAGCAAGACACGCTCGTGAGAGCAAGGTACGTTATCGCATGTATTTTGCAACAAGCGTAAGCATCGTTTCAGCGTTCATGCCTTGCAGCTCTGCGACACGAAGAACATTGATCAGCATTTTAATCGTACCTTTCTCGAGAAGCTCACGATCGGCATTCGCCCCATGATCCGTTGTTTCGCAACAGGTTGCGATCGTTCCCAGTGCCTTGCCCATGTGCAACGCATTATGACGAATAGCGAATCGAAATGTCGCTTTAGGAGAAAGACCTACGAGTTCTGGATACTGTTCTGGCGTAAAGGCGTAGGAGGTCGCGATGTCTTGCATGATAACTTGGAGAGTCATATATGCCTTAGGCTAGCATGAATAAGGTATTATTGCTCATTCGAGAAAAATTCGTTATGATCTTTTCGAAGATAGGATGGATCCAAGGAATCGAACATGGAGAGGTGGCTGAGTGGTCTAAGGCAACGGACTTGAAATCCGTCGTACGGGCAACCGTACCGTGAGTTCGACTCTCACCCTCTCCGCCATGAGAAAGCCTTGCGCTACGGCGCGAGGTTTTTTCTTTTCTCTAGAAAAAGCTCTGCTCGCCAGCATCATACAAAACACCGCCACAGGTGTGACGGTGAGGACGGACAAGCTAGGCCTTCTTCAGTGCTTGATATCTCTTACTCAAATACACACGAAGAGCGAGTGAGTTCTGGGACGCTTCTTTAGACTTCGTGTGTCCGAGCGCCGTTCGCCGACCCCCAAATGGCCGTCCAAACAGTTCCATGAACTGCTCATCTGTGAGTGCTTGAGCGGCGAGGAGCCGAAACTCATCTAGAATCAGCTTAAAATCCGTTTGCAGAAGAATGCCTCTTGGTACGAGAAGAGCTGTGTGCAGTTCAGCGGCATTGATAAACAGATGTTCTCGCCGTTCTCGTACAAGATCTTCGCATTTGGCACGAACATGTTGCTTTAACAGGGTATCGAGCGTGCTCTTCCAAGGCTCTTGCACAAGCATCACCTCGGGAATGCGCCGGAAATCACCACCTTGTCGCAAGCGCTCCAAGGTACGGGTGTTATCCTCATTTCGTTTATCGGTGTAACGCTCTCCCCACATCTTTTCTGTCTCCAGACAGTGCTCGGGAAACAGTCTCTGCAGACGCGCGAAGACCTCGTGATTTTTTTGACCCGTGGGGGGACTTGACCAGCTATCAATCCACGCACGAATAATCTGTGCTCGCACTTCCGGCATGTACCCAAGATACCATCGACGCTGGTTCACGAGTCCGGGATTTCCATCCCACACTTCAGGCGCACGTGGAGGAACTGGGTAATTCCGTAGCTGTTCTTCCAGAAAGGCGAACGTTCGTTCTCCGTGTTCGCGGAGAAAAACGCGGGACTCTTTCGTTTGGAACTGAAAACGTTCTTCGATATAATCCAGCGTCTCAAGGATGAGAGGCTTTTCTATCACGCCCTCAGGATTGAACGCAAGCTGTCGAAACTCACAGACATCCTGAACGGTCGTCGGTTGAATCTCGAATTTATCGCGTACCACCCCTCGTCCATACGCCTTCGCTGCTTGAGCCATCAATCGACGCTGATAGGAGCCGTTCGTGAACTGAATCAGGAAATCAACGGAGGGGAATAGTCGTTTGTCACACTCTTCAGTTATTCCCCCTTTTCCCGTTCTCTCCCCTTGATGTGCCAGATACCGCGTCGACGTGTACACATCCAGTGTAAAAATTGGAGGAATGCTTGCGTTGATGTAGCGTTGAGCGCGCGCCTCCATACGCTGTATATCCTCCGCTTGCACGAGATCGTGTCCGTCAATCATGCGACGAAGTCGCGAGATATCATGAGCAAAGATATACCCTCGTCTCCGCCAAAGCAGGCTCTTAGCCGATCGGGAACACGATTGAAACTCATCGAGGGGTACAATCCGCCACGAACCTGTAAACGGATTATCCAGACGAATCAAGCCTCGCTCTTCGAGGGCCGCTGTCGGCACAGACTTCAAACTCCCATGCTGCTTTGCTAGCTCGTTCACAACCGTCGTCCATGCGTCTTGCATGAATGTGCTCCTTGTGTGGGGAAAAACATCGCATAATAGTCCTGCGATCCCAGCAATATAGAGAAAAGAGGTTGTTTTGTCAAGACTTGTTTTACACCATTCAGGTGCTCCCGTTGCTCCTTTTTGCAGAATTTGCTTCGCTGCGCTACGGCGTGAGGTTTTGCTTTTGAAGAGACGTTAAAGAGCGGTACTTTATGGCCGGTCTTTTTGTTGCTTGCAATAGAGTTCGTTGATTTTTTTGAGGGTGGTTTTGTAGACGTATCCTGTTGATGTGGTGAGGTTCCATCCGCCAAGGATATCTTTTTGATAGCGTATCTGAAAATCATGTACCGCGTTGAGAGTGATCGTATCGTAGAAGCCTGTCGTCGCTACAGAAGAAAACCCTTCGTTCTTCCGAAGAAAATCTTGCAAGATGCGCACTTCTTTTGGATCGTTTTTTGCACCTTTTCTGATGAATTTTAAGAGAAGAGGTTTGCAGATGGGCAGGGGAGGGGTTGATTTTGGCTGGGTTCCCGTCTTCGCTGGAACAGCAGAAGGGAGGGCAGGCACGACAGAAGGGAGTCGGTTGACGGAGGGATTCGGGAATGTTGGTAGCGGAGACACGAAACCGTGCGCGGAGAGACCGCCTCCTCCTCCGTGTGAAACCACCGCACCCCCTCCTAAGCCGACGTACGTCAGGTTCACGTTGTCTGAACGTGTGTCGCTCGCATCTTGTGCATCGAGATACGTCAGCGTTCCGTTACCACTGTTCGTGAGCTCGAACGCTCCGTTATTTGCCGACGCGAACGAGGCGACAAGAAGCGGTATCGCAGAAGTATTGCGAAATATACCTGATGAAGCACTTGTTTCTGTGAGGGTGATCGTCTCGCTATCAGAACCAGCGCTTGAAGAGAAAGATACGGGCACCGTGATCGTTTCTATCGAGCTGCCATTGAGATTCCTGTTTCCATCTTGCACGGTGAGATACACGGATGCAGGCGTGAGAAGCGTCGAGACTTCCGTCCCATTTTCGTCCGTCACACTGGCTGATTCAGAGGTATGGATGATAGATCCACCACTTCCTGCCGTGATGAGACCCGCATTCGTGATCGCTCCTCTTGCGGTAAGGGTGTTTGTTCCTATGGCGAGCGTGCTATTCGACGCGACGGTTGTCGTTCCAACGATCGTCGTACTCGCGGTGAGGCTATTCGTGCCGTTTCCGCGAAAGATCGCATCGTTATACACCGTGGGAGCGACATTTGTTGCACTTGATCCGGCGTAAATAACGGTGCTTGAGGTGGTTGTAAGCGTGCCGCCGCTCACAACGAGAGGCGTGCCTGAGCCGCTGAACGTGAGCGTATTCGCTCCAAGTGCGAGCGTTCCAGAAGAGAGCGTTAATACTTGCGAAGAAGTCACATTCCCTGTGAAGGTGACCGTACCTCCGCTTTTCGCGATGGTAAGATTCGAGAAGTTTGCCTCTGTTCCAATGGATTGTGCGCCCGAGCCATTGAAGGTGGTTGTTCCTGTGCTGACGGTGAGCGTGCCGGTGTCCGTCCAATCACCTCCAACGCTCAAAAGACCTGTCGTGAGGGTGAGCGCGCCGTTATTCACGACACTTCCTGCATGGGTAGAGCTTGCGGCATTTACAAGATACGTTGTTCCAGAGCCAATGGTCGTCGTTCCTACAACGTTGAACCCTCCTGCATTGCTCACATCAAGCGTATGTGCGCCGCTGGTTGTGAGTGTTCCTGTAAGCGTTGAACTTGCACTTACGCTCACTGTTCCGCCCCCCGTTTTTGTGAGTATCAGGTTTGCGTAGGTGTAGCCTGCGAGCGATGGGCTTCCTGTTCCCGAGAGCCGAATCGTTCCTGTGCTTGGTGTAAGCGAACCTGTGCCCGTCTTCAGAAAACTTGCTTGCAGATCAAGAAGACCTCCTCCTGAAAAAAGCACACTTCCTGCATTTGTGAAGTTTCCTGTTGAGGTTGCCGTTCCTGTGCCGAGGCTCAGCGTGCCATTGTTTTGAAGTGTTGAAGAAAATAGCATCTTTCCTGCGTTCGTGGCGATGATCCCCGTTGAGGACGCTGTTCCCGTCACGGTGAGTGTTCCTGTGGTCGAGGTGACGGTTCCTCCCGCGATCACGGCGAATGGTCCGCCTATCGCAAGTGTGTTCGTTTGAAGATCGAGCGTTCCAGACGTGGTCGTCGCCCCGTTTGCCACAACCACGTTCCCTGAAAGTGTGAGCGTTCCTGCCGATTTATTGACCGTAAGATTTACAATATTTGGTTCTGCACTCAGGGTTTGCGCGCCGCTTCCATGAAAGTCGATCGTCCCTGTTCCTCCTGAAAGCGTGCCGCCTCCATTCGACCAGTTGCCTCCTACATGGAGGGTACTGCTGCCGAGACTTAACGTACCGCAGTTCAAGGAGACGTTCCCGCTTGCTGTGCTACTCGCGGTGATATTCGCCGTTGCGGTAAGACATAAACGCAGATGGACGTAATTCGCGACTTGAATATCGGTTGTCGCTGATCCTGTATACGCAACGGTTCCCGTTCCAGGGGTGAACGTTCCGCCGGCAAGATTGAGCGGACGGCTCGACCCTGTGCCTGATCCCGCGAGTGTGAGCGTCCTCGAAGACAGATCGAGCGTTCCCGCGTTTTGGAGGAATGTTCCTGTAGAAGTAACATTTCCGCCCAGCGTGACGGTTCCTGTCGTATCAAGCGTCACGTTGTAGAAGTTCGGTTCGGCATTGATGGTTTGGTTGGTGGTTGTGCTAAAGTTCACCGTTCCTGTGCCGCTGCTGAGGGTGCCGCCATTATTCGTCCAATCACCGCCGACTTTGAGCGTATTCGAACCAAGACTTAACGTGCCCGCCGTAAGAACAACGGCGCCTGTCGTGGAAGCGTTTCCTGAAAGAGTGAGCGCTGTCCCAGCCGTTTTATTGACGACTAAACTCCCGAGCGTTATTCCGGATGGAAGACTCTGCGCACTGCCACCTGTAAATCCGTACGCTCCTCCTGCATCGAGAATGGATCCAATACCTAGATTTTGCCAGGTATTCCCGTAGTTGAAGGTCGAAGCAGTGTTCGTGATCGCGCCAGAATTTGTGAGATTTCCCGTAAACGTAACGGTTGCGCCAAGCGTCGCGGTCAAAATTCCCGTGAGCGCGTTTGTCGTGGTTGTTCCGCTAAAAGTAAGCGTTCCTCCTACAACAGTGAGCGTTCCTGCATTCGTGCTACTTGATGTAATCGTGAGGGTATTCGCTCCCAGCGCAAGACTTGCGAGCGCGTCAATACGTAGAGTTGAAGCTGTACCGAGAGCAGACATCGTTACGACGGAAGAGCGGGAAGAATCGCATCATCCGCCGTGGTTGGAACGATGCCACATGACCAATCGGTGCCCGTATTCCAACTTCCAATACCAATCGTCCCAACAAATGTACATGTTGCGGCTTCTACGGATGGAAAAGCGCTGAAGAAAAAAAGAACGGCGAGAAATACCGGGGTGAGATAACGCGAGAAAGAGCGTAACATGAAGGAGAGAGAAAGAACGTAAAAAACGTGGAAGAATAAATGAGTTTCTACACAGTAGCATACCCCGCGAAACAATGCTTCATCCAAACGCGTACGTCCTATTATTGTTGCTTGGATACAACATCTCCTCTCACACCACCCCCAGAAACCGCACGATAGACGGATCGAGCTGAATATCGCTCATCCGCACGGGCTTCACGAGCGTTAGCCCTTCAAACGAGCGACATCGACTCAGCGCGACGTACGTTTGTCCTGCGGCGAACGCGCCACGACCAAGGTCAATTGTTGCTTGGTCAAACGTTTTCCCTTGGCTTTTGTGGATGGTCACGGCCCACGCGAGTTTGAGAGGGATCTGCGTAAATGTGCCGAGCTTTTCTTGCTCAAGCGTGCCGGCGGTTTGATCATACGTACTGCGATACACGCTCCACGTATGCGAAGAAAGCGACACCGCTTTTCCATCATCAAGCTTCACAAGTACCGTGATTTTCGCGTTTTTCTCTTCGTCTTCTTCCTCTTTGAATCCTGTCACGACGCCAAGGCTCCCATTCACAAACCGTCCGTTTGGATCGTTCGCGACGCACATCACGCGAGCGCCTTTTTTGAGATGTAATTTCGCTTCCGTGGGCACTTCGCGCTCGGGAAAATCTCCCTGAAACGCTCCATGAAACACGCGTGTTGTTCCAGAAAGGTGCTTCAAGCGAGTGTCGTTCAGCTCGTCTGCGGAAGCGTTCACGGCCGTGAGCACGATCGCCTCTTTTGGAGGAGAAGTATGCACGCGAGAATTCAAATGTGTGAGATCGTGCACCGTGATGCTTTTCTTACGTACAGCGTTGAGCAGGTTGATAAACACAGGATCCGATTGACGATACACCGTCTCAAGCTCGAGAAATGCGACGTCTTCGGCCGCAAGCAGCTCTTTCATGACGTGCGACGCGAAGAAGTACGGCGAATCGTAGATTTGGGAGAACGCCTCACGCTCGCCAGACGTAATCACGGGAGGGAGTTGGTAGAGATCACCGATCACGACAACGCGAAGCCCTCCAAACGGGAGTTTATTCTTGCGAACTTTTCGCAGAAATTGATCCATACAATCGAGGAGATCCGCGCGCACCATAGAAATCTCGTCGATCACGAGCACGTCTGCTTGTTGATAGACCTCTGGGTTTTTTGGAGCAACGCCCTTTTTCTGCGCGTCTTTTACGGTGATGCCGGGAGCAAATCGAAAGAAACGGTGGATCGTTTCACCCTCTACGTTCAGTGCGGCGACGCCCGTGGGCGCGAGAACGGGTACGGCGAGTGCCGTCGTATCACGAAAATGTTTCAGAAGCGTACTTTTGCCCGTACCTGCGCGTCCGGTGATAAAAGTGAAGGGACCACCTGATTCCATCAAGCGAAGCGCTTCGTCGAAGGCAGGGGTGCGAAGGAGAGACATGGGGGCACTGTACTCTCTCGTTTATCGCCTACACAAGAGATTGACGAAAGTACGTTTTTTTGGTATCATGGGATACTTTTTGCGTGAGATGGTCTCGCGTGAAGAAGAGAAAAACATGGGTACGGACACCTGTAGGGGCGCAATTCATTGCGCCCGAGGAGATGAACATGGCAAAGCGAAACGTTTCTGAAGTTCAGGACGGGCTCGTGGAGCAGCCGAAGCGCGCCGTACAGAAAGGTAATCGCCCCCATCGGGGCGGTAAGCCCTCGAACGGCGACGCGCTGCCCGCAGACCACTACCGTGTCCACGTCACCTACGCTCCGATGCTGTCCCTTACCGAACTGAAGAAGGAATTCGGTAAGGACAACGTCTCGGTCATCTTC
>CAYSAI010000009.1:0-37680 GCA_964428975.1 uncultured Gammaproteobacteria bacterium | reverse complement strand
CTATGCTAGAAAAAGTACACTTTGACGAAGCACGGCAATCCCAACTCCCCACATTGGAGCTCCTTTTGGCCATGGGATACAAGTACATCCCTGCTGAGGAAGCGCTACGCCAACGCGGTGGCGATACGGGCAACTTTATCCTCACCGATATCGCCAATGAGAAGCTCATGGAAATCAACGGCTACGAAGTCGGCGGCACTGAATACAAGTTTGGAGAAAAGGACGTACGTGATGCCATTGATGAACTGGAACACATCCAGTACGAAGGGCTTATCGATACCGCACAGAAAATCTACAACACCATCATGCCAACAAGCGGTGGCAAGACTATCAAGGTGAGTGTTGGTGGAAAGACGGCTTCTAAAAACTTCCGTTTTATAGACTTCCAGAACCCAGAGAGCAATACCTTCCATGTAACGGCAGAATTTGTTGTGACAGGAAAACAAACCATTCGCCCCGATATCGTTTGTTTCGTAAACGGAATTCCCATTGCGGTCATTGAGAACAAGAAGTCAGGTGTTGCAACACTCGAAGCTATTAACCAGATGAATCGCAATCAGGGTCCGGAGTTTTGTCCGAAATTCTTCACCTACGCTCAGCTCCTCGTCGGTACCAATGACAAGGAACTTCAGTACGGTACCACCGGCACGCCAAATAAGTTCTATGCGGTGTGGAAAGAGAAAGGTGTTCTCGAAGCGGATGAAAATGCCAAGGCAAAAGCGTTGATTGCCAAGAAGATAGACCCGACTGTATACGCGCAGATCCTTACTGATCTCAACGGATACACCGAAGGTCATGTGCAGAAGACGGACCGTCTCCCAACGGAACAAGATCGTGGCATCGCCGCACTTTTTGAGCCTGCCCGGCTTCTCGACCTCACCAAGAACTACATACTCTTTGACGCTGGAGTAAAAAAACTCTCTCGCTACCAACAGTACTTCGCTATTCACAAGATGCTTGAGCGTGTTGCTGAGAGAGAGACAAGTCCTTCAGGTATCACTCGTCGCCGAGGTGGTTTAGTGTGGCACACACAAGGGTCTGGTAAGTCACTCACCATGGTGATGTTCGTGAAAGCTCTTATCGAGAATCCTCACATAAACAATCCGCGCGTCATTATCGTGACCGACCGTAAGGACTTGGATAAGCAAATCAAAGATACGTTCAAGAACTGCAATCTCAAGAAAGGAGTGATACAGGCAACGAGCGGTCAAAACTTGCTCGATCTTATCAAGGATAAAAATCTTGCTGTCGTTACGACACTGGTTCAAAAGTTTGAATCAGCCGCCAAGAAAAAGGCAGGGTTTGTTGATGATGACCAAAATATCTTTGTCCTTATCGACGAGGCGCACCGAAGCCAGAGCGGTATTGCGAATGTGGAAATGAATCGCATTATCCCAAGTGCTTGCTACATCGGTTTTACGGGTACTCCACTCATGAATGGAGAAAGGGAAAGCTGGAGAAAGTTCGGTGGCTATATCGACAAGTACACCATCGATGACGCATTAGCTGATAAAATCATCCTTCCTCTTATCTATGAGGGTCGTTATGTTGATTTGATTCAGAACGAAGAGCAAATTGACCGACACGTTGCTCGCATTACCGAAGACCTCAACGACAAACAGAAGAAAGAGCTCCAGAAATACGTTGGCTCAAAGATAATCAAGAACAATCCACAGCGTATTGTTGAGATCGCCCACGACATCGAGAAACACTTCATGCACCACTTCCAGAACACTGGACTCAAGGCGCAGATTGTCGCTCCATCGAAGTATTCGGCCGTGCTCTTCCAAAAGTTCTTCCAGACTCGTGCAAACATCCGCACCGCCGTTGTTATCTCTGACGAGCATGATGACGGAGACGAGGAGGATACTCATAAAAAAGAAGTGGTGAAATATCTCGATACTGTTCGCGAGAACCACAGCAATGTTGCTAAATATGAGAAAGATGCTATCGATAGTTTCAAATATAACGATGACGGCGTTGAAATTATTATTGTCGTCGACAAACTTCTCACTGGATTCGATGCTCCACGCAATACCGTTCTCTATCTCGCGAAGGACTTGCGAGACCACAACTTGCTCCAAGCGATTGCTCGTGTGAATCGTCTGCACGAAAACAAGAAGCTTCCAAAGACCGCGGGTTACATCATCGACTATTCAGAGAACGCCAAGAACATCAATACCGCGATGAAGCTCTTCGGTAACTACGATGAGAATGATGTGAAAGGCACGCTCATTGATGTCGCAGAAAAGGTGCAAGAACTCGAGGAAGGCTACAGCTTGGTGCATGACATCTTTAAGGAGATTAAAGGTTCGTCCGATGACGAAGCATTTCTCCAGCTTCTTGATGACGCTCCAAAGCGCGAGATGTTCTACAAAGCACTCAACTCGTTCATTAAGAACCTCAACGAGTGTTTTGTCCTGCAAGATTTCGTGCATGCCTTTCCGCATCTTGATATGTACACACGTGAGCTGAAGAAGTTTATGGAACTTCGCAAAACCGCGAGCTTGAAGTACGCCGACCGCGTTGACCTTTCTGAGTACAAACAATCACTCGTGAATATTCTTGATAAGTATGTTGATGCACGAGGAGTTGAGCTTTTGACCACACAAATCAATATCACTGACCGCAAGCAATTTGAGGAAGCTATCGAGAACCTAGGCTCTGATAAATCCAAAGCCGAGGCAATCGCGGCACAGACTCAGAAGACTATTGCCGAGAAGATGGAATCTGACCCAGAGCTCTACGAACGATTCTCTAAGAAAATCTCTCAAATCTTACAGGAGATGCGTGACGGCAAGATGGCTGATGTCGCCGCGCTCAAGCAGTTGAAGCTGGTTGAGGATGATGTTGTGAACAAGAAGGACGATAGTCTTCCTGGCTCTATCGTCGCCGAAGAGGGTTCCGATGTATTCTACCGTAACCTCAGGGATTGCTTCAAGAAGTTCAATATACCAGAGGAGGTTTTCATCTCTATTGTCTTGGATATCTTTGGCATCGTGAAGCGGGAAGCAATTGTCGATTGGTACAAGAACATCGATGTAAAGCGTCGAATCATGAATACCATTGATGACTACCTCTATGACGTAGTGAAGAAAGAAAAGGGTATCGACCTATCGGATGACGACATGAAACTCGTTATTTCGAGCGTCCTTTCACTTGCCGAAAACAATTATGAAATCTTCAGCTAAAAAAGAATTTGTCTTTGGCTCATTTGTCTACCACTACGACCTCGTCATGCAAGATAGATTGACTCTCAGTCTCACTGTAAAACCAGACCTAGGAATAATCCTAAAGTGTCCGCACGGTGCGGAAGATGAGCGAGTAGAAACCTTCTTAAAAAAGAAGTGGTTTTGGCTTGAGACACAGCTCAGCTTCTTTAAGAAATACCAGAGACAAATGTACCAGAAGGAATACGTCTCGGGAGAGGGCTACCTCTACCTCGGCAAGCAGTACAGGCTCATGGTGAAACGGTCGAACGAAGACAAGGTCTCCGTGACCAAAGGTCTACTCATGGTCTACACGAGCAAAGGCGTTCAAGACGGAAAATACACAAAGAAGCTTTTGGATAAATGGTACGAAGAAAAGGTTGAGCGAGTGTTCCGCGAAAGGTACGAGCTGATGCAAACAAAATTTGATTACAAGAAAATACCACCACTTATTATTCGAGAAATGAAGAAGCGTTGGGGTAGCTTCCTCGACAATGACACGGTCATACTGAATCCAAAACTCATTCATACCCCACGAGAATGTATCGACTACGTTATTGTCCACGAGTTGTGCCATATGAAATACAGAAGTCACAACAAGCTTTTCTATAAGTTCTTGAAAAAGAAGTTCCCTAAGTGGGAAAAGGTGAAAGATAAGTTGGAAACTATCGGAGTTCAGACAAGTTAAAAATTGTAATGGTTTTGCGCTTTCGCATGAGAGGTGGAACCTTATGATAAGTGTATTACACTAAACCCGTAAATCGCGGATAGGAAAACTTCTATTTAACTCCCCCTTCGAAAACAATCAAACCCCTATGCCCACAAACCAACCCCTCAAAGCTAGTACCTGTTACAAATGCAAAAAGTGCGGCGACGAGATCCCAGCAAATACCAACAAGAATCTCACATCCTGCAAGTGCGGTGCGCTGACTGTAGACGGATGCGAAGAGTACGTCCGGCTCCTTGGCAAGGAGGAAGATCGAGAGACGATCGCAAAATAGTTTTTCACCCCTCCCCCGAGGAGCTCTAGCCCTTACCTACCCTCCCAAATTCCGTCTAACTTCTGACAATAAATTTTGTTTAAAGTCTCTTATAATCGCTTGATGATCCTGTGGTAGGAACACTTCGAGTTCTTGACCGAAATCGATGTCCGTCGCTTCAATAATTGGAAGCGCCTGCCGCAAGATTTCTCTACGTTCGGGCGATAGCAAGCCAGCCCGAAGCATGAAATACAGATCGTAAAAATCGCGTGGTTTTTTACGAGTCATGAGCGCTTGGACTTTTTCCTGCACCAAAATGGTTTCGGGCAGCATCTGCAAGCCGTAATTCGGGGCAAAGTCACTATGGATGAGCTTGTATTCACCCGTGATAACGTCTCCGGTTTTCGCGTGAGATCATAGTTCAGAAGGAAATAAGGTTGCTAATAAAGACAGAAGCTTTTTATTTTTGAACAAACGTGCGTATGTAGTGACCTGATGTCTTTTCAAATCCTTGATTCGTAGTCTTTCTTTATCCAAAGGTTTTCGCAATCCGCGAGCAACGAGATAGTAATAATCAACGAGAGCTTTTTCAGGATCTGCTATGAGCGCGGTGAAATCACCTTGTATGATCGGCTTGTATCCTGTGAACGCACGAGGTTGTACGCGGTGATAGCGATAGTCTTTCCCAAGAGCTGACCGTTCGCGCGGAGTGCGAGTTGTGATCGAAGTAATCGTGTAAACCGTCTCAGGAATCAATCGATGGAATGACAGTGCCGCTTCAAGTGATATGTAAGAAGGTTCGCATAGTCGATTAGCGATAGAAAGTTCAGAGATCGTGACGCCGTTGAGCGCATATAAGCCGTTTTTCAGTCTCACGGTAATGCCACGTTTGGTATAGCGATGCAGAAGGAACTTCACAGACGTGGCAGACCATCCAAAAAGACGCACCACGTCTTTTGGTTCAAATACAAATAAACGTCGCTTTTTGAGCGTTTCTTCAAATTCTCTTAAATTAGCCCTTAAATTGGTTCGTTTCATAAAAGTAGCAATATTGCTAACTAATTGATAACAACCATAATCTAGCATAGAGACTCAAGATTGAGAAGTCCAAAATTCACGCCAAAACGTAAACCCAGGTTCACACCCACCTTCTACCCATACGGAAATCCTGCCACACTATCCATATCCCCCGCATGAAAGCATCCCTCCCCTTCCGCCTCATCACGCGACTACGCCGTATCCGTATCGCCCTTTCCGTGCGTCGCAAAAAATCCGTACGCGATGCGCAAGCGTTCACTCATCACAAAAACGCAGCGCTCGCCCTCGTTCACGCGCGTATAGAGCATTTCAATACGATCTACCATTTCTCCTTCAATACCGTGCGTATCAAGAACCAATCCACGCGCTGGGGAAGTTGCTCTCGCAAGAGAAATCTCAATTTCAATTATCGAATCGCCCTCCTTCCCGCGCGATTGGCCGACTACATCGTCGTGCACGAGCTGTGTCATCTTGAAGAAATGAACCATTCGCGCGCGTTTTGGGACTTGGTCGCCAAATCCCTCCCCGACTACCGCGCGGCGCGTAGCGAGCTACGACAACAGAAGCTTCAGCTTCTCTAACCCTACCCCTCAAATTTCATCGTAAACTGATACATTCCCATACCACAGAGGCCTTGCAAGCTCGTTCCTGCTTGTTGCGGAGGAATATCTACGGACGTCGTTCCTGATGGGGGCAAATCTTTTTGGATATTCAGGCTTGGAATCACGAGACTCGACGAGCAATCGAACGTTCCATTCGTGTTGACGGCAATTCTTGTGGGCACATTCGCCTTCGCGATACTTGTACGCGGTGTATACCCTCCCTTCGCCGTGATCACGATGGTCTGCACGCCATCCACAATCGCGACGTTTGATCCAGAAGGAATTTTCTCTTGCGAAGAGCTGTTTTTCTGCATCACAACCACCATCCCGCCGAGCGCGAGCACACTGATCAAGATGGAAAGCGCTAAAAATTTCATAGGTTAGAAAGAAAGGAATGGTTGAAGTATACCTGCCGCGACCAAGCTATTCAACCCATTAAACAAGGCGAATGCGACCACGAGAAGCCCCGCCGTTTTGAAGAAGACTCCCGCCTGCGGATGCCCCTGAAAGCGAAATGCGCCAAAACTCATCAGTGCAAGCACAGGAAACGTTCCAAGCGCGAACGCGAGCATCGTGAACCCTCCCGCGAGAAAGCTCCCCGTCGAAAGCGTATACACCTGCATCGACTGCGTAAATCCGCACGGCAAGATGAACGTGACAAGCCCCGCGAGAAGCGGCGTGAACGTTGAGTTGAACTTTGTTAAACGAAGTGCCTTCTGCGAGAGCGCTTTCGGCATGGTGAGAGAGAGCTTTTTCGTAAATGAGAAGATATCAAGAAGTTGCAGCCCCAAAAGAAGCATCACTCCTGCGACGATGAGCCCAAGCACGAGCGTGCCCATCATCCCCAATCGCCAAAGCGATCCCAGCGCCCCAATCAATCCACCAAGCGCGAAAAACGTCACGAGCCTTCCTCCATGAAAGAGCGCGTGCGGCTTCCACGAAGCTCCGTGCTGCACAAACGTCGCGGAAAGCGAGAGGACAAGCCCTCCCACGACCGCCATACACGAGGAAAGCGAGGCAATCACACCAATCACGAACGCCGTTCCATAGGTCACATGACTCGTATTCACGAGATTGACGATGCCGAGCATCTGCAGCAGGGCAAATATCAAGAGAAGCCCCAGCGCAAGCGGTACAGCAAGGAAAAACTCTCGCCAAGCGGGTGTGCGTACCGATTTCTCGAGAGCCACCGCGTAGCCATGTTTTTCAAGCGTTTTCGTGAGTTCCTCCGCAATCTCCTGCGAGCTTTTCTCGCCAAACTCCCCCACCACTTCAAGCGAACCAGTCACGAGCGAACAATTCGCGCAAGAAATATGCGCTTGTTCTTCAAGCGTTTGTTTTGTGAGTAGTTCGCACGCTTTGCAGTGCATTCCTTGCAGATAAAAGGTGTGTGTTTGTGACATACGAAGAAACGTTTAGAGTTTTTTTCTCGTGAGACGAAGTGAGTTCATCACGACAGAGACGCTTGAAAGTGCCATCGCGAAACCCGCAAATACCGGGTTCAACAGCCAACCAAAGACAGGATAGAGCACGCCGCTCGCGAGAGGAATCCCCACGAGATTATACACGAACGCCCAGAACAAGTTTTGTTTGATGCCGCGCATGGTTAGGCGCGAAAGATGCACCGCTTTCACAAGTTTCGAAATATCCCCGCGCAAAAGAACAATACCCGCCGATTGAATCGCGACGTCCGTCCCCGTCGCCATCGCAATTCCAACGTCCGCTTGTGCGAGGGCTGGCGCATCATTCACCCCATCGCCCGTCATCACCACGATCTCGCCCTTCGCTTGAAGCTGTTTGATGTACGCGAGCTTATCCTGCGGAAGCATCTCGCCCACCGCTTCATCCACCCCCACCTGCGACGCAATCGCTTGCGCTGTATTCTTACTATCCCCCGTCAGCATCACCACCTTCATGCCAACCGCATGAAGATCCGCAACCGCTTGTTTTGCCTCTGGTTTGAGCGCATCAGCCACCATCACGCTCGCAAGCAACGTGTGATCGCTTGCAAGAAACACCGGCGTTCCTCCCGCAAGCGTGGCTTTTTCAACCATCGCTTCATCAAACGTGATAGCCTGCTCTTTCATCAGTGTTGCGTTGCCTGCGTAGTACATCTTGCCATCCATCGAGCCTTTTACGCCCTTTCCTTCAAGAAGTTCAAACTCGCGTACTTCTCGCAGAGAAGCTTTCTGCTCTTTCGCATACGTCAGAATCGCGTGAGCAATCGGATGCTCGCTGAGCGTTTCCAACGACGCAAGTATCGAAAGAGCCACGCTTTCCTCTTGCGCATCCATCACCTGAAACACCACAAGCTCTGGTTTGCCTTTCGTGAGCGTTCCCGTCTTATCTACCACCACCACCGTCGCGTGATGCAGTTTTTCAAGCGTAGCCGCATCTTTCACGAGAATCCCCTCTTGCGCGCCCTTCCCCACTCCCACGATAATCGCCGTCGGTGTCGCGAGGCCAAGCGCACACGGGCACGCGATCACAAGCACGCTCACGAACGATACAAGACCAAACGACAGCGCCTGCGAGAAGCCGAGCGAGGCCGTTCCAAAAAGCAGCCATCCAAAGAGTGACACACACGCGATCACGAGAACGATCGGTACAAATACGGACGAAATCTTGTCCGCGAGCCCTTGGATCGGCGCGCGCGAACCCTGCGCTTCTTCCACCATCTTAATCATCTGCGCGAGAAGCGTGTCTGCTCCTACCTTCGTCGCACGAAAAAGCACAGATCCTGTGGTATTCATCGTTCCCGCGATCACCGTGTCCCCCACACGTTTTTCGACGGGCATCGGTTCACCCGTAATCATAGATTCGTCCACGAACGTACTCCCTTCTGTCACCACCCCATCAACGGGCACATGCGATCCGGGCTTGAGCGCAAGCACATCTCCCACCACCACCTCTTGAAGAGGAAGTTCTTTTTGCTCACCATCGCGTATCACGATCGCGGTTTTCGCTTGTAGATTGAGCAATGCTTCGATTGCATCCCCTGTTTTGAGCTTTGATCGCGCTTCGAGATATTTTCCTAACGTGATAAAGGCGATCACGACAATCGTTACGTCGTAGTACATCTGATCAACGTTGATGAATGCGCGTAGCGGCTCTTCAAACGCAGAAAGCGTAAAGCTAAAGAGGAATGCCGCGAGCGTACCAATACCAATGAGCGTATCCATATTCGCCTTGCCGTACCGCATAAAACGATACACGCCAAGAAGATACGGCTTGCCCACCACAAACAACGCATACGTCGCGAAGATCGGCAAAAGATGATGAAAAAATTCTTTCAGGACAACGTTTGGCGCTGTACGTTCCTGAATAGTAAGAAGCATATCCCATCCCATCATCAAGATGCTGAATACAGCAAGCGGTAAGATGGAAAAGAGCATCGAGCGCATCGTCGCGAGTTCTGCGAGCTTCTCGTGTTTCGATTGCCCTAAACCAAGATGCATAGCGTGTTCATCCGTGCTCATGCCCATCTCTGAGGCTGTTTGCTGTATGACAAGCGTATACCCAAGCGGTTCGATCTTTTGTGAAAGTTCCTCTGGTGATATTCTTGCGTCGTCAAACGTTATTTTTGCTGCTTCTGTGACGATGTTTACTTCCACAGCATGAACGCCTTCCACCTTCGCAAGCGTTTTCTCGATGATACCGGCACACGACGCGCAGTGCATGCCCTTCACCGGATAGGTACTTGAAATCATACTATTTTCTTTTTAGTTGATAGACTTTTAAGATTTCTCCCACGGCTTTTTGCTCTTTCCCGCTTTTGATTTGATTGATGGCACAATGCGAAAGATGGTGCAGAAGCAGTGCATCTTCCACCTTCGAAAGCGCTTGTTTCACGGCAGATGTTTGCGTGATGACGTCGATGCAATAGGCCTCATTCACAAGCATGTCTTGCAACCCTCGAATTTGTCCTTCGATAATCTTGAGCCGTCGAAGGAGTTTTGGTGTGTCTTTGTTCATACAAAAAGCATACCCCTAGGGGGGTATTCATGCAAGAGAGCTCTTAGCTGATCGCCGCGACGAGTATTTGCACCTCACGCGTGCCCTGTTCTTGAAAAAGTCGCGCGAGCGTTTGAAGCGTGGCGCCGCTCGTGTAGACATCATCCACGAGCACAACCTTCTCTGGAACGGTTCCCGTGAGCGTAAACACTTCCTGCGCAGCTTCTTCGCGAGAAGCTTCGAGGACGAACTTCGCATGCGCATGATCGGACGTGGTTCGAAGCGCAAGATCACGTCTCACGCAGGCGTTTGGAAGAAGTGAGGCGAACACGTCACTCCATACGTCCATATGGTCACGTCCTCGTTCGAGAAGATGGGCAGGATTCGTCGGAACAGGCACGATCGCGTAGCCCTCCCCTTCCTCAAGCATCCATCCATGAAACACTTCACGCCAAGACTTGATCATGTGTTTCAAACGTGGCGTGAGCACGTGCATCTGTTCGTATTTTACCGCGCGAATACACGCTTGCCAGACAGGATCGGTATACGAGGCGCACGCAAGAACGGTCGATACGACAGGCCCACGTCCGGAAGGAAGAGGCTTCGCGGCTCTCGGCTCCATCAACCAAGCAATACGCCGTATACACGAAGAACACACCCACTCAAGAGGCGCGTCGCACGTGATACAGTGCTCAGGATAGAGGAGAGAGATCATACGATCCCCCTCTCCTTACGAAGGAGAGGGGGCAAGGGGGTGAGGTTTCACGTCTCAATCCCACGTGAGTCGTGTGAGTAGCCAAAGCTCTCCTTGTTTCGCAAGATCCAGCACCACTTTTCGTTGCTTCGTAGAAACGTTCGTTCCATCTTCGATGCGCTGCTGTACTTCCACCTCTACTTGAACAGCCGTGGCGCTTCGTACATCTACATCTTGGACAAGTTTCGCCGTAAGGCCGCGCGTCGTTTGCACATACGGAAGCGCGAGCGTGGCGTGTGCCTCTGCTAAACGCTTGCGTTCTTCTTCCAGAAACGCCTGCATATCGGAAGAAGCATCGGTATACACCTGCGTGATCGCTTGAAAACCATCCGCATTCGAGAACGTTGCTGCTCGCGACGTGAGATCTCTCGCTCGACGGAATAAGGCTTCACGCGCTTTCCGCTCTTGTTCCTCTGGGCTATCTGGCGCTGGTGCGGGCGTCGTTGGTTTTTTGAACACAAGCGGATCAAGCGTTCCTGCCTGCGGAAGTGGCTCTTGTGCCTGCGTTTGAGGCGTAGGAGCAAGCGCACGTTCTTTTTGGTTCGGTTTCCAGAACAAGAAATAGATCGTGCAGATAATACCGATCAACGCCACAAGAAGTATTGCGAGAAATAGCCAACGCTTGGTCGTAAAATTCATAGCAAATTAAGAAGCTTCCGCCTTATGTTTACGCGCTTCCATTTCAAGAAGCTGTTGCGGATTTGTCGTGACGATTTGATCTTCTGTATACGACGCAACGATTTGTACAGCAGCATGCTTCGACCCAGCGAAGAAAATCCCTTCTCCCACACCTGATTCAAGCAAGAGATACTTCTCCGATTGCGTAAGCAAAAACGTTCGCGCAATAAGATCAATCGCCGCAGGAGACTGTTTAAGCAGTAGCTGCATCGAGCTGTTCGTCACGATGGCCTGCCCGTACGGCGAGGTAAGGAAGTCGTTCACATCTTGCGTAATCGTTGTAATACCCAAGAAATACTTCCGACAACGTTTCACGAGCGCGAAAATAAACTTCGCCGAATCTTCTGATTGCATCAGCCACCACGCCTCATCAATCACGAGAATACGCTTCTTTCGCTGCGAGCGCACCACGTTCCAAATATAGTTGATGATCATATAAATCGCGAGCGGACGCAGCTCATCTTCCAAATCACGCACGGAAAATACGACCAGCTGGTTGTTCGTTTGTACGGTTGTCGGCGAATTCAGCAGTCCCGCAAACGTTCCTTCTGTGAATTTACCAAGTTTGATAATCAGTTCCGCCGTTCCTTCCATACCCTCTAAAATGTCTTGAAAATCTCGCAAAACAGGTGGTTCTACCTCGGCAAGATTGGATGCGGCCGTGATATCTTTCTTCGCGTACGTTTCAAGAAGCGCGCGGTCAAGAAGCGAGTCTTCCATGGCCGTCACATGCCCAAGCATCAAACGCAGAAGCCCCTTAATCGTGATAACCGCGCTGCGAATAATATCATCCACTTGATACGTCTCGCCCATAGGACGAGGGAGATCAAACGGATTAATCTTCGCTTTTGACGCGAGCGAAATACTGATATAGGTTCCGCCGACCGCATCAGAAAGGTTCTTGTATTCCATCTCTGGATCGATCACGATCACCTCAACACCCATCATCATCGCGCGCACGATCTCGAGTTTCACGGCGTAGCTTTTTCCTGCGCCAGATGTCGCAAAAATAACGGCGTTCGCGTTCTGCAAAGAAAATCGATCAAACAAGATCAGTGAGTTATTGTGACGGTTGATGCCATACAAGATGCCGTTGTCTGACGTAAGTTCTGCCGACGTAAACGGAAATGACGACGCAATCGGCGACGTACTCATGTTGAACGAAATTTGGAGTTCGTCGTTGCCAACGGGCATCGTCGAGTTAAAGCCCTGTTCAGACTGATAGAACGCGCGTTTCGTGTAAATCAACATCGACCCAAATGTGCTTTCCACACTTGCCGTCACGCGATCAAGCTCAACGCGATCGGTTGAATAGAACGTACAATAGAACGCGAACTGAAAAAAGTGCTCGATCCCTTGCGTTAGATCATCACGCAGCTGTTCCACGTCGCGAAGAGCCGTTTCTGTTTGCGGATCGCGTGGCTTTCCCGTTTCCGCATCAGAGGAAACTTGCGCCTCTAAAATACCCACTTTGCGTTTCAGTTGTTTTAAGATAACTTCCGAAGGAATCGGATAGAAAAACATCGAAATATCGAGCTGCGTACTCAAATTGATGAGCGGCGACGCCCATCCCACAGAAAGATAGCGCGGATAGGTAACCACAAACAGCGTCCGACAATACACATCACCAAGCTGTACGAACGACGGATCAACCTTCATCGAGGCGGGCGCGATCAAATCTTTGATATTCGCCACGCCTTGCCGATACACTTTTTCTTCTTGAACGGCCACCTGTTCTTCTTGCTGACGTCGTCGAAGCTCCTCTTTCGAGAGGCCTTTTTCGAGTTTCACGCCGCTCGCGAGGACGCGCTCTGGATCAAGAGCGGACGGAGGTTTTTGGGGGGTAAAGGGCATAGGCTAGATTTCCACCTGCAGCTCACCGAGGTTCGCCATGCGCTGCGATTCGAACACATCTGGATTATACACCGTGTAATACAGTTCGATAAGGCTTTGCGTATCGAGTTGTACCGCGTTTAACGACATGGAAGATAATCCCCCAATAATTTGACTCACACGCAAGCTTAATTCGAACTTATACTTTTGAAAACGCTCTTCTGAAAGCTTGATACCAATGCGCGGCGAAAAAAGATCAGAAAGGCGTTCTCCAAACTGTTTTTGCCCTCCCGTGTTTTCTTTATCCACCATGGGGTTATACGGAATCACCACGTAAAACCGCTTCTGCATGATATCTCCCATCTTCACGAGTTGCTTAATAAAATCACGATAGTCGCGAATCTGCTTCTTCAAGAGATCACTTCCCTGTCCCTTCTCATTTGCATCGAGCTGTCGCATGTACGTATCGATGTTCATCTTACGCGACTGGATAATCACCTGAATGGGAAAATCGAGTCCGTTCAAAAACTGCATGTAGCCTTGTACGATGGCATTTTGTTCATCCACGGATTTCAAGGCGAAGTTAATACTCGATACGGCAAGCACCGCACGAATCGTGCCATCTTTGAGAGTGACGATATCTTCGCGAATTTCGGAGATATCAAGATACTTTTGCGCCGATACGCCGGGCTTCGATCCGGCAAGAGCATTGTTGGTCATACGTCGTCATCTGGATTATACACCCCTCCCGTGTTTACCATAAGGGAGAGGTCTTGCAAGTGTCTCGCCGTTGGGTTCGCTTTTCGTTCTGCGCGCGCGACGACAGGCATTTCTGCGAGCTCGCGTTCTTGTTTCAGATAGGCACGGATCGCTGTCTCATCGAGCTGCCTATTCCACACACGAAGCTTTGGTCGCATGCTTGTTTGCAGAGCGTTGACGGCAAAAATATGGAACGGTTGTCCGTTGACTTTCAAAAAAGCAAAAATGGCTGCCAGCCCAACAGTAAGAATAGCGAGGGGGACAAAATACATGAACGGAAAAATTTGATAAAAGAGAAATACGGGAAGAAGGGCGAATAAACAGATCAAAAATTGTCGTACCGTGATCGGTCCTAAAATTTTGTCTTCGTTATCAATAAATTGCGGCACGACAAACTTTTCAGGCATACGCTAGAAAACAAGCTGTTGATTAAGCTCAATCAAAATTCCCATCTCTTCAGGCGTAAGCTGCGTCAGTCTCGAAGCGGCGTCATGCGCTGCAAGCTCGCTGACGGGACGCGCCTCACGAAACGCTTGCGAGACCATCGCGAGGTACATCGCTTGAAGCGGCGATTCGCGCCACTTCTTCACGCCCTCGATCCAACGCTCTTCGGATTCCTGTTGAAGCGTATGGAGTTTTTGCAAGAGCTTTTTCTTCGCATCTTCAGGATTTTTCGCCATACGACGAAAACGCGCGAGATCCATCGTTTGAAGCTCATCCGTAAGACTCATGAGCCGCACACTTCCTTGAATGCCGTCGAGCGAACCAGCATTCACCACCCCTCCATCCACGCGCACCTGCACGTTCGCGCTTGGATCACACACCGGCCCCACCACTTGCACGCCGCGCATCAGTGCTTTGAGCGACGCTACGGAACCCGTTTCTCCTTGCGCCACGGACGCCATCCGCTCTTGGTACCACTTCTCACGTTCCGCTTCCTCGCCTTTTTGTCGCTCTTGAATACGCGCCGTTTGCGTTTCGACAAATCCTTGGATTTTCGATGTTTCTTCGAGCGCGATCGCGTCGTGCTTTTCTTGATACACCTGCTCAATCACCTTCGCGATGCGGTCGGTTTCTTCGAGCGTTTGCCCAAGCCCACCCACTTTTGCATCACGAGCAAGCACTTCGCGCGCCTGCGCATCGTTACGAACACCGCGAAGCCGTGTCGAAATAACGTTCCGCAAGCGTCGTTCAAGATACTCATCGAGATGTTGTACGGCCGCAAGCATAAACGCCTCTTCCGTCGTTGCATCAATAAGCGAGGAAAAGGTGGGTTTACGAACACGCTGATCAAGCGCGCTTGTCATGTCGCCTTGAAGCGCCTTTGCTGCCGCGCGTTTTTCTGCGTGCGCACGTTCTTGAATCGCCACTTCCTGCTCACGCGACGTTTGTTCAAGATACCGCGTGTATTCCTCTTCTGAAAGCACGGGCACGCGTTGCATCAAACTATTCGCCGCCGTGATGAACGCTTCTATTTGATCAGCTGACCACCCAAGGCCGCCGTCCGTCATCGAACGAATGAGCGCCTCGCGCACCTGTTCGATGGTACGAATGCGTTTGACGTACGACCCAAACAGCTCGCGCACGCGCCGCGCCGCTTCCTCGCCGAGCAAACTAATGCGCGCTTCCATAACGATGCGACGCACGGCCGCGCCATACGACATGGGTTTCAGCGAGATACGGATGTTCGTGGGAATACCTTCGAGCGGCACACCAAGCTCTTTCAAGCGCGCGTCCATATCCCAGTCGAGCATGTCGGCAAGCGGATACAAGAGGTGAAGCGAAAGCTCGCGCTCGACATCAAGCGGATCGTGCGTTGAGACAAGCGTCACGAGACGCGCAAGAAACACATCGTGCGGAAGCTTCTCGAAAAGTGCATCCCACGCAAGAGACATGAGGCGTTCCCACGCGTCGTGGTCGAACCCAAGCTTCGCTTGCGCGGCGTTTTCTGCCTCACCCGAGGCCTCACTCAAAAGATACACCTGAACGGGTTCAGGAGCGCTTTCAAAATGAGCAAGCCAGGCGTCGCGGGTCATAGGTTAGGTCGTTTCTTTTGGACTAAGAGCCTTGCCCATAGCGGCAGAGCGCGAACGAGTCTCTGTAAGAGGAACAGATACCTCCACTTGAACCGTCTTAAATTTCTTTTTCTTAATTGTTCTTCCTAAATCCTCATACACCGTATCTCCCATCGCGTTTGTTTCAAATCCATCTTGAACTTTTTCATCAACTTTTTTCTTACCCATTCTTCCTGTAGGAATATCGTGTTGTGCTGTTTGTGGAAAAATCTTTTCACGAATATGCGTCATAGACTCTTCTATAGGGGCTTCACTTTCAAGGGATGCAGCAGAGCTTACGATACGAAGTGCCTGCCCTTGCTTATCAGAAGAGAGACCTGGATACCCTGCCAAGAGAGCCTCTGCTTTTTCCGGTGTTCCAATAGCTGCGGTAACGATCTGTACCAATTGAGCGCTAGATGCGTCCGCTTTTCTTGCTGATGAAAGCAAATTGTCGATTTGTTTCAGAGCTGCTGTTTGTGTTGCAGCATCTTTTGTTGTCGTAGCCGCATTCGCTAAATCTTCAACCAAGCTCGCAAGTTGATTCATTGTTGCATCCGCTCCAGCGATTGGATCAAGAGCGGCTTGGATTTCCCGTACAGAAATACCCGCTGCGATCGCCGACCCCACATGAGCAGAACTTCCTCCTTTGAGAGCATTCAGAGCAGTACTTTCTTTCGTAGAGTACATGGCCTCACCATTTCCATTCGTTGCGAACAACCGTTCAGCGCCATACGCATCTTTTTGACGCATCGAGTTCGTAAGACTTGCTTGTGAAGTTCCACCACCCTTACTTTGGCTCGCAATAAGTTCAACGGTCGCCAAGAGTTCTTTCTGGTCTTTAAACTGTTCTCGAAAGTTTTCAAGCCGTGTCTCATCTAGACCGCTGCCATCGCTCTTCATAACTCCCTTTGCTACAAGCATCTCATACGCAAAGCGACCATCCTTCATCACGCTTGGATCAATCTCTTTCATATCGGCAGAGCCATCCAAAACCTTTCCTACCTGTGCCTTATACGCGACATCTCCTTCAGGAGTATCTGCATAACGCATGTTCTTCTCACGATCTTTCTTGATCGCCTCTTGTTGTGGCACATCGTGCGCCTTTGTTGCATACCCTTCTAATATCGCGAGACGCTTGGTTTCTTCATTTTTCAGATCTGTTTGTGCAAGAGCTTTTGCTTGCAACCCATGTTCTTTCTCCAGTCCATCGACTTCAGCCTTGTTAAGATCGCGTCCATTCGTTCGCTGAGAATTTGCGTGAGCGTCTGCAAGAAGTCGTTCTTTATGCGTGTTTTGCATCTTCGTCAAAAGCTCTTTTCGCATTTCCGGCTTCGAAAGTTCCTCATGAACGCGCATGTTCGTTGCTTGCGATTCAAGAATCCCGTCTCCTCCCATCCGTTGAAGCGCAGCAGCACGATCAGCAGGAGCAAGACTATTGAGGTTACCCATACGTTCGTCCATGGTTTTCTTGTCTGCTGCGAGGGATGCTCCACGAAGAGCCCCGACCCTCGTTGCTGCACCTGTCGCGAGTGTATCTCCGACCCTTGGAACAAGTCTCATCGCATCACCAGCCACTCCCCCCAACCGCGTAAGAAGACCTTTTCCTGCAGAACCCGCAACTCCTGTTGCAAGCCCACTTGCTAACTTCGTCGACAATCCATAGGTCGTATTCAACGCACCAGCCGCCATTTTTGTTCCACCTTTCGCCATCGTCCATGGCGCGCGCTGTAAGCGACTAGCCCACTTATCCCTGTGTTCTGTCACCTTTCCCACAAACTTTTCCATATGAGGGCTTATACTCCCCGCTGTCTTCATCGCTATAGCTGATCCTGCCGCAAGCATCACCGCAGCAACAATAAAGCCCGCGAGTTGCGGCACGCTTCCAATCCGCGTAATGAAACCCGTTACATCTCCTACAATCGTGTCAGGGAACTCGAAGCCAAGGGCATTGGCACTCGTAGCACCCGCACTCATGCCCCCTGCACCTGCCGTTTGTTGCAGCGTCGCAAACGCGAGCCACATCATAAAGGCCATGATAGGACCACCCGTCAAAAGCGCCGTACTTTTGGCACTAAATTCGTCAGAAATACCCTTTAAACCGGTGAGAGCTTTCTCTGGAAGTTGCGTGGTGACGATCCATATCGGAGAAAAAATGATCAACATCCACAACCCCACGATACGAAAGATGAAAAACCCCACATACACCAAAATGAGCGCTACGGCCGTGACAAGAAGAAAGATAGATAGAAGATACGCAAGCGCGATATCTACCACTTCCACCGCCGCGTCAGCGCCTACGGCGGTAGAGGTGGATTGAAACGATGTCATGTGCGAAATACCAAATGCTTGAAAAATATTTCCGGCGATCGTGCCTTCAAACGCCGAAATAAACGTGAGCGTAAACACCTGCGATGCGTCAATCCCGAGCATCATGATCGTACGCGAAAAGTTCACGAGAATCGCGGCGGTCAAGAGTTTGGGAAGAATCGTACTATAATGCAATTCGTATTTTGTTCCCTGTCCAATGATCGTCACAAACGCGCTTGCCAACAACAAAATAATAAACAACATGTTGACGATGTCGCGTATAATCACCCACCCAATTTGGACGGGCGGCGCTGTATTGAAACCGTTGTACTTCGCAAACACGATGAGCACACTCGTGAGAAGCACCAGGACTTTTGAAAGGAAGTAACTAATGATCGCGAAAATAAGCGTAACGACGAAGCCCACGATTTGAGAGATACACCCGGTGGCGGAAATAGTTCCGCCATCTGGTTGAACGTGTGCTTCTGCCAGCACCCCGCCCACTGGACCGGCAGCAATATTTCCTATTGTGTTGGCAGCAGCAAGTACGGCCCTTTGGCGGGTGGTCCTTGGTGCAGAATCTCCTCCGGGACAGTTCGAAAGACCGGTCGTATTATTGAGAACTTGTTGGAAGCCAGTTTGTCCTGCCGCAGGCGCGGCTGCCGGGGCGGGAGCGGGAGCTGGAGTCGTAGCAGGAGCTGGAGTCGTAGCTGGAGTCGTAGCTGGAGCTGGAGCGTCTACATGACCAGCTTGATGGCGCGCAAACACCGGTTGCACGCCTTGCGCGCCAAAAAGAAACGTGAGAAGAAGCAGTCCAGCAAGGAAAGAACGCTTCGATGGCAAGCGAAAGAACATAGTCGAAAGGAGTATAGCACAGAAGAAAGCGTACGCGAATCTCTCGCCACGCTTCTCCCTTTATGCTACCATCCACCAACATGCACGCGCCCTCCCCTAACCTCCTCTCCTCGCCAGAAGACCAGCTCAAACGTGGGCATTACATCATCGCGACGCTCTTCGCTTTCGTGGTGGTGATTGCCTCCGCGTTTGGCGCAAGATGGTCGTATCTGTCGAATCATGGATCACCGCTTGAACTTGCAAACTCACGAAGAACGCCCGTGATCAGCACGGTGCGACGGTGGCTGTTCGGCGTGACGGATGCAAAAACCGTTACGCTCCCTGAAGCACAAGAAGGTCGCATGAACATCCTCGTGCTCGGTATCGGTGGTGCTGGACACGAAGGCTCAAATCTCACCGATTCGATTTTACTCGCCTCTATTGATACAGAAACGAATAAAATAGGAGTTGTGTCGCTGCCGCGTGATCTCGCGTATCCGCTTGGGTCAGGTCGGTTCGAAAAAATCAACGCCGTTCATGCGTATGCGGAACAAGATGCTCCCGGAGAAGGCGCTATTCGTACCGCGCAGGCTTTTTCCCACTTACTCGAAGTGCCGATAGATCATGTCGTTCGTATTGATTTTCAGGGCTTCAAAACGTTTATTGAGGCAATCGATGGCATCAGCGTGAACGTCGAAACCAGCTTTACCGACCCCACCTATCCCACCACGAATCCGCCAAACGGCTGGAAAACTGTCAGTTTCAAAAAAGGTCTCCAAGCCATGAACGGCGAACAAGCGCTCATCTTCGCAAGAAGTCGCCATGGGAATAACGGCGAAGGCTCGGATTTCGCACGCAGTCGTCGTCAGCAACTCGTGATGCTCGCCGTACGCGAAAAGCTCCTCTCACTTGGAACACTGAGTGATCCGGGGAAGCTCGCAAATATCTATCGCGCCATCAGCGATCATGTGCAAACAAACCTCTCCGTCTGGGATCTTCTCAAGTTTGCGCCTATGGCAAAAGACTTTTCTCGTGAGAATATGACGCTCACAACGCTCACGGATGCGCCAGACGGCGTGCTCACGAGCGGAAATGTCGGTGGATCGTACATGCTCTTTCCAAAAGAACCCGATTGGTCGCAGATTCGCGAGATCGTTCAAAACCCGTTTCAAACACGCACGCAACAGATCGCCGCGGTCCGTCCAGAAGAAACCATCAAGCTTGAAATCAAAAACGGCACGTTCCGAACGAACTTCGCCGCACAAGCTGCCGCAAAACTCGAGACGTCCGGATATGAGATCATGAATCTGGGCAATGCGACCAAACGTGGGTTTGAACGCACCAGTATTTATGACCTCACAGGAGGCAAAAAGCCCAAAGAACTCGCCCGTTTACAAAAACTTCTTCAAGCCGACGTGGTGAGTCTTACAGCAGATCAGCTCAAAACAGGGAACGCTGGCAGCTATCGAACGTTCCCCCTTGATACCACCACCGAAGAACGCAGCTATTCCCAAACCACGGATTTTCTGCTTGTCTTAGGCGAAGCAAGCTTTGCCTTCGTGAATGCCCGCTGATATTTTCTCCCTCTATTATGAATACTGAACCGGAACCATCTTCCGTCCCTACCGAGCAAACAGATAGCCCACGCTCGACGAAACACGAGCGATTGCCGCGCGTCGCTCTTATTGGTCGTACCAACGTGGGGAAATCCACGCTCTGGAACAAGCTCACCGAGCAGGCAAACGCTCTCACGAGCGCCGAAGCTCACACCACCCGCGACCGTCGCTACGGGCATGTGTTGTGGCGCGGCGACGTGTTTGAGCTGGTGGATACGGGCGGTATGGACGTTGAATCGAATGAAGTTGGCGACAGTATTTTCGCCCAAAGTACGTACGCCATGAAAGAATCGGACGTCCTTGTGTTTCTCGGCGATGGAAAAACGGGCATTCTTCCTGATGATGAAGAGATCGCGCGTGCGGCTCGTAAAACAGGAAAACCGACGTTTTTGCTGGTGAATAAACTTGATAAACCCTCGCACGTGCGTACGGAAGAGATTGCCTCGTGGAAGCGCCTTGGCATAGGCGAAGCGCGCGCCGTGAGCGCCGTCACGAGCCTTGGCATTGGCGATTTGCTCGATGATATTCACGAGAAGCTTCGCGCGATGAAGAAACCCCCTGCTCCGCTTCACGAACTTGAACCGATCCGCATCGCGCTTGTAGGTCGGCCAAACGTAGGAAAATCTTCTCTTACGAACGCCATTCTCGGTGAAGAGCGCGTGATTACGTCACCTCTCCCTCATACGACGCGCGAGCCGCAAGACACGCCGTTTCGCTATAAAGAGCGCGATCTTGTGCTAGTAGATACGGCTGGCATGCGAAAAATGGCGAAAATTGATGATCGTCTCGAAGAAGAGGGTATTAAACGCAATCGCGAGGCGATTAAAGAGTGCGACATCGCCTTTCTCGTGTTTGATGCAACGCAAGACCCCACCGCGCAAGATCGTCATCTTGCCGGCGTTCTCGAGTACGAACGTAAAGGCCTTCTTCTTGTCGCGAATAAGTGGGATTTGGTGCAGAACAAAAAAACGGGCACGCCTGATGAATACGAAAAACTCATTCGTCAATGTTTTCCCTTTTTGAGCTGGGCGCCGCTTGTGTTTACGAGCGCCGTAGCAAAACAACGCGTCCACGCCATTCTCGATGAAGCGCTCGCGATTCAAGCCGAACGTCATCGCATGATTGATTATAACGCGCTCAATAAACTCCTCAAAGCGTGTATCAAGAGCATGAAACCGCTGCAAACCTATGGGCCAAGATCGCCACGTATTTTTGATGCCGCGCAGGTTGCCGTTGCCCCACCCACGTTCGTGATTACGGTGGTTGGTGAGAAAGAGTCTGTCCATCAAAACTGGGTGCGATTTTTCGAGAAACGGTTGCGCGCAAAGTTTGGGTTCCATGGCACACCCATCGTCGTGAAAGCGGAAAATGTACCTGTCGCGAAGTCCTCGAAAACGCGCAACGTACGCGGTCCTGGAATGGAAGCGGTCGCGGGCAAGATCGTCGAGAAACCGAAGCTCGTCAACCAAACGATGCGCCGTCAAAAGTGGCGGTAGACGTTATGAAATTGCTCATTGGCCTCGGAAATCCCGGCGAACGCTATGCTCTCACGCGCCACAACCTCGGCTGGCGTGCCGTGGAACGTTTTGCGTTCGCACACGAAGGGACGTTCTCTCAAAAAAACGCGCTTCACGCCCATATCGCGAAAGCGTTTGATGGAAAAGAAGCGGTGCTTTGCGCTCTCCCAACGACCTTCATGAATCTGTCAGGACAGGCGGTCTCGGCTCTTCTTACGTATTACAAGCTCTCTCTGCAAGACCTCCTTATCGTGCACGATGATCTTGATCTTCCGCTTGGTACGAGGCGTTTTGCTTTCGATTGTGGATCCGCAGGCCACAACGGCATCCTCTCTCTCGAGGAACATCTCGGCACACGGAATTTTGCGCGTTTACGCCTTGGAATCGGACGCCCACTGACTCCCGAACCCATCGAAACATACGTCCTTGAACCGTTTTCCGCCTCAGAAGAAACGCTCGTACAGCCTCTCCTCGAAACCAGCGAAAAAGCTCTTTCCACATGGATTCACGAAGGACTTGACGCCGCGAGCAACCTGTGGAACGGAGTGAAGCGTGCCTGATCTTTCCTTTCGTACGATAGACGCGAGCGCCTCGGATTGGCCGACACGTTTTGCGCATCTTGAAAAACACACGCCAACACGCCTTTTTTGCCGTGGAACACTTCCCGTACTTCCCATGATCGCGATCATCGGCACGCGCGCACCCAGTTCGTACGGCCTTCGCGTGACCGAACATCTTGTGCGAGAGCTTGCATGCATGCCCGTGTGCATCGTATCTGGACTCGCCGTCGGCATTGATGGAAGCGCTCATAGAAGCGCGCTCAAACACCACCTCCCCACCGTTGCCGTTCTTGGTTCGAGCGTGCTCTCTCACGAGATTTTTCCGCAGCAACACGCGACGCTCGCGAACGATATCATCGAAAAAGGAGGTGCTGTGATCAGCGAGTACGCCGAAGGAACACGCGTCTATCGAAAAAACTTTCCTGAACGAAATCGTCTCATTGCCGCGCTCTGCCATGCCGTGATCGTGATCGAAGCGCAGGAACGAAGCGGCACCATGATTACCTCGCGTATCGCTCTTGAACTTGGACGCGAAGTACTCGCCGTTCCAGGAAGTATTTTTTCGCCCACCTCAACAGGTACGCACAAGCTTCTCGCGAGCGGCGCACGCTTATGTACGAGTGCAAACGATGTGTGGCAAGCGCTCGCTCTTGAACCCCCAACTGCGGTCGAAAAAACGCGTACGCATCTTCACGCGAATCCGCAGGACACGCCCATCATGGAAGCGCTCTCGAAAGAACCCGATGGCCTCTCGGTGGAACAGCTCACGACAAAACTCCCTCAACCCGCAGAAACGCTCGTGAGCAGGCTTGGTCTTCTTGAGCTGCAAGGCCTCGTACAGCAAGAACCCTCGGGAGCGTGGATCGCTCTCTAAAGTGGCGTACGGCTCGTTTTGTGCTACCATCCTCCTCATATGCGCCATCTCGTTATCGTCGAGTCCCCCACAAAAGCGAAAACCATCCGCAAATTTCTTGGCTCTGATTACACGATTTTAGCCTCTATGGGGCATGTGCGCGACCTCCCCCAATCTTCCAAAGATGTTCCTGCCGACCTCAAAAAAACCCCTAAAGGCCAGCTTGGGGTGGACGTAGATCATGATTTTGAACCGCTCTATCTTATTCCAAGTGGCAAGAAAAAAATTCTCGATGAAATCAAACGCGCGATGAAAGAGGCCGATACGTTGTACCTCGCGACGGACGACGACCGCGAAGGAGAAAGTATTAGCTGGCATTTGCTCGATATTCTCAAACCAAAAATTCCGGTGCATCGCACCGTGTTTCATGAAATGACGAAATCCGCCATTGAGAAAGCGTTTATGCACCCACGAACGCTTGATGAAGACCTCGTGCGCGCACAAGAAACGCGTCGTATTTTAGATCGTCTCGTTGGATACAGTATCTCCCCTATTTTATGGCGGAAAATCGCGTACGGCCTTTCTGCAGGACGCGTACAGAGCGCCGCGCTCAAAGCGCTGGTTGATCGTGAACGTGCCCGTCTTCGCTTCTTGAAAGCGGGGTATTGGGATGCGAAAGCCTCGCTCGAAGCGCACAACACGACCTTTGAAGCAACGCTCCAAACGCTTGACGGCGCTCCTATCGCCACAGGAAAAGACTTTGATGAAACAACGGGCGCGCTCAAAAAAGAGAGTAAAGCGCACTTACTCACCGAAATGGAAGCGCGAAAACTAGTTGATACACTCTCCTCGCACACCACGTGGACGCTTCGCACACGGAACGTGAAACCCGTGAAAAAACATCCATCTGCGCCTTTTATTACGTCCACGCTTCAACAAGAGGCAAATCGCAAGCTTGGACTTTCCTCGAAAGACACCATGCGCGTCGCGCAATCCCTCTACGAACATGGATTTATTACCTACATGCGTACAGACTCCGTACATCTCTCTGCAGAGGCCACATCACGCATTCAAGCCGTTGTACGCGAACGTTACGGCGCAGAGTACGTATCTTCGCATGTGAAAACCTATGCCGCAACAAAAGGCGCGCAAGAGGCACACGAGGCGATTCGTCCTTCGCTTGATTTTCGTCCGCCGCAAGAGACGGGGCTTCATGGCGCGGAACATGCCGTCTACGAGCTTATTTGGATGCGAACCATCGCCTCGCAGATGACGCCTGCGGAACAAGAACAAACGACCTACACCTTTCTTGAAGGATCAGCGCAGTTCGTCGCGAACGGGACGCGCATTCTTTTTCCGGGGTTTTTGCGAGCGTATACGGAAGGTCATGACGATCCCGAGCTTGCGCTCGATGAGAAGGAGCGGCTTCTTCCTCCTCTTCAAGAGGGCGAGCACGCGCGTCTGAAAGAACTGACGCCGGAAGGACACGAAACGAAACCACCTGCACGCTTCACCGAGGCGGGGCTGATTCAATACATGGAAAAAGTGGGCATCGGCAGACCAAGCACGTATGCGAGCATCGTGAGTACGCTTCTCGATCGCGGCTATGCGCGCAAGCAGCAATCTGCGCTCGTGCCTACGTTTACGGGCATGATCGTCACGCAATACATGGAAAAACACTTTCCAATATTCGTAGATGCGCAGTTTACGTCGCGCATGGAAGAAGATCTCGACCGCATCGCCGAAGGAAAAGAGGCGTGGATTCCGTATTTGCGCGCGTTCTATTTTGGTGAGCATGGTTTGAAGTCCACCGTAGATACAGAACTCGCGTCCGCACCAGAACAGGAAACGCGCCGACTCCTTCTTCCGGCTGTTCCAGATATCGAGGTGCGTCTCGGACGCTTCGGCACCTACGTCGAAGGATTGCATCCAACGCATAAAACACCCGTGAAAACGAACATTCCTGATACGTACGCGCCTGCCGACCTCACACTCGAGACGCTTGAAGAGCTTCTTGGACAGCAGCAACAAGGCCCGACAAGCCTTGGCATTCATCCAGAAAACGGGCTGAACGTCTATTTGCGTACAGGAAGTTTCGGCCCGTACGTGCAACTTGGCGAAGATTCGGAAGAAAAAGGCAAGAAGGCGAAAAAACCAAAGCGTTCAAGCGTGCCAAAAGACACGCCTCTCGATACGCTGACGCTCGAAAAAGCGCTGTTTCTCTTATCGATGCCTCGTCTCCTTGGAACACACCCCGATTCTACAAAAGAGATTCGCGCCGGTCTTGGGCGATTCGGCCCGTATGTCGTGCATGATGGGGATTTTCGCTCGCTGAAAAAGGAAGATTCTGTCTGGACGATCACGCTTGCTCGCGCGCTTGAACTCTTCGCGGAACCGAAACGTGGACGCGGTGGCAAGACATTTTCCGCAGGAACAGCGATCGGCACGCATCCAAAAGACGGAAAGCCTATCACGCTTCATGAGGGAAAATACGGTCCGTATGTCAAACACGGCAGCAAGAACGCGACCCTTCCGAAAGATCTTGTCGGAAAAACGCTTACGCTTGAACAAGCGATGGAAGTGCTCGCGAATAAACCGACGAAAAAACGTACGCGAAAGAGCGCGTAGCGTGCGCCACTCGTCCTTTCTCTTTGCTTGTTATTTCCAGCTCTCCTTCAAAGCATCCGCTTGAACTTTCGTGAGCGAGGTGGTTCTTCCTGTCGCGAGATGTTTTCGATAGAACGTTTTTGAAGGCTCTTGATCACACGCGCCGTTCTCTTGCGTGAGCGGAGGTTTTTCTGCGCTATAGAGCACCTCTTGATCGTTAGGAGAAAAGCCCATGACATACACACGATGATCCTTTAGACCAAAGGTTCCGAAACTCTTTCCCGTTACAGGCTCGATCATCTTATACATACTTGGAGCATCGCCCGACATGTCATTACACGCATCAGAAATAAAATCTGTCACAAACGCCGCACGGTTTCCACTACGACTCAACATCAACCATCCGACGCCTTCTGTATCCATATCTGGTGTCTGCCTCATCTCGTGTGTTCGTAAGTCGAAAAAATAAAGCTGCGTACCCTGCGTACTCGTTAAGAGAATTTTATTGTCATCACGCCATACATCCACAGAAAAGCTCTCGTCTGCGGTGTCCGTTTTTAACACAAGCTTCTCTTTCGTAGCGATGTTCACACGATGTAAGATATAGCTCTCAAGCAAGCCGCCCTCTCCTGCTCCTGCATAAATCTGATCCCACACAAAAAGTTCTTTTCCATCAGGAGAAAATACCACACCAAGCACATCTCCTTCAGCGAGAAACACATCCTTTAGATGCTTCGTTGCAAGATCGAACACCTGAATTTTGCTCTCAAGATTGATGAGAATCGTCTTTTTATCTGGACTTATACGTACGTCATACGCATATTCCCCCACCTTGCCCACTTCAAACAACTTCTCTGCAGGCGCATCACCGATCTTTTCAAAAATCCCCATCACTGGCCATGTTCTCTCACTATCACGAATCCCATTCGCTACCTCGGTATAGATCACACGATCTTGCAACGTCGCGAGGATGTGCGTTTCTGGAGGATTATACATTTCCACAACGATAGGCTCTGCTGAGGGAATGGTGCTCGTAGGCGCCTCCATTGGAGAGATGGGGGGTTTTGCGCTAGGTGGTAGTGAACCATGCGGTATCGGAAGAGGCGGCGGTGTCATGGAATACAAGAAAAACGCCCCGCAAGCGAGCGTGAGCAGCGCAAGTCCTATCATCAACCCCTGGATAATTTTCTCGTTCATATGATGGCTACGCTACCACGATTGACGCTCCGTGTCCTGTTTCGTACACTTGCCCTGCCCCTGCCGGGATGGCGGAATTGGTAGACGCACGGGACTCAAAATCCCGCGATCGCAAGGTCATGAGAGTTCGATTCTCTCTCCCGGCACCAGATATGAATCAAAAAAAACTTGTTGGTATCCTTCTTGTATCATGTGTCGCTTTACTCATTGGTGTAGCGATCTTTTTCGCTTTTACCAAAAAACAGCTGTCGCAATCAACACAACCAGAAACATCTGCGTCTCGCACACAAGACCTGCATCTCGCTAAACAAGCCCTCAGCACGTATTTCAACCTTTTAAACACAAAACAATACGATCTCGCGTCGGTGTACCACGGAGGCGGATATGAAGCTCTCCAAAATTGGAACACAGACATCTCTCCAAATGATCACGCAGCTTTACTGAAACGCGGCTGTGAAACGAACGGCTGGCAATGCTTAAAGGTAAAAAATGTTCTACAAGAGAAACAGGTCTCACAAGACGAATTTTTCTTTATGATCGAATTTGAGAAGGCTCAATGGTCAACAGGTAGCGAAAATACATTTATACAGGAACCCTGCTGTGGTGATGCGGCGACAGGGCAAAGGAAAACAAATTTTGAATATACCGTAAGAAAAGTGGGTGATTATTTTATTATCATGAATCCACCTGTCTACGTTTCTTAACCCCTCATTACCTTGACACATGATCGAGCATCCTCGTATACTCCCCTCACGTAGAGCGGGGTAGAGCAGTTTGGCAGCTCGCCGGGCCCATAACCCGGAGGTCGCTGGTTCGAGTCCAGCCCCCGCAACCATCATTCTCCACACACAACCGTGTGGAGTTTGTTTTATTTTAGATGGCTTACCCATCTCTCAAATAACCCTCACGTATAGCTCTGTCATTCCTGCGAAGGCAGGAATCCATCCTATAATGGGCATGATTTGAAGGTTGCTACTCTAAACAATAACCGAAACGATCTAGGGTGGATTCCTGCCTTCGCAGGAATGACAGAATCACAAATGTGAAGGCCTAAAAAAGCAAGAATAGTCCAGCAATCACCACGCTCTGCATCACAATGCCGTTCCAAAACGAAATATCTCCTACACGCTTCGTGGCAAGGTTATGAAACCACAGATGGAACCGATGGAACCCTTCGAACACGGAAAGGTGAAACTGTTCGTAGATACCAACCAAGAGATCCGGCAATACACCACCAACAATCCCCCACGCGACAACCTCGCGCACAGATGCTTCCATCGGACGTGTGAGGATGAGCGTCGCGAGCAAAATGGAACCGATCACATCGAGCACGACATACGTCAGCGCACGGTTCACGTCTTTTCCGCGTAGATATTTCTTGTAGAGCTCCGCATCTCCATGCGGAATCATGTCGATCAAAAAGTGCGTTGTAAATGCGAGAATGAGCGCAAAAAAAGCGTGATCCGGAGCAAAACACAGCCCGATCACGGCTCCGATGATCACATGCGTCGCAACCAACATAAGGACAATTCTAGCAGATTTACCCCTTCTTGTCGAAAAAGCGATGAGCTGGTAGTGTTTGAGACGTTCAAGGCTAGTATGCACGAGTAGCGAGGAAAAGACGCGTCTAGACTGGATGGAGAACGCGAAGCGATTGAGCACGCGACGAGGCGTACTGACAAGTACGTTGAGGAGCGAGCGGAAAGCGCGACAAAGTTATCCGCCAGCCTAGACGCGTCATACCTGTGGCGGGGTAGCTCAGTTGGTTAGAGCGCGGGACTCATAAGCCCGAGGTCGTGGGTTCGATCCCCACTCCCGCTACCAGAAGAAAAACAGCCGATGAGGCTGTTTTTTACTATCTCCACACAAAACTCTCAAATCCCCACGCCGTGAGCGCTTTCACGTCTTGATAGCGCGAGAAATGCGTTTCGCTTCCAAGTGTGACCGTGATCAGCTCATCGCCTGCTTTATTGTGTGTCGCTTGCGCAAAGCAAAATCCCGCTTCTGGAAGAGACCCTGTTTTACCCGCCAAAATCGTATACGGCTGTTTATTCAAAAAGGAACTCAATAAGAGATTCGTGCTTTGGATAGTGACGGATTTTCCTGTGGCCATCTTCACTTCAAGCGTTGATTTTTTCGTGATGTCTCGAATGTGCCCATATTGCAGCGCGCGCCGCATCATCGTCGCGACCTCTTGTGCGGTCGCTACATTCCCTCGATCAAGCCCCGTTGGGTCCAAAAACACCGCCTGCGAAAGATGCATCTCCTTCGCTTTTGCGTTCATCGCTTTCAAAAATGCCTCTTTTCCGCCTAAAAATGACCGCGCGAGCGCTTCGCCGGCACTATTCACTGAACCAATCAAGAGCGCTTCGAGAAGCTCTCGTCGCATCAAACGTTCGCCCCTTCCAAGTACCACCTTCCCTTCACTTGGTTCGTCCTCTTCGAGAAGTTCGATAGGTTCATCCAGCGACTGCCCTCCATCAAGCACCACCATCGCCGTCATCAGTTTTGTGAGGCTGGCGATCGGGTAAGGAGTTTTCTCGTTTTTCGTGGAGAGAAGCGCACCGCTTTTTCCATCCATCAAGACGAACGCTTTCCCTGTCGTGATCACCGCAAGCGAGGCGTTCGGCTTACGAAGAGGCGACGCAATAAAAGGCGCCATGTATGGAGCGATAGGAAAACCGCTCGCCACAGAGACGGATTTTGCCTGAGCGGTGGATGCGGCGAACGCTCCGAACAGGAGAAAAAGGGATTCAGCAAACATAGGACACGAGAGAACGCGGCTATTATCGCACAAAAATGCGTGGCGGTCGATGGCGATGTTGCCGCTCCTCTTGAGCGATAAGTTTCAGCGCGCGCGAAAGCAACCGATCAAGGTTGCGATAACTACTCATCGCAAACGCTTGATGCGCCTTCACCCACGCCCCTTCCCAAATCGCTCCTTCACCCGTGAGCTGTTCTTTCGCATCCATCGGCGCTTCAAAGAGGAAAAAGTACACCATCTTTTCAAACGTGAGGCCTTCGCGACGAAATCGAAACGATGTTTTGCCGATCGGCGCGATAAAACGAAGGCCGTGCAGACCCGTTTCCTCACGAATCTCACGAATACTCGTTTGCACGAGCGTTTCTCCTAGTTCTTGCTTACCCTTCGGAAACGTATAGCGCGCGAACGGATCTTTAATGAAGAAAATCTCGAGCCCCGTCGGCTGACGACGGAAGATAATCCCTCCTGCCGATACGATCGTGCGAAGACGCGTCGTAGGCACGGCAAAAATCCCTCGCGGGTTAGGGATTCCCGCTGGACGTCGAGGTTGTGGCCGTCGGAAATCGCCCTTCCCGAAAGAAGGCACGGGCGGCATCGAGTTGTGGGTCGCGTTTGGTGTCATAATCTTCTTCTGTTCGATCCACTTTTATCATGGGTTCAAGCCCTGTGTGATTAATCGCTCGCTCTTTCGGCGTGAGCCATTCTGCCACCGTGATTTTGAGCGCCGATCCATCTGGAAGCTCTTCATACTCTTGTACCGACCCCTTTCCAAACGTTTTCGCTCCCACGGTTTGAGCCTTTCCCGCATCTTCGAGCGCTCCTGCGAGAATCTCTGCCGCACTTGCCGACCCTTCATTGATCAGGACCAGCGTTTTGATGTTCGCCAGTTCTCCTCGACCAATTCCTCTGATAGATTGAACAATTTTTCCCTGTCGACGCTCGTGAAAAATCACCTCGTTTCCTAGCCACGATCCGGCAACGAGTTGTGCGGTGCGCACAGCCCCTCCTGGATTGTTGCGCATATCGAGAATAATGCCCTTCGCTTTTTTTGCGAGAAGATCGCGCGAAGCTTCCTCGAAAAGCGCGGGTGTATCTGTATTGAAGGCGGTCAGCTCAACAAGCGCGATATTCCCTTCAAACCAACGCACCTTCACGGATTTTAAGCGAATCTCATCGCGAATCACCGTCAAAGAAAATGGTTTATTCCTTGAACCTGGACGCACAATCGTTAGCGTCACAGGTGTTCCTTTTGGACCACGAATCCGTCGTGCAGCCTCATCCACCGTGAGACCGTCGGTTGTCTTTCCATCAATCGTAGCAAAAATATCGCCGGCACGCAATCCAGCTTTTTCCGCAGGAGAATCATCGAGTGGCGCTACGACTTGCAAGCGCGCATCTTTCACCTCGATCTGCGCGCCAATCCCTTCAAACTTTCCTTCGAGTTGATCAGAAAACTCTTCCGCTTCTCGTGGAGGAAAAAAGGAGGTGTATGGATCACGAACGCCCGCCGCAAGCCCTGTCAGCGCGCCATAAAACAGCTCCTTATCAGAAACAGGTTTCACGTAGTATTTGTCTTTGATCGTTTGCCACGTGTTCCAAAAGAGTTGGAATTCTACATCTTCCGCAAGAGGGATACGTGGCGATTGACCTACGCCCACCACACGTCCCGTTGAGGTGGCCGCGATAAATCGCGCCTCTACGAATGATGGACCGGACGATACTCCACGCCAATGTCCAAGACCAAAACCAGCGACAAAGAGCCCAAGTCCGATCACGATTCCACGTTGAGAGAAGGTCATAGGTGTATTCTACCCTAAGCACGTAATATCTGCCCCAATAGACGCGAGACGCGTATCGAGCGCCTCGTAGCCGCGATACACCATCTCTGCATCATGAATCGTTGTCTCTCCTTCAGCGATGAGCGCCGCAAGAATCATCGTGGCTCCTGCGCGCAGATCCAAACTTCGAAGCTCCGTTCCATATAAAGGTGTTGGTCCGTGCACAACCGCCCGATGCGGATCTGCGATAATCACGTTCGCTCCCATTTTCGCCAGTTCATTCAAATAGCCAAGGCGCGACTCGAAAAGCGGATCATGAATAAGCGTTGTTCCTTGGCATTGTGTGGCGAGCAAACCAAACGGCGCTTGGTTATCCGTGGGAAATCCCGGATAAATCATGGTTTTTAATCGAAAAGCTTTGAGAGATGCGACAGGAAGTACTTGAATCCAATCATCTCCCATCTCGAAAGACACACCAATCCTTCGCAGAAGCGAGAGCGTCGCGTCGAGATGTTCTGGAATGACATCCTGAATACGAAGAGACCCGTGCGTCAAAATCGATGCAATCGCAAACGTGGCTGCCTCGTTTGCATCAGACACCACGCGCCACGTCTCAGGAGGAAGAAGCTTCGCAACGCCCACAATCGTGAGATCATGCGTACCAATCCCAGAAATACGCGCTCCAGAAGCGTTCAGAAAATGACACAGATCTTGTACATGCGGTTCCATGGCCGCGAGATGCACCGTCGTCGTTCCTTCGGCGAGCACGGCCACCATAATCACATTCTCCGTGGCTGTAACGCTAAACTCCGTAAGCACCACACGTTTGCCAAGAAGACGCTTCGCTCGCATATGGAGAAGTCCCGTCGCATCGCGCTCCGTTCGCGCTCCCAATTCTTCGAGAGCAAGCAGATGCGTCTCAATCGAACGGTTGCCGATCGAACAACCTCCCGGCTCAGGTACGATCACCTCTTGAAAACGAGCGAGGAGCGGTCCAAGAAGCAAGATGGAGAACCGCATGCTCTTCATTTTTTTCTCATCAAGATGCACAGGATCAATATCACGTGGATCGATGGTGAGCGTATGTTCATCTTCCCAATGCAAGATAGCTCCCATACTCTCAAGAATATCGAGCAACTTTTGCACATCCGTGAGACGTGGCACATGCGAAAAACGCACCGGCGCAGAACAGAGGATACTCGCAGCAATGAGCGGCCCCGCCCCATTTTTTGATCCTGATACAGAAATCGTTCCTTCGAGCTTAGATCCGCCCATGATCTTCATGCGCATAGAAATATAAAGTAGGCAAAGCGTAAAATCTTTGCTAGTCTACGAGATAGTCCTCGTGTTTGTCGAGCATGTATTCTGCCCCCCTCCATCGAAAAGTCCTTCCATGGGTGTACACACTCCTCTTTTTTCTCGTGGCGCCGCTTCTTATCTTCTATACCGCGGGCTATCGATACAACACAAAAAAAGCCTCTGTCGAAAAATATGGCACGCTGATCGTTGATTCCACGCCCACAAACGCGGAGGTATTTGTCGATGGACGCGCAACGGGAGAAACCACGCCCACCACGTTTCAAGAGCTTTCTTCAGGACAACACACGATCGAAGTAAGGAAAACGGGCTATACTCCATGGAAAAAAACACTGGACATGCGCGCGGAACGCGTCACGTTTGCGAACCATATCCATCTTTGGCGTACCGAACCCGTCGTGCAGCTTCTTCAAGAAGGGAATTTTTTCGCGATTGAAGCGACGCGCGAAGGAGACACGGCGCTTGCCCTTGAACGCACAGCAAACTCCTCCACGCTTGCGAGGATCGTTCATGCGAAAGGACGTCTCGGCGAAGATCTTGCGCTTCCGTTCATCGAACAACGTGCCGATCTTTTCTGGGATGAAACGGGGCGATTTATCCATATTGATCGTCCGTCGACAGAACGAGACCTCCTCGTTCGTCTTGGAAACCGCTCTCTCACCGCGACAACCACGCCGTGGAGAGGAACGTGGAACCCTCCGGAACCGGATGAGCTCGAGCTACGGAGCACCTCTTCAGGCGTGGATCTTATCCTCAAAAAAACGTTTTCAGAACGACACATTCCTCTTCCTGATCGGCAGGCGTGGCGTTTTGGAGATGCTTTTTCGCAAGATATCGTTTTACTTCAAGGAGAAACGCGCTGGGTGAGTCTCGATCCACACATCCAACAACCGAGTATTACCACCATCATGGGAGATTATCCGCGTTGGTCGCCAAGCGATACCTCTCACGCAGAAGCGTTATTTCTCACGAAAAGCGAGCTGTGGTCGTGGAAGCCTGGGAATGAACCCGCTCTTCTTGTGCGTCAAAGTACCCCTCTTGAAGAGGCGGTTTGGCATGCAGATGCTGATACGGTTTTTCTCTCAACGATGCAGACGATTGAAGCGATAGATCTCGACGAACGCGACGGACGTATGCGGCAAACGCTCGCCTCTTTTGAGGAGATACGCGACTTCGCCTTGATCGGCAACGCGCTCGTTGTCGCAGGTACGCACGAGGGTGTGGCAGGACTGTTTCTTCTCACGATAGAATAGCGGCTCCGAGACGTTGCGCGATGGCCGCACCCTCCTGTTCCTCAAGCGCTGTTCCTTCCCAATGACGGAGCCCATCTCCTGACCAGCGTGGGATCAGATGAAAATGGAGATGGAAAATCACCTGTCCTGCGGCAGCGCCTGTATTTTGAAGAAGATTCACCCCTTCACACCCAAGCGTTTCTTGCAGCGCACGAGCGAGCTTTCGCGTAGCGACGATACACGCCTCAAGCGATGTTGCATCTGCCGTGAGGAGATTTTCTGTATGTATTTTTGGGATAATCAACAGATGCCCAGGATGCACAGGGTTGATATCCAAAAAAGCGTACGTGCGTTCATCTTCGTAGACACGATGCGCGGGAACGCTTCCAGCGATGATCGAACAAAAAAGACAGGTCATACGGACGTATTCTCTCGAGTGAACGAAGAATACGCAAGAAGAAACACGATCATGAGCACGAGCAGGGTGAGAACTGCGCCCCACACGAACGTCGTTTGCGAACGAAGCGCGAACGCCACAAGCCACACCACAGGAAGCAGCAGGGCGAGAAGCGCCCCACACACGCGCTGGAAAGGAGGAGCTGTACGAAGAAACGGCGCGGCAAGCACGGTCGCAAGGCCAAGCGCTACAAGGAAAGGATACAAAGCCAGACGCGCGCTTACGCTTCCAGGAATAATCCATTCGAGCATCACAAGCGCGCTCGCAAGAACAAAACCTGCGAGAAGAACATGCGTGAGAACGCGAGAGAAAAAGATCATAGCTACCATCTTCGCCAGGCGCGGCGAAGTTCTTCCAGCACCGTATCAAAGATATCTACCTGCACGGGTGGCCTTGTGTACCGCACTTCTAGACGACGTACGTCGACGCTCGTCGCGCGCGCCTTGATCCCTGGAGCAGAAAGTACGAGCTTGAGACGATCTTTCGTCACATCAAGCGGCACCACGAGTCGCCCGCGATACCACCCATCCCCCAGCGGTTCAGGAGGAACGTACGGAGACGCAACCACCGCGACCCCCTCCTCTTCAAGACGCGTATCATCCGTAAAGCGACGTTCTTGCGGAAGGAAGAGCGCGTCCTCTCTCCATGAAACGTACCCATCACCCACGATCCAGACGTTGCCCTTTGGTGCACGAAAACGGACGTTCGTTTCACGTTCCTGTTCATCACGCGAAAGCGTCATGGTTGTGTGTGTTTTCACAAGCTCTTGAGAAGCTGTACCAAGCGTAAGCGTTTGCAACCCCTCTTTATGGAGGGTTTTCGTTTCAAGATGCATCGAGTTCGTCCACACCGAAACGGAAGGCGTTGACGTGCTAAAACCCACTTCATCCGCGAAATAGACCCTCGGCCCTATCACCCACCGTTTCGCCTGTATGGTCCATTCTCGGAGAAAAATACTGTCATCCGCAAGGACACTGAGCCGATACGCTCCCGCCGCGAGATCTTCAAAGACAAGCTCTTTCTTTACGAGAGGCGACGGCTTTGTATCGTCTTTCCCTCCAAAACTCATCGCATCTGACCACACGAGCGTTTCGCCGCGCATCAAGCGCAATCCCGCGAAAGCGGTCGTGCGCGAACGGTTCATATCTTGAAGCGTGAGCGAGAGAGCGATCTTGCCCTCCACGGGAACAATCCAAAAATCGTGCTGTCCGCGAAGAGAGGCTTTGATCGTTTCAGAAGCAACCGCTCCTGTATCTTTCAACGCTCGTTCCTGTGTTCCTGTCGCGTGCCAGCTTACCCGACGCAGCTTCTCGCTCGTGCGCGCTTCGGCAAGCGTGGTGCGTGGTGCGAGCCAAAGACCTTCTTCGTGATGCCATCCAAGGGAAGCAAGCTCGCGGCTCCAGAGTGGAACGAGTTCATAGCTCGCCGACGCATCTTCTCCGCGTTCAACACCTATTTCGAGAAGCGGCTGTTCATGCGGACGAAATTCAACCGCAATATCTGCCTGCGTATACGCTCCAGGAAGGCGCAAACGCGCGTAGACAGGGTCGTCCGTGATGCTTTGTCCGATCCATCCCCCCTCTTGCCTTCCAGGAGGACTTGCGCGCGTACCGGGTAAAAATACTTCAAACCACGGCGTCGTTCCATCAAGCGCGAACGAAAGCGACGTGATTCCATCAAGCGGATACTGCCCACGGAGCACAAACGCAAACACGAACATCGCCGCGAGCCATGGCACGAGACACGCAAGAGCTGTTCCTATCCGACGGAAGAACATGCCTCCATATTAGCGCAAACGCGCTTCGTACACGATCTCTCGCGGAAATCGTTCGCGTTCGATGAGTTCGATGCCTACATGGGTGAAGCGATCGCGCTCTTGTTGAGACACGGGCCGCCGATACATCCACACGTCTCCCTGCTTTGCTTCAAGAAAGGCACGCAGTTGCTCTGGTGCAGGAATGTTCGCTGTTGCCATGCGCGCGGGGAAGAGCATCTTATCGGAACGATCTGACACCCATATCGTCGTTGAAGAGGTATGTTGAAGAACAAACGTACGCACGGAAGCGTAGTGCTCGCGTTCGTGGCGGCCGCGAAGGAGACCGTCCTCGGGATCGGTGAGGGACCAGAAGAGACCACCGAGGGAAAAGCCTATCAGCAGAAGAACAGGAATGATGATGCTTTTGTGCACCTCACCCCTGCTTCCCATCACCTCACCCCTGCCCCTCTCCTTCGTAAGGAGAGGGGTGGCAGACAGAATCACCCATCCTGCCCACCACGTGGCGAGCATCCAAAAAGGGGCAAGATAGCGCAAAAACGAATTCCCAAGGTGCATCGCTTGACCACCGATATGATCAGCGAAACGTCCTTGTCCGTAGTAAAAAAGCAACCATATTCCTGTCCATGCGAGACACGCAAGCACAAGCTTCTCCCCTTTTTGCCACCCTTCACGCCAGACGCGAACACTCGTGAGAATCATTCCCACGCTCCACAGAAGCACCCACGGCCACACGCCAAGAAAAAACGCTGCGCGCACGTTATTCCACAGCTGATGGAGAGAAAATCCGTACGGGAAGAACGCGTTCCACCAAGGAGAGCTGCTGCTCGCGACGAAAGAAGGAAGCACTTCCGCGGGAATCGGACGCAGCCAGTAGCCAATCGCCAAAGGGGAACCGTACGCCCACGTATGAACAAGAAGGAGGAGAGCGAGACCGCCCGTGATGCCCATGAAGAAAACCCCTCCTAACACCTCACCCCTGCCCCTCTCCTTCGTAAGGAGA
>CAYSAI010000008.1:0-50070 GCA_964428975.1 uncultured Gammaproteobacteria bacterium | reverse complement strand
GCTTGTGCGGGTCCCCGTCTATTCCTTTGAGTTTTAGTCTTGCGACCGTACTCCCCAGGCGGAATGCTTAATGTGTTAACTATTTTAACCGACACTGGGAGGGTCGATACTCCCAATATCTAGCATTCATCGTTTAGGGCGTGGATTACAGGGGTATCTAATCCCTTTCACTCCCCACGCTTTCGTCCCTGAGCGTCAGAACTGTTCCAGTGAGCTGCCTTCGCATTTGGTATTCTTCCTGATATTAACGCATTTTACTACTACACCAGGAATTCTGCTCACCTCTCCCAGCCTCTAGTCGCGTCGTATCACGAGCGGTTCCAAGGTTAAGCCCTGAAATTTAACCCGTGACGCACACAACCGCCTGCGGACCCTTTACGCCCAATAAATCCGGACAACGTTTGAGGTCTCTGTATTACCGCTGCTGCTGGCACAGAGTTAGCAACCTCTTATTCTCTCGGTACCGTCATGGTTCTTCCCGAGTAAAAGCAGTTTACGACCCGAAGGCCTTCATCCTGCACGCGGCGTCGCTCGGTCAGGCTTTCGCCCATTGCCGAATATTCTCGACTGCAGCCACCCGTAGGTGTCTGGGCAGTGTCTCAGTCCCAGTGAGGGGGGTCATGCTCTCACACCCCCTACCCGTCGTAGCCTTGGTGAGCCGTTACCTCACCAACTAGCTGATAGGCCATAGGCCCCTCTTCCAGCGCGTTTTGCGCTTTGCTCTCACACTACTAACATGTGGAGATTATCGTGGAATTAATCTCGGTTTCCCGAGGTTATGCCCGACTGGAAGGCAGGTTACCAATGTGTTACGCACCCGTTTGCCGCTAACAACTACGTATATTGCTATATTTAGTTATTCGCTCGACTTGCATGCCTTAGACACGCCGCCAACGTTCGTCCTGAGCCAGGATCAAACTCTCAATAGAACCCCGAAGTTCTGGTAGATCTTCGGGATCAGTAATAGACAATCATTTCTATTGCGGTCACTCTTCTGTTGTCAAAGCTCGCTCTGCAAGAACCGTCTTGGTTCTTCAGATTTGTGGGCAAAGCTTAAGGAAATCGGGCTTGACTGTCAAGGGTTCTCTTCTTCTGTCAAGAAGCCTGTGTTTTTGCGGGGTTTTTCATGGAATGCGTCTCTTTATCCACAAGCCATGCACAGCCAGCCTGTTAATCGAGAGAAAGCGCACGGTAGTCCGAAATCGTCAACCGTATCGCACCCCACCAATCGCTCTTTTTTTCTCGCAATAGCACCTCCTCGTCTCGCAGCTTGTTCCGAACCAATATACGCATATGCTTTCCTGTGTCGATCGACGAGCCGCGCTCATCGTAATCGTAGATGACGACAATGGAGCTATCAGGAAAAGCCGAAACCAATAACCGCCTCCGTTCGGGCGCTGCATCGCTCGATAAACGATTCAGATAAACCACATCAAGCCCCTTTTCCCCTTTTAAAAACCGATCGACATTCCATCTGGCTACGATGGATTCGGTGTTGATCACAAGCGTTCCTGCAAAGAACAGCAGCGAAGCGATCACGCCCGTTTTCACAAAAACTGCGTAGGATTTTCCTCGTAGCATCATGCTGAGGAAGAGGCCAAACGCAAGCGCCACAAAGAGAATGAGGAGCATCGCCCACCAGCGAGACACCGTGAGGCCGTAGGCATCGACGTAGAGCCATAAACGTTTTCCTGCCGATGCGAGCACGAGAAGCGTTTGTACGATAAGTGTAACCGTCAACCATCGGCTCACACGGAGCCGCATCTCCGTGAGGAAATACACACCACATCCAACAAGCCCAGCGATCGCTCCTGTCGCGATCAGCTCAAAGAAGCCGCGACGTGCGTACTCCGCGTAGGTAAGGTTCATCGTTTCGACCCATCCCTCGCCTCCGAACAGCGCACGAAATTGAACCAACAAGAACGCGAGAAAAAGCCCGTTCAAAAGGACAAGCGCAGTCGAAAGCGTGATCGGATCGATGGAAATCTGCGTTGCTTCAAACGTCGGGCGACGATCTTCTTTTGCACGCGTCAGAAAGAGCCACGCCATGCGCGTCGTATACACGAAGAATACAAGGTCGATGACCAGCCAACGAATATACACGGGATCGATCCAATCTACACGAAAGAACTCGGTGATCGCACGATTAAACAGCGGATCAGCGGACGAAAACAGGATTACGAGAAGAAAGAGGAATGGAAGCGCGAGGAGACAGCCCATGAGAATACGTTTTCCATGAACCAAGCGTGGAAGTCCCGTCAGAAGAGACTGGCTTGGCGACGCGATCGGCAGGACTCCTTCACGCAAAAACGCTCTCGGCCAAAGACGTTGTACGGCAGGCCAAGGCATGCCTGGTGCCGTGAGCCAATACGCAAAGAGTGTCCCACAGGCGAAGAGAAGAAGGAGTCCAAACACTGCCACCACCTCACTCGAATAGAGCATCTCCGCACACGCGACAGCGCCAAGCGGGATCAAAAAGATATAGGCCCAGCGGTTCGTGGGAAGCTTCGCGTACATCGCGAGTCCCTGAATCGCGATCACGAGGATAATTATGAAGAGTCCAAACCCGATTCCCGCCCACGCATCCAGCACAAGAAGATGAAATAACGCGGTCAATACAAGCGAAAACGTACCAACCAAGACCGGCCACTTTGGAAGAGAGAGGGTTTCAGGCATAAGAATATAATCTTATTACGAAAACGAGAGGGATTCTCTTTCATGACAAAACCGTCGCTACGACGAGAAACGACCGAGGATGCGGAAACCAATTTCATCATCATGATTGTTGAGCCCACCCCAAGATATCTTATGAAAGGAAGCTTCTCCGAACAAGCGCGCAGAACACGGCATACGACCCATCACTGGACTTATGGAGAATCCGTTATAGCTATCCGCAAACCACTCACATCCGCTCGTAGCAGAATCATACGTATGATGAAGATGTGAAAGAATATTCATCTCGATTGAACGAGGAAGCGCAAGCTCTGAAGGAGAAAGGTTCGACGCTTCGGCAAGAGCGTGTATGACTTCCGGTTTTGAAAGCTCGTTCGGAGACAGGCCAAAACGGGAAGATGGCGGCAGAAGATCCCCACGCGTGGAGCGTCGTTGTTCGATGATTCCTTTTTTATTGAGCTCTGTAAGAATAGGAGCGAGAAAGTCTTCATCGTATTCATAGACAGTATCGCGGACGGGCTTCTTGCGCGAGTCGAGAAGAATCCAGCCTCCTTTTAGGAGAAAGTTGTCGGAACGAAGTGTGGATCTATCGAAATATTCACTGTAGATCAAGACTTTCTTCCATTCCTTCAGCTTCGATGTTCCATCTTTGTTCAAAAACTTCCTCATATCCATCTCCGGAAGATAGTGGAGCGCGAGCCTCTTCTCTTCCCATGCCTTGATTCTTTCAAGCGTGATCTCTTTTGGAAGAGGCGGAACCTCTATGGTTTGCTCGAAGAAGCGAGAGAGGATCTCTTGTTCTTGAGAGCGGAGCTTCTCGAAAAAAGCGTACTCGTTAAGAGTATGCATACTTTTAATAAGCTCTTGTTTAAGAAAACGCACGTGCGCGATCGCTTCTTCGCTTGGCGCTTCTTGCACATGGAGAGCGTTGTATGCTTTTTCGAACACTTCTTTGTGGACACGAAGCTCGGCGAGCTTGGCGCGAGCGAGAGAGCAGGAGGGGGAAATATGCTCGGGCATACACACAGAATACACTAAGCACTCTGCATTGATAACACTTTCGCAAGCTTCACCCATGTCTCGCGAGAAAGCTCTTCCGCGCGACAGGTGAGGAGAAGCCCCATATCCACCACGGCGGACTTTTGCGTAAGATCGAGGCCTAAATTCGAAGTCAAGAACTTCCTCGGATGGGCAAACCCGCGTTTTGCGTATGACATCACGAGCGCAGGGTCTACGCCCCACATCGCCTCGCCCTCCTCCCAAGACAGCACTTCCATAAAAAGCACCGCAGAATCCACCTTCGGCGGAGGAAAAAACGCCCCCGGAGGAACACGCCGCATGAAACGCACACGTTTTGTGCGTAAACCCACCATCAACGACAGCAGCGACGTGTCCTCTTGATCGACAATCCGCTCTGCAACCTCACGCTGAACAAGCACGGACACGTGCGTAGGCGGATGTTTCGCCCATAATGCGAGGCGTAAGGCGAGCGACGTGATTCCATACGGAAGGTTCGCGACGAGCTTCCACGAACCTTCTTCCATCGCGGAAAGCCAGTCCCCATCAGCCGCATCGCCATCAAGAAGCGTCAGGCGTTCTTCCGCGAGTTCTTTTGCAAAACGCTCGCGAAGGTAGGCGGCAAGCCCACGATCACGCTCGATCGCGATCACGTTCGCGCCACGAAGAAGGAGTTCTTGCGTAAGAACACCAAGTCCAGGACCAATTTCGAACACGCGGTCTCCGTGCTCGATCTTTGCCGCATCAACAACTGCTCGAAGCGCGGCACGATCTATCAAAAAATGCTGACCAAGCTGCTTATTCGCAGAACGACCAAGCTTCGCAAGCGCCGCGCGGATATCAGAGGGGTTCATACGCCCTTATGTCCCATGTGGTTCAAGATTCGGCAATGCCTCGCGGTCACGTACGAAGCGATCAAACCATGTACAGGCTTCGTTATACGCATGACGCCACGCCTCACTGATCCCGTGATCCGCTCCCTCGTAAAGGACAAACCGACACGGAACTCGCTCTTCGTAACAGCGTTGCGCGAGACGTATCGAATCCATCGGATCCACGCGCCAATCCGCCGTTCCATGCATAAGGAGAAGCGGAACGTTTTTTGGAAGATCTTGCACCCAACACAGAACCGAGCGCTTTTCGCGTTCTTCGCGCGATTCACCAAACATCTTTGTATAATGCGCTTGCTGCTTTGGACGAAACGCCGCTTCGAGAAGATCCCCCGAACCCGCCACCGTTACCGCGGCCTTGATCCAAGAAACGCGTCGTAGCATGAGATACGTCATCATGCCGCCACGACTTCCTCCATACATACCGATACGAGATACGTCCGCACGCGAGTCCATGCACAAAAGGTCATATAAACACTCTACATCCTGCAACGTTTGCCCTCCTCCAAAATCGTCTACACCTTCGCTCTTTCCACATCCAGAATATTGCGAGGCAATCACGAGATACCCCGCTTCCGCAAAACGAGCGATAGCTCTCATCCAAAGATGCTCTACTTCAATGCATCCAAAATCATTCGAACCTCCACGATTGAAGACGATACAGGGCAATCGCTCGGAACCGTGTACCGGCTCTAGAAGAAATCCTTCCACTTGATGGCCGTTTGAAGGGTAGAAAAATCGATACACACGCATCGTTTCCTGGCGTTTTGCGAGCACATCGCGATACGTAGACGTAGCATCCTCTGGAATCCACGATGGATCAAACGGGATCACCTCAAGAGACACCCCACCAAGACGAGAAGAAGACATACGAAAAGCATAGCACATTGCAGAAAAAGAAAACGCCCCACCTTTTGAGAAAGGCGGGGGTTAGGAACCCTACGGATGAGAACCTACTTGCGCACGGCGAGGAAGCGATAGTCATCGCGCCAGACGCCGTCGACCGAACCCAGGCTGAGGCGCCGGCCGCCGTTAACGTCCCACAGATACGCGACGCTGCGGTCACCGCGCACGCTCGCCCCGGAGCCGAGAGCGACGATGGGGAACTTCCGCTGCTCCTCGGGGTACGCGTCGCCGAAAGCGATGAGTTCCTCAGGGAGGCAGGGGCGCAGCCCGCGCTTGTCGATCTCGGCGAGCGCTGCGTCGTTCGAGACGTAGCGCTCGAGGTGGACGTACTCGGGCTCGATCTCCCGGGTTTCACGGCTCACCCCCTCGCAGACCTTGATCGGCGTGAAGGCGATGCCGTCGAAGTCGGGGTTGACGTAGGCCGGGAACCGGCGCTTGAGGTCGCCCATCGCCGGGATGGCGTAGACGACCTTCACGCGGAAGACCTGCGCGAGCTTGGGCTGCTCGGCCTGCCAATCCGCAAGAATCCGTTCCGCGAGCGCTTCCATCGTCCACCGTCCATCAGGCGTGACGAGCCGACGAATCGCTTCGATCGGCACGTCCTTCGCTTCGCACGCTCGCAAGAACTCTTCCGAGAGTCCACGCGAAAGTCCGAAGCCTTCTTTCAATCCTGCGTAATCCTTACGTTTCGTCATGGTCTTGCCTCTCTTCTCTGGCTCGCCGCTCATCCTCTACCGTATGCAGAGGATCCCAAGCTTGCCGTTGGAGAATCTCTCGATACTCTTCCGAAGGAACGCCCTACGCTACCACTTTTTCTCAAGAAAAGTCAACTGTTTACACGAATACCTCCTCGCTTTTCTCCTCAAAAGAGCGTCCAACCCTCTTGACAAACCACTGTTTTATCTGCTATACTATTCTTGGATAAGAACGTGCGAGGTCCTTCCATAGGTCGGGAAGCGTCAAACGCAAACGAGTATCCCCTAGTCAATTCCATTTGTTAAGTGAAGATTTTCTTCGCTTCCTACCTATGACCAACGCCCCAGGTACTGGCGTAAAGCTTTTCGTCGGTGGTATCCCATACCGCATGACGATCGAAGAGCTTCGCGAAGTATTCACGCAGGCTGGTGAGGTGACGGATGTGTTCATCCCCATGGATCGCATGACAGGTCGTCCTCGCGGTTTTGCCTTCGTTACGATGGCAACCCAAGAAGGTGCCGACAAGTCCATTGCGATGTTCCATGATCAAGAGGTTGGTGGTCGCCGCATCGCGGTGAACATCGCACGTCCTCTTGAGGATCGTCCACCCCGCGCCCCACGCATGTAATGCGAAATAAAGCCTCTCTCACGAGAGGTTTTATCGTACAAAAAATCAGCTCGCGAGGCTGATTCAGATCGGTAATCGGTACACGTTTGTCTCCATCTGGAGGAATCCCATATCGCGATACAGCTTATTCGCCGCGACACGAAGAGGTTTCGACGTGAGCTGCAGCTGCACAAGATTGCGTTCTTGGGCGATTATGATGAGCCGTTCGAGGATCTGTTTTCCAAGTCCATAGCCACGATGCGCGTCGAGCACGATCAGATCTTCGATAGAACCGCACATACCGCTGAGCGTAGACAGAAGCGAGAGCGTTCCCATACCAACGACTTGAGATTCGAGCTTCGCAACGACGAGAACCATACGCTCATCTCGTAACGCAAGAGCTGCGTCCATGATCGCAATTTTCTTAGGCGTGAGTGACAACTGTGCGAATAACACATTCATGTCTGCTACGTGCGCTATATTCAGCGGAAGACCAAGAACGCTTATTTCATACATTTCTTCCATAACGAACACCTCCTTTTTCACCCTACACAAAAACCACCCATAGGAGCAATGGGTGGCGGCTTTCCTCTCTCGTTCTACATCTTGCGAATTTGGGAGAATTCAAGTTCAAGCGGCGTTTCACGACCGAACATATTCACAAGCACTTTCACCTTTCCGCGTGCGCCATCTACCTCACTCACCTTGCCTTCCGTATTTTTGAATGGTCCTTCGATAATCGTGACGGCCATTCCCTCTTGAATATCCACGGTCGTTTCAGGAATTTGCGCGGTTGAATTGATACGTTTCAAAATCACCTCAATTTCTTTCTCGGCAAGAGGCGTTGGTGTTGTACCTGCGCCAATGAAGCCAGTCACATTCGGCGTGTTGCGCACAACGTACCACGAATCATCGTTGACGATCATGTCTACAAGTACATATCCAGGATAGATTTTCTCTTCAATAGCACGACGTTTGCCGTTTTTAATCTTCACCTTTTTCTCTTTTGGAACGAGCACACCAAAAATCCATTCCTTCATGTTGAGCGTCTCAATGCGTTGAAGCAAGTTCTCAGACACATTTTCCTCATATCCGGAATACGTGTGAATCGCATACCAGCGACGACCGTAATTCGCAACTTGTTTTGCCATAGAAAAAGAAAGAGCGAGAATTATCTGAGAGTTGAGGTAACTGTTGGACCGTTGAGATTGATCGTTTTCGGTTTTTCTTCTGTCACTTGAAGATTCTCTTGTGGAATAATCGTATCACTTGCTGCCGTCACTACACCACCACTTCGCTTCGCGATAAGCGCACGCACACCTACGCTCAAACCATTATCCAGCACTCCAAAGAATACCGCCGCAACCACGCTCGCGCTCACGACAAGAATCGTATAGCGTGTGATGTCTTCCCGTTTTGGCCACGCCACTTTTTGAAGCTCGGCGATTGCCTCGCGAAAGTACGTGATGGTTTGTTGAAAAATATTCATAGGTTCTATAAAAGGCCTTCGAGGCCTTCTTGAGGAGAAGCGTACCAGAGAAACCGTTTTCCCGCAAGAAAAATGACCAGCACATGCGTTTTACGCATAGCTGGTCGGAAGAGATGCAAGAGGGCTCACGATTTCGTACGAACAAACGAACCAACAGCGTTCACGACAGAAGCTCGTGCACGCTTATCCCAATTCCAATCGATGGCTACGGTGTGACGGCTCACTTCGAGACGCGGCGTATCAGCCCACTTCCCTGCCCCGAGCGGATCGTATTCCGCACCAGGACAGTTGATATGATGTACCGCTTCGTTTTCTGGCATAACCTGTTTCGTCATCCAGACAGCGAACAGTATCGTGAGCGGATCGAGGGGAAACAGGTTATGTACTGTTTTTTCATTCCCTTGAGTCACGAGCTCTTTTACCATTGTCGCTGATTTTCCGGCGTGAAGAGCACTTACATCGACGTTCAGAAGATCGAAGTCCCGTACAGAACCGTTCCGCTCAACACGATTGAAAGCGAGCTGCGTAGATTGATGCAGTCGAAGACGTGTGGCAGACTCTTCGCAATAGTTCTCGACGCATACATCTTCTCTCCACGAGAGATGCTGCGCTACAGACATGAAGACATTTCCATGATAGGGAAGCCCGTGCATCTTCTCAAACGCTTCAGGAAGAAGCTCGCGCCACACACGCATCTTCGGACGATAGATACGTCCATATCCACCGACGTACATGCCTCGTGACACTTCTGGAGGATCGGGTGGAAGATGTGCGCAAGGAAAAAGCTTTCGAAGAAGAGCAATTTGTTGATCGAGATTTGGAAGCACGAGATACTCGATGTGAGGCGAAGGCGAAACAGATGTTGGCATCACGCATCACGTCCTTTCAGATGGAGTTTTTTTACATGCACGCAAGAAATCTTATAGCAGAATTTTTCCTCTACGTCAATCCTCTTGACAGAGAAAAAGTTTTTTCTTGCATTTATAAAAAGTGTGATATACTTCTTGTATGATCGCGTGCATGATCGGTCGCATGCAACGAACATCGATTCCGTGTTTAGCGGAACGCAGCTCTTTAGCTCTTTCCCATATGGCAGCAAAAAAGAAAGCGGTCAAGAAGGCAGCTCCTCGCAAGAAGGTTGCCCCAAAGAAGAAGGCCACAAAAAAGGCCGCGAAGAAGCGCTAGTCGCTTCGAACATTCCCCAAACCCACGTGGTTGGGGAATGTTTTTTAAGTTACTGCACGTTCTTCAAGCGACCACACCATCGTGTCGGAACGAAAAGAAAGACGAAACAGATCACGATCATCTGATACGGAAAAAATAATTTTATTGCCGCCATTCATCGGTTCTTTTTCTACCGTTTTCACACGACGTATTTGATAGCATTTATTTCCCCAACGAAACATCATGGGTTCGAGACAGCTCTCACGAAACGCGACAAGCACTTCGACCGGTTCCGCGATGCGTTCAAACGACATACAAAGATCAGAAAGAAGAGTAAGAACGAATAAGCCCTTTCACCACTCCTTGCACAACGACGTCTCTTGGATACGTCGGTTGCATCGTTTTATTTGCTGGCTGCAATCGAACACGATGCGCTTCGCGATACCATCGTTTGAGCGTTACGTGCGTTTGATTGATAAGCGCGACTACCGTATCACCATTATTCGCTGTTGATCGTTGTTCGATCACGACGTAATCTCCATCATGAATACCGTCTTCAATCATGGAGTCTCCTTTGACGCGAAGAACGAAACCGAGATCGCGCGCGGGCGCAAGTTCGAGAGGGACAGCGATGGTTTCATGCTCTTCGACCGCTTCAATCGGTTGACCTGCGGTAATAAGACCTCGAAGCGGCAGGAGCACGCTCGTCCCCCATCTTACCGCTCGATCTGTCGGTGCGAGATCGCGCGAGGCAGCTTCGCCTGATGGCTTCAGATACCCTCGCCGCTTGAGCGCGTGTACGTGCACGTGCACGGTTGAGGGCGAAGCAAGTTTCAGCGCTTGCGCAATCTCGCGGAAAGAAGGCGCGTAGTTATGTGACTGATGGTGCTCAACGATGAAATCGAGCACCTCTTTTTGTTTCGGGGTGAGGGAGTGTTTCATATAGAACAAAAATAGAACATACGCAAAAGCTCGTCAAGAGACTGCGTTTGCTGGTGTTTTTGTGTTATCCACAGGTGCACCTGTTTTTTATGGCACGGAGTGGAGTACGAAACTTTTTCCTCTCTTCTTTCTATGCGATGCTCTCTTCTTGTTGGAATGGTGCTGCTTAGCAGCTCTCTCTTCGTTCCGTCGGTGTATGCGTGTACGACGACGCATGATGTGATACCCCTTATTCCCTCTTCAACTCTTTCGATCATTACGCCTGAAACGGTGGCGACGTCCACAGAATCACTTCCCTTGTCCTTGCCCGCCCAAGACGAACGCCCAGCACAAGAAATCCCGCTCCCTACGCTCTGCCTCGCTATGATCGCTCCTGCACCGAGCGATGGTCGAGAATGGGTCGCGTTCCACGGCCTCACCCCTTCCTCATCATCTCGCTTGATCGGTTTTTCTCTTCATGATGCAGGATCATCGCTCGTAAAATTTTCCTCTTCAACCCCTCTTTTGTGGGATGAAGCGTCGGCAACCCTTCGCTACGAACTTACGTCTGCTCGACTGAATAACACAGGTGATACGGTGCGACTTCTCCAACCCGATGGAACTGCGCACGATACGTTCACCTACACAAAAACACCGCGAGACGCACGCTGGATGCGCGAAAATTGCGAAAGCGCGTGGCGTATGATTGATGTCGCACCCATCCCTGTCGAAGCGACTGCGCCGCCTCCTGTCATCGATCCACCCACGATGCACGTGCTTTCTGAACCGCTTCCAGATGTGCCGGATACCACACCCCCAGCTGAACCTCTCCCGATTCCGAACATCCTTCCCCTAGCAGAAGAGCCGCTTCCACCGCCCGCACACATCTTGCAGGAAGAATCTCCCTCGTTTTCGCACTCCACGACCACGATCATTCAAGCGATCGCTCGTGTGAAAAAGCCTCCAAAAAAATCATCCACGAAAAAAACTCCCACGAAAACGCTCGCCCGTACCGTTGTACGCAAAACTCTCGCTTCTGCTCCTTCTATTACGTCTTTCTCTATGTCCACTCTTCTCGATGAAGCTTCTACTCACACAGGAACGCGCGTGCGCCTCACAGGAACGGTCGCGAGCACCCCTCGTCTTGTTGGTGCACAGCGGTTTGTGCTGATCAATGCCGATGGGCGAGGGCTTCTTATACACGGCACGGCAAAACACCCATCACCTGCAAGAGGAACGCACATCGAACTCACAGGAACACTCTTTTGGAATGATGACGGCATGTGGCTCAAACAATACGCGCAAGACTCGTGGAAAACGCTTGAAGCGCCTCTCGTGAAGGAACTTCCTCTCAAAGAAGTGCCCTTGCTTGCGCCTGCGCTTGAAGATATGTGGGCCCATATCGAAACAGAAATGACGATTGTTTCGTTATCTGCCTCATCACTAGAAGGTGTCACGTCTGCTCATGAAACGGTTCGTATCAAGCTGCCGCGCGCGCTCGGCTATCGTGCGGGACGTCTCGAAAAGGGCGATACACTTCGCGTACGCGGCTTACTCACGACGCAAAACGATACACCGACGATTCTTCCACAGCGTATCGAAGACGTAGAAATTCTCGCGCGTGCGCCGCTTCCAAGCACAGCAAAACCTCCACAAAAACCGTTCGAACATCCGTGGCTGCCCGTTGGACTTGTTGGCGGAACGCTCGCCGCAAGTGAAGGATGGAGACGGTCGCAACGATGGAGACAGGGTGCGCTTGAACGCATCAAGCTCGCACAAAAGAGAGAAAAAGAACCGCACCTGTGAGGGTGCGGAGTCTTTGTGAGGCTGTTTTTAGACCTCTCGATGGCTCATAGCCTGAATAATGGGCTCAAGTTGAGCTTTATAAGCTTCTTTTCTCGCGATCGGATCATCAATACGTTCATTTTGCAGCATATGAATGTCCGGCTGGCTTAATGCCGTACGAATATTTTTCAGAAAACTCCCATGGACGCGCTCAGGAACTTGAACGGTTACCTCGGACATCTGATTAAAATCGGTGATGGTTTCTGCGTGCTCCCAATCATAATTATCATCACCTTGAACACGTGCCTGTGTTCTTTCAAATAATCTTTTTGCCACTTCTGGTATTTGCTCATCCGTTATAGTACGCGGATCAATCCCATCTGGATGCGGAAGGTAGAGAGAAGGAACCGTTCCTGTCTCTGGCATCACAGAAGCAGAAATAATGTTATAACCACGAGATGTCAGCTCTTTTTTGACATGATTCAACAAAAGATACAGCGCACCAGAAAGATTGTTATGCAGAAGATGCTGACGAACCTCGAGAAGACTTGCGCCGTGCGTCATTTCTACCTCTTTTACCATCTTCGCAAGAAGGTTGAAACGAACAGTATCGCTATCCATCACAACTGCTCCTGATTCAAGAGATTCTTTGATAGCCTCTATAGCTGTAGACTTTCCAGATCCAGAAAGACCAAAGACGTGGAGCTCTTTCCCTTCATTCCCTCCTGCGCGTTGAGGATAATGCTGTAAGATTTCTTCCGTAAAGTCTGAAAGTTTTTTGCCAAATTTCGCTTCGAACAGAATCATCCCTTCTGCGAAAGAGGCATCTCGCCATTCAGGGGCGCCTGGTTCTTTTGGAGTATAGTGTCGCCCAAAGTATTTCGCTTCTTCTAAAAATACATTCACACTTTCCTCAGCTGATTTAAGATGCGGAAGCGCTCCATATGCACGACGATCTTTATTCCATGGATAGCGAAAATCTTCCGCTGCTGCACGATCTCCAAAGAGAGGTGAAGCTTCTTCTCCTTCCATAACGAGCCCGTAGGCTTCAACAGAATCAATCTGGATAACCTTCTGTTCTGCCGCTTGAGATGGGGTGGGTTCATTCATACGAGAACATGATGACATGTTCGTTGAAAGAAAAACATCCTCTACGGATAGCGCGCCTTAATGCACGCCGTAAACTGCTCTCCTCGATCAAACTCGTTCTTGAATTTCTCGAAACTCTTGCAGGAAGGAGAAAAAAGGAGGATTGCAGAACCGTGCATTTGCTTGCGTGCTGCGTCGATGCACGTTTCTAGCGTTGGATAGGTGGGTGCTTCGGGCCATATCAGAGCTTGTTTCATAAGTTCCGTAGCACTTCCTTCTAAAAAAATCACACGTTCTGGAGGGAGGTGCTTGCGAACACTGTTCGCCCAAGACGAGAACTCCAGATCGCGATTGGTGCCGCCCGTGATCAGTACAACAGGCTTGCGCGTAGCGGTGAATCGTTCGAGCGCGGCGATTGTTGCTTCGGGAGAGGTGGCCGTGGTGTCGTTGTAGATTTCGAGGTCGGCATCACGATAGATACATTCTTGACGGAAGTGTACTTGCGGAAGCGTTGCTAGGCGCGAGGCCATAACTTCATCGGAGACGCCCATGGCTCGTGCAGCAAACATCGCTGCAAGCACATTGTCGACGTTATGCGTTCCCCATTGAGCCGCGAACGCTTCTCCATCCACGAACGGAAATTCTCCAATATCTTCTTGCGAGAAAATTTTGATCTGAGCCATGGGCTCTCGCTCAAGAAAGAACGGCGTCCACACAGGATCGCGACGCAGAATAAGCGTATCGTTCGCGTCTTGATGGCGGAAGATGTTGGCTTTTGTGTCAGCGTAATGGTCTATACCCGTGTATCGATTGAGGTGATCTTGCGAGATATTGGTAATCACGGCGACACGAGGATGAAAGCCCGCGCGCGCCGCATGCTCGAGAAGAAAAGACGGCGCCTCGATCACAACGGGCGTTTTGCCTGTAAGATCACGTTGCTGTAAGAGCGGCGAATCCGGCGAGTTGCCCGCGAGGAGCGTATCGGGATACAGACCTCGCAAGAGATGCGCGGTCCACTGGCTGGTGGTAGTTTTGCCTCGTGTGCCCGTAATCGCAACAACATCGCCATGCGTCACATAGCGCATAAAAAGCGTGAGCTCGTTTTCGATCGATTTTCCAAGCTTGATCGCCAGCTGCAGAAGCGAGCTCGTGAGCGGTACGTCTGGATTTACAGCCACAGTATCCGCCTCGTGAACGTCCTGTTCGTCGTGCTTGCCCAAGACGAAACGTACGCGATGCGCAATATCTGCAAGCTTCTCGAGCGAGGAACGAAGTTGCTCCTCGGTTTTGAGATCAGTAACGGTGAGATTCGCCCCATGCTCGACGAGCCACCGAACCGTCGCAGCCCCACCACCAAGAATACCGAGCCCCACCAACAAGACGCGCCTGCCTTCAAAGATATTTTGCATAGAGCCAGTTTAGATATTCTTTGCAATCGTATAAATACTCCCCGCTCCCGCAACCAAGATCACATCGCCTTTCTGTTTGATAGCCTGCAGACGTGCGAGAGCTTCTTCCTTTGTGGCGATGTATTCAACCGAACGCAGAACTCCCTGCTCATGATCGAGTTTTTTGACGGCTTCCATCAAATCTCGTGAGGTTACCACTTTACCTTGTACCGTCTCACGATTCGGCATATCCCAAATCTCCGCAAGAAGAAGCACGTCAGCACCCGCGAAACATCCAACAAACTCTTGGAATAAATCACGCGTCCGCTCTTGGCGATGCGGCTCAAAGCACAGCACGATACGTCTATGAGGGAAAAAACTGCGTGCTGCTTCGAGTGTGGCGCGGACCGCCGTTGGATGGTGCGCGTAATCAGAGATCACGAGCACGCCATCCTCGTCCTTGATGCGCTCGAATCGACGCCAAATTCCCGTGAACGCCTGAAGTGCTCGCGCAATAGAAACTATCTCTGCTCCGCAGGCACGCGCTGCCGTGTATGCGGCAAGGGCATTCGTCACGTTCATACGCCCAGGCAATGTGAGCGTGAGATTTTGTGTGCCATCTTCTTGTGATTCAACAATGCAGCGCTGTGCTTCATCAAGCGCACGAATATCTCGCGCACGCGTTTCTGCCTCTTGATCTATACCAAATGCTCGTATACGAATACCATGTTGATCGAACCAGCCTCGCTCTTCTTCAACCAGCTTCATGACTTGTGCATCATCTGCGTTCGCGCACACCGTGCCTCCGTCCTTTATCTGATGGAGCAACTGTCGAAACACGGATACAAGCTCTTCGAACGTAGGAAAATGATCTGTGTGATCCCATTCAAGATTGTTTAAGATGACAAGACGTGGATAAAAGTGCAGGAAGTGGCGGTCGTATTCATCACCCTCGATAACCACGAGGTTTGAGGCACCGATGCGCATGTTTCCTTCTGCAAAATCCGGCACAACACTTCCCACAAAGCAGGTTGGGTCCAAGCCCGCCTCGATTAATATGTTCGAGAGCATCGCGGTTGTTGTGCTTTTTCCATGCGTTCCCGTAACGAGTACCACGTCGCGTTCGCGCACCAGCTCTCCAAGAAGAGCGAAACTATTCATTTGTGGGATGCCACGACGCTTAGCTTCAAGTCGTTCGGGATGTGTTTCCGAAACCGCCGAAGAGTAGATAAGGAGATCCGTGTCGGCCGCCACATGCGAGGCTTCGGCCCCGATCTGGATCGAGATACCTTTTTGACGAAGCGCCGCGATCTGTGCCCCTTCCGATGCATCCGAACCCGTCACGCGTTCCCCAAGAACCAGAAGCCACTTCGCCAGTGCCGAAACACCGATTCCCCCAATGCCCACGCAGTGTATATGTCGCATAGATACGGCTCATGATACCAAGTACCCTGCAAGAAGAGCACCATTTGGCAAGAGTTCCCCAAACGAAAAAACCACCCCGTTGGTGGTTTTTTTCTGTGGAGCGCCTTGATCGACGATGTTCGAGAGGTGCTGAGACAGCTGCTCGCCCAAAAACCTCTTTGAGAACGTATCACGAGGGAATTCTTACTTTGAAATCAGGTACTCGACGAAATACGTTGTCATCGTACGTATAAATTTCGTGAATGTTTCCTGCGAGTGCGATCGTGGCGATCGCGAGGTCGAAGAGTTCAGGCCCTTTTGGAGCGACAACGGGAACGAGTGCATGAATGCGTTCAATGATATCCATCGGTGTCGGAAGGAGTTTGCAGAGCTGTTGGAATTTTTCAATCTCAACCAACGCCCTTGTCCTACCCGACATCCTCATAGATCATGGCTCGAGTGAGTGGGGAAGGGGCTCCCAAGGGGTAGCTCCCAAGCTTCACGGGTGCTTTATATTGGCTCTCTTTTGCAAGTGCTTGAACGGCCACGGTAATAGTAATTTCACTGCCTTCGATAAGAGCAAGATCTTCAAGTGGTTCTAGATGGCCAGCATGAACACGAGCACGTACGGTTCGTACGGGCATGACGCGTGCCTTTTGACGAAGTAGAGTGGGAAATATACTCATGAAGTATCGATAGTTTTGACGATATTGTCAAACAAAATAGCACCACTTAAATCAAACAACAGAAAAACCGCTAACCTCGCATGAGATCAGCGGTTTTGTCTATGGAGCGGGTAGAGGGAGTCGCTCTCGCTAACCGCTCGAGTCCTGGGCTTCGCACGCATGAACGTGCACCGCACGTTCTGTGCTCGCCCGTTCGACTCCCTCGCTCGAACGCAGCCAACAACAAACACCACGATATCGTGGTGTTTGTCTTTGGAGCGGGTAGAGGGAGTCGAACCCTCATTTCATCCTTGGCAAGGACGCATAATAGCCGCTATACGATACCCGCGAACGTTCGAAGACTAGCAAAGGAAAGAGGAGGATGCAAGGCACTTGACCAAAAAAACACAAAACAGGTACTGTTCCCCCGCTCTCTAGACCATCCCCGTTCCTCCACGAGGTCTACCAACTCGACGCCCTCGCGCGTCCAACCGGTGTATACATCTCGAATAATTCAAGGACGAGAGAACCACACCCACTATGAGCGTGCCGATCAAGACATCTCCCCTACCAAGGGAGAAAGGAGAGGGAATGCTCACACGCTCGGCGCTCCCCCTTCCTGTGGCCGGTGGTCAACGCCAGATACTGCGCACCCCGATGCGACGCTGGACGCTTCAACCCGTCCGACATTGTGTCTGCGGATCCTAAATCCGCGCCTCCAATTCTGTACAAGAGAGTCTGCACCGACGACCGCGCATCGTCGGTGTTCTCTTTTTGTTTGACTGCGAGCGTTTGGCGCGGTTTACTACCTACATGGACACGTTTTCTTTTGATGATATTCAGGCGCGAAATGAACCACGCATTAATGATCCCGTTCTTGCGCAGGAAGAAGGCACCATCGATCGCGCGCTTCGGCCGCTCTCCTTGGATGATTTTATCGGCCAAACAGCCGTGAAAGAGAACTTGCGTGTCTTTCTTTCTGCGGCAAAAAAACGTGAGGAGCCCTGCGAACACGTACTGTTTTACGGTCCTCCGGGGCTCGGCAAAACATCGCTTGCCCATGTGATTGCGCACGAGATGAACGCACCGATCAAAATCACGAGCGGCCCTGCGCTTGAGCGCGTGGGTGACCTCGCCGCGATTCTCTCTGGGCTTGAAACGGGCGATATTCTCTTTATTGATGAAATTCATCGCATGAATCGCTCGATTGAAGAGGTGCTCTATCCTGCGATGGAGGATTACGCGCTTGATATCGTGATCGGCAAGGGTCCTACGGCACGCACCGTGCGTCTTGATCTGAAACAGTTTACGCTCATCGGAGCGACTACACGGCTTTCCCTCTTAGGAAATCCGCTTCGCGATCGCTTCGGCCATCTTTTTCATCTTGAATTTTATACGCTCGACGACATGACGGAAATCTTGCGTCGAAGCGCGGGGCTCCTCGCTATCGAGGCAGACGAGACCTCGCTCCGCATGATCGCAGGTCGCTCACGACGTACGCCGCGCATCGCGAACCGCCTCCTTCGACGTGTGCGCGACTTCGCTCAAGTCCATAGCACGGGAGACATCACGAGCGAACTCGCGGAACAGGCGCTTGATAGGCTCGCGATTGATACGCGTGGCCTCGACGTGTCCGATCGGCGCATCTTGCAGCTGCTGATTGAAAAGTTTGCCGGAGGACCTGCCGGGCTGAATACCCTTGCTGCGAGCGCCGCCGAAGAGATGGCAACACTCGAAGAGGTGATCGAACCGTTCCTCTTGCAGGAAGGTCTTATTACACGTACGCCGCGCGGTCGATGTGCCACACCTCTTGCGTATGCCCATCTCAAGATGCGTAATCCGTCCGGACAAGGTATACTCCTTTCATCATGATTCCTCTTGTCTGGTTTCTCGCAGCGTGGCTCTTCGGCGTCCTCTTCATCGCCATTGTTGCCCTCCTCACGACGAGCCTCGCGCTCCGTTTTGGTCTTTCTGGTTCAGGCACACTCGTTCTTTGTGGAGTGTTTCTCGCAGGGCTCGCGCTCATTCTTCTTGCGAGCGGCTCGTATCTTCTTGGCGTGGATTGGTCGCAAACCCTCTCCTTCGGATCATCCGTTTCGCGAGATACTCTTCTCCTCCCATGATTGACCTCGCTCGCCTCCCCGGATGTCAGCAAGACGAAAAACTCGTCTACTTTTTACGACGGCATCCCATCACCCTTCTGTCGCTTTTCTTTGGATACGGAGCGTTTTTCTTCCTCCCAATCGTGAGTTTTATCCTTGCGCGCGATGCTGAATCAGCCTTTCTCACCGATCCTGTCCTCCTCCCTCTCGTTGTTCTTGGAGCGTCGTTGTTTCTCATGCTGATGTGGCTGTTTCTGTTTCAAGCGTTTCTTGATTACTATCTCGATATTTGGGTTGTCACGAACCACAGGATTGTGAATATCGCACAATCAGGCCTTTTCCATCGACAAGTGTCAGAGCTACGCCTCTATCGTATTCAAGATGCAACCGCCTCTATCGGCGGACCTCTGCGCACGATTCTGAATTTTGGCAAGGTAGAAATTCAAACAGCCGGAGAAAACAGCCGTTTCGTGTTTGAAGACATTCCCGAGCCTCAAGAAGTCACGAAAACGATCCTCCAGCTTGCCGAACATGATCGCTCTTCGAATATTGGTGCCTTTGTTGATGAATACGATATCGCCAAGAAAAAACCGGTATGACGTTCCGCGGAACATTTGAATGGGCGCTCTTCATTCCGTTTCTCCTTTTTTCGATGATCCTCTTCTGGATGATCGCGAAAAACGTCCTCGTATTCACGCGTTTTCTCAAAACGGAGGGGGTTGTGGGAGGAAAAACGGCTGGAAATACCACCGAGCTTGGTCGCACGTGGACGTATACCACCGACGTGGTCTTCACGACGAAAGATGGCCAAGAACACACCGTTGCCTCAACGGTTCGTTCGAGTAAAGCTCGGCATGCCGTCGGCGAGCGTGTGCCCGTCTATTATCCTCCTCAAAATCCAGCCGATGCACGCCTCGGAACGTTCTTCGATCTTTGGCTTGGGGTGCTTGGCGTGGGGTTTTTCTGGTTTTTGTCTTTTATTCTTTGGTTTGGAGCGCTCGTGGGTTCACCCGTTTGACAAAAGCCTCTCTTTTTCGCTAGTCTAGGGCTACTCTATTTTCTTTGCCGGCGTAGCTCAGCGGTAGAGCAACGGTTTTGTAAACCGTAGGCCACCGGTTCAAATCCGGTCGCCGGCTCCATCGAGCTTCGCTCGCCTCTGTTGTTTCTCTAAAAATACCCCTCTAAAAAATATATGCCTCAAAAAACCATCGCTCGCATGAAATGCACCAAATGCGGAAGCAATAACTACAGCACCACTCGCAATCCAAAGGTGAAAGTACGTTTGGAATTGAACAAATTCTGCAAGAGCTGCAAAGGACACCAGTCCCACAAAGAAACGAAATAATGCTAGAATGTGCACGAACACACACCCCGCGTCAGCGGGGGTTGTTGTATAATGCGCATACGACTACCATCTGTAGCATGACGTTCCCTCCCCATCTCGTAAGTGATCTTGATCTTGCCCGTACGTTTGTGTGCCCTCATTGGCCGTATTGGGAGCGTTTTGGAGATGCTCACCTCAAAAAACAGAACGACGAGGCGAGTGAGCACGATCTTTTCGAGCAACTCTCCATGGAACGTGCGCTCATCGACGAGATCGCTCCAGATGTTCAATGGATTGAAGAAACTTCTTCCTATGAAGAACGCGCGCAGCACACGGAACGCCTCATGCAAGAAGGTGCTCCGGCGATTGGTCATCCTGTGTTGATGACGGGCGACGGTATAGGACGCCCCTCGCTTTTGCTACGTCATGCAGGAACAAGCGCGTTTGGCGCGTGGGCGTATGCCCCTATAGATATCCGTCGTACGATCGCCCTTCGAAAAGATGAGGCGTTTCGTCTCTTTTTTTACGATGAGCTTCTTCTGACGATTCAACACGCTCATGCTCCGCAGCTTCTCTGCAAAAATCGCGATAACGAAACGTTTCGCGCCGATACGAACGAGCTGTGGCGCGCAGAGTATCCCGCCTTCATGGAGACGCTCCGTCAGGTGATCAGCGGCGAATGTCCCCTGCCCGTCTATCGAAAAGGGTGTAAAGATACCTCCCCTTGGGGAGAGGCGTGTCTCAAACTCGCGGCCGATCGAGATGACCTCGCTCTCGTGTTTAGCATTTCGCAAAAACATCTTCACGCGCTTCGTGGAAATGGGATCGAAACCGTACATCAACTCGCCGAGCTTGAACCGCTCGCCTACGAGCATCTTGCCTCTACCCTGTCGCTCCGCGCGCTTGAGAGGCTTCATCGACAGGCAAAAAGCTTGGGAGAACGTTCTGTGAATGTGCATAAACCTTGGCCTGATCTTCGCACCCATCCAGCCGTTTTTTTCGATATTGAGTCGCATCCTGAAAGCGATGATGACTACGCGTACGGCTGTTTGGTGCGTTTGATGGATGGAACGGAAACGTTTCATACGTTCACGACGCTCGATGGTTCCCTTGCCGATGCCGAGGCGCTTTGGCACGCCTTTCTCACTTTTCTCACCACCCTGCCCGACGATGCGCGCATCTACCACTACGGCGATTACGAACCTACGCGTTTTCATCAGCTTGCCGCGCGGTATCACACGCAAAACAACGTGCGTCTCATCCATTTTTTTGATCAGTTTGTGGATGTGCAAGAACTTGTGCGTGCGTGCGTGGTATTTCCCTTGTTTTTTTACTCGCTTAAATCGATTGGTACCTGTATCGGTTTTTCTCGCGATGAAGAAACGGTTCGCCATGGACGTGATTCGGTTCGCTTGTATGAAACATGGCTCACCTCGCGAGAGGAAGGGATCGCGCGAACACTTATACGCTATAATGAAGATGACGTGCGCGAACTCGCGGCGGTTTGTCAGTGGGGAGAAACGTACGCGAAAGAAGCATGCACCTACACGGAACCGTATCCGTGGATGCTCGCTCCTGCGTGTAAAAGCGTTATCGTATGAAGATGCTCTCTTGTTTACGAAACATCATTTTGCTTGCGAGCTTCGTCGCTCTTCTTTTACCGATGACTCTTCACGCGCAAAGCCTCACGAAGAGCTCTTATGAACGAGCGAGCGTTGTGCAAAGCGAGATAACAACACGCACAACCTCTGGAACGACGGCGCAGATTCAGTCCTATACGTTGCATTTTCTTTCGGGTCCTCTCAAAGGACAAGATCGTGTCATTACGGAAGATATTGGCTCAAATCCCTACCAACTTCGTCTTGAAAAGAACGATAAAGTCGTGATACTGCTTCAACCTACAGACGATGGCCAAGACTGGGAGCTGTTTCTCGAAGGGTTCGACCGTCGATTCGCGATTATGCTTCTGGTGGGCGTGTTTGTTCTCATGCTTGTGTTGCTCGCGGGGTGGCAGGGGTTCAAAGTCGCGCTTTCGATCGCTATTTCCCTCGCGCTCATCGGCTATGTGCTCATTCCTGCGTTCTTGCAGGGAATCAATCCCGTTCCGGTCGCGATTCTCCTTGGAGGCGTATTTACCCTTCTCTCGTGCGGACTTGGGAGTGGTTGGAATAAAAAAGCGCTCATTACCGCCGTTGGCACGATGGGTGGCGCTCTCGTTGCCTATCTTCTTTCGGTGATTTTTGTCGACCTCACGCGCTTAAGCGGACTCTCGACAGAAGAAGATCGTCTCTTCTTTCAGAAAAACCCTGCCTTAAACCCTCGTGGCTTGCTCTTTGCGGGCATTATTATTGCCTCCGTTGGTGTATTGGAAGATGTGGCGGTATCCATCGTGTCGGGTATCTCCGAAGTGCACAAGCATAACCCGCGTTTAGGATTTCGCGCGCTCACCGTATCAGGCATCGCCATTGGTCGCGACCATATGGCAGCGCTCGCGAACACGCTCGTCTATGCGTATGTTGGTGCGTCGCTTTCGAGCTTACTTCTCTACAAGCAGTTCGATGCTTCGTGGCTCAAGTTCGTGAATTTTGACAGCGTTGTTGATGAAATTGTGCGCTCCCTCTGCGGAACGATTGGGCTCATTTTCACGGTACCCATCACCGCCTTTCTCGCCGCGTGGATTATTTCGCGCGAAGGTTGGAAGGATACAGGACACGCGTCTACTCACTCGCATACAGTATGAAGTTCTTTCTTTTTGGATGCCTACTCCTCCTCTCTCCTATCCCCGCCTTCGCCGGTGATCCGCTCACTCCGCAACCCTACGTTCCAGAATCGCCCCGCGCGACGAGCGTATGGGTCGCCCCGAACGGTTCTGACGTTGCGGGTACGGGGTCGCGCACCAAACCTTTTCTGACCCCCGCCCGCGCAAGCGAGGTTGGGCGCGATGTCCTCCTTCTTCCAGGACACTATCGCTCTTTTGGAGAGATTATTCGCGGAGGAACAGCTCGTGAACCGCTTCGTATTCGCGCCGCAAGTTCCACAGAAACGACATTTTTCTTGCAGGATGCCGCACAACCCGCCGCGATCAAGACGAATCATGTGCTGTTTGAAGGATTTATGATTTCAGGAGCAGAACTTGAACGTCCGGGTGCATGCATCGCCATCACGACCGATGTGCAAGATGTGTCTTTTGCGCATCTTCGTCTTACGTCTTGCGCGCAAGGGATTGCAGCGGGGCGTTTCGCTTGGACGCACGCGACACTTCGTGATCTCACCATCAGCGACATGAAAGAGGCGGGCATCGCGTGCGGAAACGCTTCATGTCAGAATCATCGTCTTGAACGCGTACAACTTCATCGTATCGGCACAAGCGAAATATCTGGCATGGGTGCCACGTACGGAAATCGCTCACGCATGATCTCTTGGCGGAACGTACAGCTTCACGATATTGATGGTGATGGCGCACGCTTCGAAGGGCCACGTCCTTCCATCGCGAATAGTGTTTTTTCAGAAATTCGTGGCACAGCGCTCACGCTCGAACGAGGAGGATACATGGCTCGAACGGAAATCGCGACAGAGCGCGTTGGTCTCAAGGCGCGCGTGGGAACCGATCTCGTCATCGAACGCTCACTTGTGTATGCGCGTACACCAACCGCGAGAACGCTCGAACTTCTTCCAGATCACCCGCAAGACACGGGAACGTTCTTGCTTGCATGGACACGTCTCGAATTTCCTACGAGTACACATCTCTTCGACTATCCACAAAATACTCACACGACGCACATTTTGAGCTCGGTACTCTGGGGAGAGGAAGACGTGATTGCGCGACTTCGTACAGAAAACATCGAATGGGAGGAGGATTCGCAGCTTCTCGCCCAAGCTCCGCACGAGGATGATCTTTTCTCGCCTGTGTTTTCTGGAGGAGAAACATTCCACAATACAGGAGGCACACGCACCATTACCGCCGGCTCGCAGATTCGTGGCACGACAAACGAAGCTCTCTACGCGCTTGGCGAGGATAACGCCCTTCATCTCATCGCTACGAGCTCGCTTCAAAAACGCTGGTACCCATTTCCGGTTGAAATAAACACGATCAGCGACGCTTCGCTCGACTCTCTCGAACGCGGAGATGATATGAGCGAGCCCCCAGGAACACTCGTAAAAAGTGTTGGACGCCCCCACGTGTATGTGGTGACGGCTCCAAACAGTCTTCGTTGGCTCGCGAGCGAAGAACTTGCTCTCGCTTACGCAGGACCTCGCTGGACACGCATGATTATTGAGCTTGAACGTGAGACGCTCACGCAATACGAAGAACGAGAACCTATTCTTACGCGAGACGCGTTTGAAGAGAGTGAGCTTTTACGTCCGATCATGAGCCCTGGAGATCTGTTTGATGAAGGATAGAGATTCCTTATTCGTTAGAAAGTTGTTTCAGTTGTTTCATGACCTCTTTCCATTCTTCCTGTAATCGCCCCCAACTGATGGCGTCTTTTGTCATTTCAATCTCAAGTCGAGTTTCCTCATCAAAAATGGAACGCATGCCTTTTCCTAACGTGAGAAGTTTTTGTAAAGCTCGTACATGAAAACGCCCTGGCTCGCCCTCCTTCGGCACCCAATTCCCAATAAATTCCCCGTCAGAAAAAGGAACGTTTGTTCCAGGATAAAAAATCCTGTCTGCTTTCGCGCTAAATGTTTCATCCAGTTCTTTCATGCCGCGACGAAGTTCTTTTTCTCGTCCCTCAAGCGCTTGTCGCTCGGAAAGCGCTCTGCCTCTTGCTTCTTGTGGAAAAGAATCTCGTGTCATGGGTGGCAAAAATTGCGTCTGGGAGAAATCAGGCCGTGCAGGAAACGGATGGTTTGGGTTTGAAGACATAGAAATGTGCGAGGATAAAAGATACAAGATGTAGTGTAGCACACGCCATCATCTTGCCAAAGACGCTGTTTTCTGATCTACTACACGCATCCGAATGAGCGAGGGCTCGTCACGCTCGAGCAACGCTTCTCCTCCTCATTCGATTGATTCATGTCAGCGTGAGACAGAATCACTCTCTATGGCAAAGAAAATCAAGACCTTGATTAAGGTGCAGGTGGTTGGCGGAAAAGCCAATCCCGCGCCTCCTCTTGGTCCGGCGCTCGGTCAACACGGCATGAACATCGCGGAGTTCTGTCAAAAAGTCAACGCGGCAACGCAAGATCGCGCAGGCGAGGTCGTGCCTGTCATCATCACCCTCTACGAAGATCGTTCGTACACGTTCATCCTCAAAACGGCTCCTGTGGCAGAGATGCTCAAGAAAGCCGCGAACATTCAGAAAGGCTCGGCGAAGCCTCATACGGATAAGGTAGGGAAAGTGACGCGCGACCAAGTACGCATGATCGCCGAGAAAAAACTTCCTGATTTGAACTGCTCCTCTATCGAAGCGGCGATGCGCCAAGTCGAAGGAACGGCGAAGAATATGGGGATTGAACTCGTCGGTTAGGCTTGTCGATAAGAATGTGTGCTATACTCCGTGTATAGCACATTTTTTTATGCCGCTTGACCATTCCATCGCACAAACACAGAACTCGCCTCCTCCGAAGAAAATTATTGTTGACATGCCTACCTGCCTTGCCGATACACGCATCCGCGCAAGAAGGGCTCGTGCTCAACAACCATCTCTCCCAAAGGAAAAGCAAGAGAGACTGAATGACAAGTTAGCGAGAATGCAGAACAACATCAGCCCAGCCGCAGAACTCGCAGAACAGCTTGCCACCCTGTTCTTCGCTGGAAATCCAAAATTGTTCCCCCAACTATCACCAAAACTCACCGATGTATTTCCTGCCGCAAAATTTGACGATGTGTTTCACGGACATGATGTGATCGCTTTTTTTGAAGATGCTCCTACCAAAGCTCGTACCGAAGAAGAAGAAGAAGAAGAAGAAAGTGCCCTGTACCCACTCTACCCACTCGCTATTGATGTCACATCCGGCATTCAGGAAATTGGCGATAAAGTTCACCGTCTCGTGAGCGAAGATGTTACCGCGCCTAATCATCGGCGACGATTTCCACCAGCAGACGCAAAACAGCTGATCTATCTCCCAAAAAAACACACGAATGCTGAAATCGCCGGTGGCGTTAACATGGACGAAGTATCTCCTCGAGGATTCCACGTTCCCATGGTTGGGTTTATCCATTCGTTTGATCTTGTGGGTCAGATAGAGGCGGATCAAGCAGCTCTTGAAGGCTTACGTGATCTTTTTGGTATTCAACTACTCGTCCAAGCACGATTCCTCGCCGCTCATGCCATTCGTCATCTTGAGCCAGCATTTCCTGTTCATGGACATGAGTTCTCGTTTTCTTCCATCATAGATGAGGCGGCTCGTTTAAGCCGTAGCAAAATAAGCAAACGAGATGCGTGGCTCTTGCGAGCTATTGCCGCCTATGCCGTGATCTATCATGCACTGCAAGAAACGCTCCTTCAACGACATCCAGAGCTAGAATCATGGCTCATGCATCTCGATACAAAGCCCAAAGAAGCTATAGAAGTAGAATTTTATACAAAGCACGTGGGAGCAGAGTTTGCCGGTCTTGACCTTACTATTATGCATGAACAAACGCGGCGTCTTCTTCAAATTGTTCAGCACGACATCGAACAAACAGGCGTGCCCTCACTCTCAAGCGGGCATGGACAGGTGTTTCGAGCGAATATCTAAATCCGTTGACAAAATAACGGGAAAAGCCTACTCTTCGCCTACTTATTCTTTCTGTGGGAGGGCGCACGCCCGTATCACCACATTTGACCCTATGCCTCGTAGCAAACGCTATAATACCCTCAAAATACAGGTTGACCGTAAAAAACTCTATACGCTCGCACAAGCGGTAGAACTCGTACAACAGACGGCTACCACGAAGTTTGATAGCACCATCGAAGTGCATCTCAACTTAGGCATAGACGTGAAAAAGGGCGATCAACAGGTACGCGCAACGATCATTTTCCCTCATTCGATCGGCAAATCAAAGAAAGTTGCCGCCTTCGTCAGCGCCGATAAAGAGAAAGACGCGCGCGATGCCGGAGCTGAAATGGTTGGAGGGGAAGAACTGATCGCTGAAATTGCCGCTTCCGGGAAAATGGACTTCGACGTCGCCGTCGCAACGCCCGACATGATGGCAAAAATGGCAAAAATCGCGAAGCTTCTTGGTCCGGCTGGTCTCATGCCGAACCCAAAAACCGATACGGTAAACACAAACGTCAAAAAGATGGTAGAAGATATCAAAAAAGGAAAAGTTGCCTTCAAAAATGATCAAACAGGGAATATCCATCAAGCGATCGCCAAAGCCTCGCTCGACGCGAATAAAATCGCAGAAAACTTCAGCACCCTTCTCGAAGCGGTGAAGAAGAGCAAGCCATCTTCCTCAAAGGGTGTCTATCTCAAAAGCGTAACGCTCACCTCCACGATGGGACCCGGCATAAAAGTCGATCCAGCAACCGTATAAAGAAGAAAAGGGAAACGCTCCGCATGGGGGCGTTTTTTTGTCGTCATTGCGAGGAACAAAGCAATCTGTGTAGAGTAGTCCCGCAAAGGAGGTTCCATGGTCGCTATTATCGCTCCGAAACGTCTTCCTCTGGCTCGTCAGCCGCTCGTCTTCCTCGCGGGTCCTATCAAAGGCGCGTATGATTGGCAGCAAGAGGCACTCGATTTCTTTCAGGAACACGATTCGGAAATCCTCATTGCTTCTCCACGAGCCCCGTCACCATGGCATGGAGACTATGATCTGCAGGTCACATGGGAACAAGATCATCTCGATTACGCGATGCGCCACGGCATCATTCTCTTCTGGTGTGCTCGTGAGCAGGAACATCGTTGTGATCGAGCCTACGCGCAAACCACGCGCATCGAGCTCGGTCTCTATGGAATTCGTGGTGATATGCACCACTGCGTCGTCGGTATTGAGGAGGGGTTTTCTGGCATGCGCTATCTCAAACACACGCTCGAACAGCGCTATCCTCAAACCACCATCTACGAAACGCTTATCGATACGTGTCGAAGCGTTCTCGCTCGCATTCACGGAAAACGTCTCTCACGAAGCGGTATTCCCTTGGGACGATAGACCCTACCTGCTCTCGCACGATTCTGTGCGAGGGTGTTTTATTTTGTAGATGACAAACGTACGCGATCAGGCGTATCATGCGACCCATCTATGCGCTCAACCGGCTCACTTCCCTATCAGATGATCGCACAGGCGCTCGCGGCAGGAATTCTCACAGGAGCAAAAACAGCGCATATTCAACCCTCATCCATCGATCTCACGCTGGGCGAGCGCTGTTTCGTGATGCCTGGATCGCTCCTTCCAAAGCAAGGTGAAACGATCGAGGCGCTCATCGCGCGTCACGGAGGAACGTCTCACTCGCTTGAAAAGCCGCTTCTTCCAAAGACGGTGTATCTTCTAAAATTGGAAGAAGCGCTCGCCCTTCCAGCGAATATCCATGCCTGTGCAAGCAATAAAAGCTCTTCAGGACGCATCAACCTTCGTGGGCGATTGCTTGCAGATGGAATTGCCTCATTTGATCATCTGCCGATGGGCTATCATGGAGGCCTTTGGATCGAGCTCATTCCCATGTCCTTCGCTGTGCGTGTACATGCGGGTGATCGCATCAATCAACTCCGGTTGTTTACTGGAGACGGACGTCTGTCCGCGATCGAGCTTCAGTTTTTGTATCAGCAAGAACCCCTTCTTCGTACGACGGAACACGCCCCGATTCCCGCCTCACCTCTTCATCTTGGGCACGGTCTTACCATGACGGTGGATCTTTCTTCCCAAGAGATTATCGCTTGGAAAGCGATTCCTTCCAGAGAGAACATTCTTGATACGCAGGTCTTTGATCATGATCCCCATCGGTTCTTTGAACCAATTCATCGCACAGAAACGCACGAGCTTTTGCTCACTCCAGGAGATTTCACGATTCTCGCAACAAAAGAAGGTGTAGTGATTCCACCTACGTACGCAGCAGAAATGATCGCGTATGACAGCTCCAAAGGCGAGTTTCGTTCTCATTTTGCGGGCTTTTTTGACCCAGGATTTGGCTGGCGAGAAGCCGTAGCCGAGCGTGGAACGGTGGGCGTCCTTGAGGTAGAAGCCTACGGACATCCTTTTTACTTGCGTGATGGACAGCCTATTTGCGTGATGGCGTATGAACACGTGCTCGCCATTCCAGACAAAATATACGGAACCGACCTCGCCTCGAACTACACACATCAACAAGGACCAAAGCTCGCGAAGTGGTTTAAGAGTTGACAAAGATCACCTCTGCCGCTCTCCGATACCTCACCCCCTTTCCCCCTCTCCTTCGTAAGGAGAGGGGGGTTAGAGTCGTTCGTCCCCTCAGAACCCCTCTCCTTACGAAGGAGAGGGGTAGGGGTGAGGTACAAAGTATTGACAAAACCGCTAAAAAAGTGGTAAAAAACGACACCTCATGAAAGGAGACATTTATGAAAGCGAACACGGGAATGGCTATGGAACTCATCGCTCCCCCGAATCGGCTCTGCATCATTCCATTCGATGACATCGACCGAAGCGAGAGTGTCGAGAAGCTCGTCGCCGCGGTATACGAGGCTCTCACTGGATCTCGGAGCAGCGTCTGCGTACTGATCGAGGAGAAGGGTGGCACGCCTCAACAGTGTCTGAAGCGGCTCAACGATGTGCGTCTGTGGATCGTCAACCGGCTGCATACGATCGAGAAAGCGGTGACTTCGTCCTGGACGGCGCCGGCCTCGATTACTCTCAAGGCAGGCGAGATCACGAAGGCTGGCAACGACTATCGTCTGCTCTGCATCACGATGGAACTTTTGAAAGAAGCTCCGAAGCCGAAGGATGTGCTCTCGGAGGCCGCGCGCGACGCGTTGAAGGGCCTCGTAAAAGAATTTTCCTCAGAAGAAATCGATACTTCTGTCGATAATCATAAAGAACGCGGTTTGATTATCGCCGCGCTCAACGAGCACGAGGGTAACCGCGAGAAAGCCGCCGCACTCCTCGGACTTTCACCCACCACCCTCTGGCGCAAGATGAAGCGCCTTGGTCTCCTCGCACCGAAACTATTCTAGATTCTAGGCTCGCTCTGCCCCCTCCCGATACTATCGGGACGGGGCGTTTTTGTTTATGCTATACTCTTCTTCATATGCCTCGACTCATCTTCGGACTCGTTGGTTTACAAGGGTGTGGAAAAGGAACGCTCGCCGATATTCTGACGAAAGAGTATGGCGCAGGCTATTTTCGCTTTAGTGGGGTTATTGGCGATATTCTCACGCGTCTGATGATAGAAAAATCTCGCGAGAACTTCATTAAAGCTTCCGTTTCTCTTCGAGCAGCGTTTGGTGAGGATCTCTTTTCCTACGCGATTGAAACCGCTGCGCTTCAAGCAAAAGAAGAGGTTGTCGTGATTGACGGTATTCGTCGTCCAGAAGACATCGTCGCCCTTGAACCCCTTCCCCACTTTCATCTCATCGCTATCGAGGCAGACGCAAAACTTCGTTATGAACGGATGAAAAAACGGGGTGAAAAGGCTACGGAAGCGAATCTCTCATGGGAAGGATTTCTCGCAGATGAAGCAGCTCCCACCGAGCGCAGCATCCCCTTCGTGATGGAACGCGCGAAGTATCGAGTGGATAATAACGGCTCACGTGAGGACTTTTCCCAGGCTTCGCACACACTTCTTACGTCGTTTGGACTCCAAAAACTTGGGCTCAAAAGTTGACGTTTCATACCGTTTTCCTCAAGCTACCCACCAGTTCCGGAATGCTCCGGGATAGGTTCCTCAACAACAATAGGAGGTGTCCGATGGACATCGTGACACGTACCGCAGGAGAGGCCTTGCTCGTTCGTTTGACGCCTATCGAAGCATCTGTTCACGTGTATTGTCTCGTTTCGCATTCGCATCCAGAAGTGGTTGCGATGCTGCAGGCGTTGTATTCGCGAAGCCCGAAGAGCATCACGACACGTGTTGATGTGCTCACCGCCGAGAAAGCTGCGCCGTTCATGGCGCAGTACTACACCGGCTATGGCCATGCGAGCATCGGCGATTGTGGACAGATCGTTCTCTTTATTGAGGGTGTGTCCATGCCCGTCGCGAAGGCGATTCAAGACACGCCGCTCTATAACGGTCAGGAGGCGAGCACGCGCTACATGGACATGTCGAAAGCGGTGGTCGCAAATCCTCTTGGTACAGAAGCGGGTGCTGCTGTTCAACAGACGTGGATGGATTTCTATTTCCGCGCCCAAGAACCGATGAAGGCGCATCTTCGCGAGCAATATCCTCTGCAAGAGGGAGAAGAGGCGAAAACGTACGAACGTGCGATCAACGCGAGAGCGTTCGACATTCTGCGTGGCTTCCTGCCCGCGGGCGTGTCCACGATGCTCTCATGGAGTACGAATCTTCGTATCGCGAACGACCATCTTCGTAAGATGGAGCTCCATCCGAACCCTCTCGTACGAACATTCGCTGAAACGACGCTCGCGGGACTGCGAGAGCTGTTCCCCTCGAGCTTCGAGAAGCCGTGGTCGGAAGAAGTGCGTCTATGGATGCGAGAGCAGCTCACATGCGCCACCGAGCTTGAGTTTCGTGTGGAGCGATTCAGATTCGGATCACGAGACTGGAATATACGTGATGCCGTTGAAGTGACGAATACGATCGACCAAACGGCACTCGTTCAAGGGTTCGGAGATCTTTTCGAGCGGCGTCCGCGCGGTGCACTCATCACTGTCGATACGAATCCGTTTGGAACGATCGAGTTTCAAGGTTGGCTGGATTACGGCTCCTTCCGCGACCTTCAGCGTCATCGTGCCTGTCGCATTCGTGTTCCGACGCTTCGTGTGGATGGAGGTTTTCATTCATGGTACCTCGATCAACTACCGTCTGATCTTCGAAAGGAGGCTGTCTCCCTCGAAGAGCGGCAAAAACTTGCTATTCGACAACTCGGCGGTCAATCGATCAGGCGCGAATCCTACATCGCCATGGGCTATAAGATTCCCGTCATCGTACACGGACCGCTTCACGCCATCGTGTATCTTCTTGAGCTTCGTACGAGGCCGGATGTGCATTCGACGCTTCGGATGATGATGCAGGACGCTGCGATGCAGCTTGCCGTCCAGCTTTCCGAAATCAAGATTCATGCCAACCATGAACCGGATACGTGGAGCCTTCGTCGCGGTACACACACCATCATCAACCAGACGACCGGAAAGGCCGTCGGAGAGGAGTAGCCATGTCGAAATATCGTCTGATCGTTATCGAAGGCGGTGATGGGGTCGGAAAAACGAATGCCGTCGAAGCCGTGATTGAAACCATTCGTCATCTCTCAGGAACACGTCTCACGGTGTTCGATGCGACCAAGTTTGAACAGGCGCACAAACGCGCGCCCACGATAGATGACCTGTTTCATGAGAAGGTTTTTCCTTCGATTCTGCTCATCGCCGAGCCTACCTACGCCGGTATTGGCGCGAACATTCGGAGCAAGCTCAGGGATGGAAGCTCGATTGATCAGCATGAGCTCGCCTATCTCTACGCGCTGAACCGAGATGAGCTCTACACGCATCTCGTCATTCCCTATCTGCACAATCGAGGATTATGGGTTGTGCAGTCGCGGGGCCTTCTGTCGTCTCTCACGTATCAAGCGCCGGCGATCGCGCAGGAAAGCGGTCGTGCACTCGCAGAGGTGCGTGATGCGCTGCTGCGTCTTCCCGGAAATTCGCTTGAACTCCTCTACGCGCCGAACGACCTGTTCATTCTTCAAGCGCCTGTTGGAATAGCGCAGAAGCGCCTGCAGAAGCGCCTGCAGAATCGAAACGATCTGGACGCATTCGACCAAAACACCGCTCTTCAAGAGCAGGTGCGTGACGCTATGATGAATCCCGTTCTTCTTTCACCCTTCTTCGAGAGACACACGCGTGTACACATGATCGATGTTTCGAACACGTCTGTATTCGTACGAGAGTGTATCGCAAACACGCTCAAAGCCTCGATCAATCGGGATCGCTGACCAGCCTTTCATGGCTGGCTTTTGTTTGGTATGATGCATCCATGCCTACCCCGTCCCTTCTTTCCGCTCACGAGCTTCTCGCCTTGAGTTGGAAGCACTATACGCAACATATCGGACGCTTCCTTGAAGTATCTTTATGGATGCTCCTCCCAAGTCTCGTACAGCTTGGATTTCTGTTTTTCTTTACTTCATCATTTGTTTCCACCTCTCTTTCCACCGTCTGGACGATGAATATTCTGTTCTCGAAAGCTCTTGGACTGGTTGTACTCACATGGGTGCATATTCGACTCGTAAAACTCGCTCTCGCGCATAATCCAAAAGAAGAGGGCTACATCGCGACACACCCACATGTAGGATGGGAGCTCTTTTTCCCGATGCTTTGGGTGATGATCCTCTCTTTTCTTGCTCTCCTTGGCGGAAGTTTTCTGTTTGTCCTTCCCGGAATCTGGCTCTTTTTCAGCCTTCTTTTCGCGCCTATACTTGTTGTGGACACGAATAAACGCGGTTTTCAAGCGCTTCAAGCCTCGCACGATCTCGTGAAGGGTCGTTTTTGGCCGGTCGTGTGGCGCATAGTGATCACCGCCATCAGTTTTTTTGGCATTCTTTTTGTCCTCACCTTCTGTCTTTCGCTTGTGTTGAGCCTGCTTTTTAGCAACAGCGTGAGCCAAGACGTCTCACGACTCACACGAACACTTCTGTTTGAAGGACATCTTTCTATTGATACGCTGCGCGCCTTCAGCCTCGAACAACTCAAAGGATCTCTCCTTTTAAGCATCGGTTTTCCTTTTCTCGTGATCGCTCAAGCGACATTGTATAAATCCATGAAGATACGGTAGCATTCATTCATGCGCTACACCCCTGTTATCGGCCTTGAAATTCATGTACGTCTGAAAACGGCCACGAAACTTTTCTGCCGATGTGAGAATGCACCAGAAACAACCCCACCAAATACCATGATTTGTCCTGTTTGTACGGGACAACCCGGAGCGTTACCCGTGCTCAATGAAGAAGCGGTGCGTCTTGGCGTGCGCGTAGGGCTTGCGCTTGGAGGAACGGTACCAGATACCGCTTCTTTTGATCGTAAAAACTATTTCTATCCTGATTTGCCAAAGGGCTATCAAATCACGCAATACGCGCATCCCGTCGTTGAAGGAGGTGCGCTCGACATCGTTTCTGCTCTCACGAAAGATGGTACGAGACGCGTTGGCATCACACGCGCGCATTTGGAAGAAGACGCGGCGAAGAACATCCACCATCCAACAGGAACGCTCGTAGACTACAACCGTGCGAGCGCACCTCTTCTTGAAATTGTGACGGATCCTGATCTCCGTTCTCCACAAGAAGCGAAAGCGTTTCTTCAAGAACTTCAGGCGCTTTTGCGGGCGATTCATGCGAGCGATGCGGATATGGAAAAGGGGTATATGCGCTGCGATGCGAATATCTCGCTCTTGCCGATTGATGATCAAGGGCGTGCGCAGCAAAAAGAGCTCAATCCAAAGGTAGAAATCAAAAACATGAACTCGTTTCGTTCTGTTGAACGAGCGTTGCTTTTTGAAATCGAGCGACAAACTATCCTCTACGAAGCGGGCGAACGTGCTGAAAGCGAGACACGCGGCTGGGACGATGTGAAAAACGTGACGGTTTCACAGCGCAGCAAAGAAACAAACGCGGATTATCGCTATTTTCCAGAACCAGATCTTCCAGAAATCGCCCTCACCGCTCTTCGTGAAGAAGAGCTTGCGCGCTTGCCCGAACTTCCTGCTGAAACGCGCCTGCGCCTCGTCGAGGAACACGCCTTTTCTCTTGAAGAAGCGCGCGCGCTTGTTGAGCGAGGTTGGGCCTCGTACGCGGAACATACGCTCGACGAACTCGCTTCTTGGCACGCAGCAAGCGAGACCAGCTCGACGAATGAAGCCAAGCTCGTGAGTAATTGGCTGTTGAATAAGCTTCCTCCTCTTCTTGAAGGCGCGCAAAAAACGCTCGAAGAACGCACCATGACCGCAGAAAACTTCGCCGAGTTTCTCCATATTGTGAGCGAAGGCGCGATAAACAGCACAAACGCGCAAAAGTTGCTTGCGCTCATGATCGAAACAGGCGCAGACCCCTCGCACATTCTCGAAGAGCACGCGCTTGGACAAACCACGAACACGGAAGAGCTCGCACAGCTCGTCGAAACACTTATCGCCTCGAATCCCTCACAAGCGGAACAGGTGCGCGCCGGAAAAGAAGCGGTATTGAAGTGGTTTGTTGGACAGGTGATGAAAGCAACAGAAGGGCGCGTCGACCCGAAAGCGGCGGAAGAACACCTGCGAAAGAGGCTCAGCTCTACTCCCACCACCCCGTAAAAAACGTCGTTTGTGTAGTATCGAACGCTGTGTATCTTTTCCAAGACGCCTCGCCCGCGAGTTCCAGCGCAAGCCAAAGCCCTCGTCCAAAATCCGTGTGCGTATCACGTGCGAGCCAGAGCGCGTCTTGATTCCGCGTCGTGAGCCAGTTGTGCGTTTCTCCATCACGACGTTTTGCCTGATTCAGAGGCAAATAGTGCGAGAAGTCGGCTGAAATCACAACCAACGTTGTTCCATCCTTCATCCACTCACGAAGCACGTTCGCAAGAGAACGCGCCTCTTCTTGCGTAATCGAACGTGAGAGCACGATCGGTACGACCTGTTCGAGAGAGAAAAGTGTCGCGCGTGTGAGCGTAAGCGGCACAGCAACGCCATGTTCCTCGCGCAACAGCTCTGGAAGGTCCTGCGCTCCTGCGTGCAGAAGCTGCACGATAGCCTCATCGTGTGTTTTTAGTTCCCAACGCGGAGAGGTGAACGTGATATGCGCCGTCGCAAAACCCTTTTCGAGCGCTTGGTCATGATTAGGACTGATAACCACCACGCGCTTCGGCGAAAGAGAGGAACACGCACGATGTGCATCGAGCGCACGTTCCATCTCACGAAACACAGGCGCATAATGAGGAAGCACGAGAAGAGGAAGGCACGGTTTTTGAGGAGAACGTTTTTCTGAAGAAAGAGGCTGGTTACTCACAAAAAGCCGCTCATTCCACACAGGCTCTTGAATACCGCGAAAAAAAGGCGTGATGGAGATAGTTCCTCCTAACCTCCCCTTATCAGGGGAGGAATCAGACGGGGGCCGGTCAGACATCCCTCTCCACACAAAAACACAGGCACCGATCAGAAGCATTCCTCCGATGAGGTGCCTGTATCTCATATCACGTACGTTTTATCTCTCTTCGTTTCGTTCTACGGTGAGCGTTGTTTGCGTACCAACGGCCGCAAGCGAAGGCGATTCAAGATGCTGCATCATTGGAGCGCGTGCCGTGTACGTTCCTGGGGCGACGAGCCGTACAACATACGAAATTTCATCTTGATACGCGGCACACGCCACAAAACTCACCGATCCATCGCTTTCATGCGAAGGCCACCAACCACGCTCGACGAACATCCAATTCAACACAGGGCGCGCATTTGCTGGAAGCGTGTCACGAATTTCATAACAGCCGAACGTATCTCGCGCAGGAAAGCTTGGTTTCAACCGTACACGCACCAAATCTCCCTCGTGAATCGTTCCCGTTCCCGCAACGGGCGTGTACGTTCTCTCGAGAGAAAGGCCGGGCGTTGTTTCTGGCGTACCCGCGACACGACGCTGCCACGAAACGCTCACAGGCCCTTCGACCGCCTCTATCTTGAACCGTTTCCACTCCTCTGCCCCAAGCGTTAGCGAGAGCACACGCTCGTTCAGATCCACCGTTTGAACGGTTTCTCCCACACGATACGTGAGAGAGGCTTTGCTCACAGGTGCTTGCGCAAGCTGTTCAAGAAGCAGTTGCGCTTCAAGAATGGGTTCATACACCCGCTCCTTCGTACGAAGGCGTTCGAGCCCACGAACAAGCGTTTCTCGATCGTCGTCCGCAAGCATAAACGCGGCGTACGCAGCGAGACGTGTCGCAATAAACGTATCTCGCGTTGAAGCGTTCGTCGGCACCGTACTTGCTCCATCTTTCCTCTCCACGCGCTTCATCCATGTCTCGTAGATCGTACGCGCCGCTTCTCGATCTCCAATCGCGAGCCATCCGCGCAAAAGCGCCGCTTCTTCTGTAAAGGTCAGATTGTTTTGTTGTGAGGCTGTACGCAGCTCTTCAAGCGTCGGTTCACCCACAAGCGCAAGAACGCTTAAAGCTTTGATGCGTGCTTCTCGCGTGATGACCTTCTCTTTCAAGAGCGCATTCGCATACGTAACCATGTCCACCTTGTCTCCCGTGTATGCGCCAGACGCAAGCACGGAAAGCGTCGTATCAAGATCGGGCGAGCTATACGGAAGAGGTTTCAACCCTCCTTCTTGATAGTCGCTCCATGAAAAAGATGGAATGGATTCGCTGATAACCCCTAAAGCCGTAAGCCGATCATGCGCGAGACGTGCTACCACTTTCGCTTCAAGACGCGAGGACTTCCCTTGAACTATCAGCGCTTGTACGTGTGGAATCAGGGCCGCACGTGCCTTCGATGTAATCACCACACTCGAAGCATCCGCAACCGTTTCAGGAAGGGTGAAACCGACTTTGGCTTCCGCCTGTTCCCAAAGAATTTTTGTTGACACGCTCTCCACAACACGGAGCGTGAATTCCATCGCATCACGAAGACCTCCTGACTGCACACCCACCTTTATGACATGTTCGCCGCGCATCGCCGGTGTCACGGTAAACGGGAAATAGACGTTCTTTCTCCCTTTCACGGTTTGCGTTTGTGGCGAAAGACCGAGCGTTCCCGCTTCTACGGCGTACGTCACATCTGCGGTCGCTGAAAGCTCGTTCGCCATCGTACGAACACGAATCTCGACTTTATCACCCACCGCCACTTCACGAGGAACACTCGCATCAATCGCGAGAAGTTTACTCACAGGACGCTCGATAATCGCCTCTCCCGCGCGAAGATCCGTTGCCAGTGCAAGCACGTGCACGCGCCACGTTGTGAGGTTATCCGGCATCACAAACGAGGCTTCCGCTTCTCCCTCGCTATTCGTTTCAACCATCAAAAACGCCGCTTGATCTTTAAAGTTTTTTCGCGGATTGAGAAGAATATCTCCCGGCCCTCCTCCCCCACCTTCTGCCCCACCTGGAGAAGATTTCTCGAGCGTACGATGCGAACTCATTTGCACCAACACCCCGTCCTCGGTTGAGGCGTACACGCGATCGAGAAGCTTACCGTATTGAAAGCCATACAACGCTTCGAGCGCTTTATCAGCGACGGAAATCGCGATTTTCGCTTTTGCGACCGGCTTTCCTTGCGGATCGAGCACCTTCACCATCGCTTTGGCGGTTTCTCCCGGTGCGTACGTTTCTTTATCCGTACGCGCTTGCACGGTGAGCATGAATGCGTCTGTTTTGACGGAGAAAAACTGCTGCGTCGTGATAAACCCCTTATCGGTAAACACCACTGCGTAGAGAGAAGCGTTCGGATAGGTCGCTTCGTTCATGACGAAGGAGAAACGATTGTTTGGAGCAAGCGCACTCTGCTGAATCCCCCGCGCTGCCACAAGAAAGAGCGGTTTCGAGACCGTTGCGGGAAGATCCGCGTCATTCATCAAGAGCTTCACCTCTTTTTGCTCTTGAAAGCCGAGTTTTAACCACTCATAATCGTATTCACGCACATCTCCAGACGTAGGAGCGATACGAAACACCGGATCGCGTTCAGGAGCGGCGCGCGTCGCTTCCACACCTGACCGTCCATCTACTCCATACGGACGCCATGGAGAAAGAGCAACCGCCGTTCGACCACCTCGCCCATCGCTTGTGCGAAGAATCACCCGATATTCACGAGTTTTTTCTGTTGTAAACGTGAAGGAGAAAAAACCATCGGTTCCAGAAAGCATATCGATCGAATCCACCTGCTCAAGAAACGTTTGTGTGGTCATGACTGGTTCCGTACGTTTGGTGATTTCGTTATACCGCGTACCCGTCTGCACTTCACGCGTCATTTGACGATACAGCTCGGCATTCACTCGTTGATCTGGTTTTATGTCATACATCCCACGCGTTTTCAATGAAGCGATGGTTTTCCCCTGAATAACGAGTTGGTTTATCCCTTGATAGTCCGCTCGTGGCATCGTAAGTCCAAAATAATCTGAACTGTCAGTACCGGCAAGCGCTATAGGAGACGAAAAAATACGTCCTGAATCTTGCGCCATGGATTCGCCCTCTTCTCCTTCTGCTACGCGAGCGGAAACACTGAGGTTCACACTATTCCCGCATAAGCCACTTGGCCACGCATTCTCTGGCACGACTTCACACGAAGCAGGACGGCTCGTCGGAATACGAAACCGCCCCTCGCCCAGCGCGGACATCGTGAGACGCTGCCGATACACCTCACCCACATCATCTTGTGTCGCGATCACCTCAATCACGGTTCCTACTGAACGCGTTCCATCCATAAAAGCCGCAACAATCGACCCTTGCATCGTATCGCCTGCTACCACCTCTTTCTCTCCATCAAGAGTGACCGTGAGTTTTATCGATGGTTTTGCGTCTTTTCGTACCTCGAACCATTCTGAAGCAACGGTTTTTCCTTCACGTACAAGATCCACAGAATAACTCCCCACGCGACGTCCTTTCCATGAGAACGCTGCGTTGAAACGCCCGTACGCATCTGGTTTTACCTCTTGCTCGTCGAGTACGACCTCTGTAAGCGAGTTCCTGTCGTACGCCGACCACGGCGCACGCACCGGCTTAAGGCGAAGCGAAAGCTTTTCTGGAGCGGTTTTCGTCCCTCGATCAAGCGCAAGACCAAAGATGGAAAGCGTGTCGTCTTGCCGCTGAACGATGCGATCAAGAGAAAGCGCTGTCCACGTGCGACGATTCCCTTCGTATGGATCGTGAGGCAATCGGCCAAAACCGTACTGCTGAACAGAAAGAAGCTGGATAAGCTGATCATTTCCTTTTGTGATACGCATCGCGACCGGTTCACGATCCATCAAAGGCTTCACGCTCGCTCCTTCTGGAAGGGGGACGGTAGCAATTCCTGCAAGATCGGTGATTCCTTCTGATGCATTCACGTGCACCGTCGCTCCAGAAATAGGCTGCTTCGTGTGAGGATCAACCGCCCATACCACCACCTTACTCTCATCCGCAACGACGTGTGTCGCGACGTTCGAGACTTGAACCAACGTATATTCCTCGAAAAAACCTTTCGCTTGAACACGCGCGAGCCAAAATCCAGGCGCAGATTGCGGCGGAAGCTCAAGAAACGCCTCTTGTGAACCATACGGCCCCGCTCGCGAAATACGCACGAGATTTTTGAGTGAGGTGCTCGATTTCTTCTCCCCTAAGAACGCCTGTACATCGGCGTTCATGGCAGAATTCCACCAATAGCTCCCAAGTACGCCCTGTCGCAGCTTGAGATAGTTCGTGGCTTCATCGGCAGAAAGTGAGAAAAGATCAACAGAAAACGGAAGGCTTGCTTCGAAATCGTCAGGAACCATGACACGTACGGGCATGCCAACACGCATCTGCTGCTCAATAGGAAGATAGAGCGCGCGAGCACCATCAGGGACGGGTATACCCTCATCCTGTTCTCCGATTTGAAACGAAAACGTGAGCGGTTTTTCGAGCTTCATCTCGCTCGCCCCTTCGATGCCAAACCCTGCATCAAGACGCACACGATACACGCGTCCCAAAGCAAGCGGCTTCTCTGGCAAGAAGATGAGTGTACGATCGCGTGTTTCGAAACGTCCGTTCACGGCAGGTTCTAGATGAAAAAACGTGTCTGGCTTCGCGAATCCTCCATGAGAAAAGGTTATTTCGATCGCCGTGTTCGCAGGAACACCTCCGCTTAATGGAGCGGGAGTGAGCGCCTCCACACGAAAATCTCCCGCCGTTTGATGCGCCCACGAGTACGCATACGGCACTTCGACCGCTTTGTCGCTCAAAAGCGCCGCGGCGAGTTCGACGCGATAGACCGTGTTTTGCTTGAGAGGCTTTTCCGGAACGATACGCCACGCGTTCCCCTCTTGTTCGACACGTACTTCTGCCGATGGTTCAAGCGTAATCGCTTTTTGAAGCGCGGCTTGTGAAACAGGAACGTTCGCTTGCAAGCGCCAACCGGACGTCGTATCCATCCCTCCTGGAGCAGAGCTCATCGGTTCGAGGGTGAACGCGTGCGCCGTTTCTGCCACGGGCACGATAAGGCGCGTCAAAAGAGCCTGTTTCTCTCGAGGCCAAGCAGAAATACTCACGTTTAAGATCAGGACAGCCACGGCCACCACAGACGCGAACACAAGCGCACGTGAGGAAAACCATGCGTGTTTAGGCGTTTCTGGCGTAGAAGAAGAAGCGTTCATAGACGTGGCGAGGGTGAGAAGATCCGCTCGTTGACGAGCTTTTATAGGCTCAGAAAGCCCCTCGATGGGTGCGGACGCCAAAGATTCTACCGATTGAACGAGGGGTAGGAGCGAAGGATCATCTTCGATAGGACGAGGGGAAAGCATCATAGGGGTTGGGAGGAAAGGGCGCGCAAGCGACGCAGAGCGCGATACACAAGCACGGAAGCATGATTAGCGGACGTTTCGAGTATCTGTCCCATTTCCATCGGTTCTAGTCCGGCAAAAAAACGGAGGTCGAGCACTTCTTGATCACGAGGCGAAAGTCGTTTCATGAGCTCGCGCAGTTTCTCTGATTCAATGATGAGATTCGCCACCTCATCCGGCAGAAGACCGGATGCAGGAATCTCCATCTTGGGCTCATCTTCCTCCTGCTCATCGAGCGATACTTGCATGCGAATACCTTGCGCGCGCCAATGATCGACCAAGAGGTTACTCGCCGCGCGAAAAAGCCATGCTTCAAGCGGCAGTCCTCGCCATTCAAGCGTAGGAAGCGCTTTCAAAAATTTCACAAACAGTTTTGAAGTACAATCTTCTGCTGTTTCACGATGGCCACATCGACGCAAAAAATAGCTGTACAGTCGATCGGCGTAACGGTCATACACCTCAACAACGCCGCTTGGACTCGCTTTTGCGCGTTCGAGAAGTGCTGCATCAAAGGAAGGTTTAGGAAGAGACCCAGAGAACATAACGGAAAGAAAGGGATTGTATGACCCTAGCGTAGCATGAATACAGAAAAAACCCCGCACAGCTTCGTGCGGGGCAGAAATGCTTCACCTAGGGCGTACGTCCTCATTCACTCACACACGGCTTCAGGATCATCACACACTGTACCAAGGCGATGGTCCGCGCATCGACGATACGTTTGCGTATGACACGCGTTTGCCATCGTACAGAGCGTACCAACGTCGAAGCCGTTGTCAGGGATGAGGTCGCAATCGTTGTCGATCCCATCGCAGATTTCAGGATGATTCGGATGGCGACGCGCGTCGTCGTCATCGCAGTCTTGAAAGAATGGCACGCCGTCATGGTCATGGTCTTCCGTCGTACGTAGCTCCGCTGCCGCAAGCGGACAGGTCGAAAAGAACGTCGCGGTGTACGTCTCCCCACGTTCTCCAAGGTCAAGAAGCGTATCGAGAGAGACAGGCACGGCAAATCGAGGATCGTATCCTACCGATCGCATCAACGTCTCGCTCTCGAAAAGATGCACACGTCCTTCGACGAACATCGCATAGCGCGTATCCGCCTCGAAAAGAGCCCCATCGGGTGGCGGCATGGCGTCGAGCAAGCGATAGCGCCTCTCGAACGCCTCTCGCGAAAGAGAAACAGGCTCGATGTGCGCAAGATCATCGCGCCATGCGAGAATCACGCTTGATCGGGCAAGACGTCGCGCCTGTTCTGCTTCGCTGATATACCAACGCGTTCCATCGAGGAGCTCGACGAGCCGCCACAGAGAACGCGGGTACCACAGCCGTGTCGTTGGACGAAGGCACTGCGCTTCTTCTGCAGAAAGCGTGATCGCTTCTTGCGTATGGTAGTGCGATTCAGCAAAAAAACGATCGAGAAGCGGACGACGCTCTGGCCAACGATCCACCACCCAATACGCCCCACGTTCATCACGAAGAAGCGTTCCTGGAGGATGCGCGAGCGTTTGCCTCTGGACCATCGGCAACGGTTGATGCTCTTCCGACGGTTCTCGCGACGGCTCTTCCGGTGTTTGCCTCTCCCAACACCCACGTCCAACCCCGAGCACGAGCAGAAGCAATGCTTTATGCATGATCGCCTCTTTCTGAGCCTTCCAGCTCTCTCTACTCCGTTCCTCTTTTTTCTTTTCGTGTCAAGGCATACACTAGAACCATGCTCTTCCCCAATAAACCACGCGCCATTTTGATCGATGTGATCGCCCCTTCTACCAGCGATCGTACCGCGAAACGCCGCTTGAACGAACTCGCCGCTCTTACGCACACGTACGGAGGGGTTGTTGTTGTGAGTACCCATCAAAAACGGAGCACGCCGAACTATCAAACGTACATCGGTTCAGGAAAACTGGATGAACTGATCGCGCTTGCAGAGGAGCAGTCTATTCACGTGCTGATCGTGAATAACCTTCTCAAGCCAAAACAGCTCTACGCACTCGAAGAGCGTTTTCGCAAAGCAGGACACCCAATAAAAGCGTGGGATCGGGTAGATCTCATCTTAAAAATCTTCGACCTTCACGCAAAAACCTCTGAAGCGAAACTTCAAATCAAAAAAGCGGCGATTCAACACGTGGGTCCACGGATTTTTGGGCTCGGCCTCGAACTCATGCAACAAACAGGTGGAACGGGCACGCGCGGTGGACAGGGTGAAACAAACACCGAACTCATGAAACGCCATCTTGGGAAACAGCTCGAGCGCACAAACGCCGAACTCGTCAGAATCAACGCCTCACATGCGCTCCATCGTCACGATCGCCGTCGCCGCGGCCTCAAAACCGTCTCCGTGGTGGGCTATACGAACGCAGGAAAATCAACGCTCGTGAACATGCTCACGAAGAAAGGAGCGTACGTCGCAAACGAGCTCTTCGCGACGCTTGATACCCATGTGGGTAAGCTGTGGATCGGAGAAGAGGTGCTTATTTCTGACACGATCGGCTTCATTCAAGACCTGCCACCAGAGCTCATCGAAGCCTTTTCGAGTACCCTCGATGAAACGGTGCACGCCGACCTACTTCTTCACGTGCTCGATGCGAGCGACCCCTATCATCGAGAGAAAAAACGCGAAGTAGAAGCAATTTTGAAGCAGCTTGGCGTGGAAAACACCCCTCGTATCCTCATTCTGAATAAACTTGACGTTCTCACGAAGAAAACGCAGGCGACGCGCAAGCGAGCGTTCGCGAAAGAACACCCTATTCTCATCTCATCAACAACAGGAGAGGGAAAAGAGGCGCTGAAAGAACGGATAGCTGCCTGCTTGAAACACGAAGCGTCCGTTTGACATTCTGCCTGTTTTTCTGCGAAAGTGCGGCTTATGTCTCATCGTATGGATGCTGGATTCGAACACCTTCGCGAAGCCATGGCGCAGGTGTTTGCCGAGCGTATGGAATTTCCGCTCGGGTGCTTGGTGACCGTCCTGAAAGCGAAAATGACCGCGAACACCGCACACGCCGCGTTTGTCCTTTCCGTGCTTCCCGTGGCAAACGAGAAGGATGTGCTCATTATTCTCGAACGCGACAGGCGTGAATTGAAGGACGGATTGGCTCACACTCTCCGTTTACGACGTATTCCACGCCTGCATTTCACGTTTGACCGTACGGAAGAAAACGCCTCCAAAATTGAAGATCTGATCAATGCGTGCGATACAGGAGCCAAAGATTAGCAGTCATGATATTTGACTGCTAATGCTTTTGTGCGCTACGCTGTCCCGTATGAATTCCTCTTCTTCTCCTCGTGCGAATTGGCTCGTCCCAACAGTCATCGAAAAAACGACGTACGGCGAACGCGCGTATGATATCTATTCGCGTCTTCTCAAAGATCGCATCATCATGCTCGGCAGCGAAGTGAATGACGATGTAGCGAACGTGATCGTCGCGCAGCTGCTTTTTCTTGAAAGCCAAGACGCGGAAAAAGATATTAAGCTCTATATTAACTCCCCTGGGGGGTCTGTCACGGCAGGTCTCGCGATCTACGATGCGATGCAGTACGTGAAACCAGATGTACACACGATTTGCATGGGTATGGCAGCGTCCATGGGAGCGTTTCTTCTTTCAGGTGGTGCCAAGGGCAAGCGTTCTGCGCTCCCCAATGCAGAAATCATGATCCATCAACCGCTCGGAGGGTTTCAAGGGCAGGCGACCGACATCAAAATTCATGCCGAACGCATCATACGTATGAAAGATACGTTGAATAAACTTCTCGCGAAACATACCGGCAAACCTCTCAAAACCATCGAAAATGACGTCGAGCGCGATAATTTCTTCGATGCAGAAGAAGCGAAAACGTACGGACTCATTGATGAAGTGATCGGAACCTAGAAACAGCGCGAGCTGTTTTTTGGCGTACGTCCTATTAGCGATACGCTCGCAAAACTTCGATGCCGCTATAAAAGTGTTTGAGGATAGCCTCATAGCGCCTCCCTTCGTTCGCCATGCTTAACGCTCCAGAAGCGCTCATACCGACACCATGACCCCACAGAGTACGACCCTGATCTTGCGGAACAGGAACGCCAATGAGCCACGGATAGTTCGAACCACCCGCCCACACCTCGCCCCACGAACGCGTCCGCCCATCCGACCTTGAAAAATACGGCGTAATCGCGAGTTTATTCGCGTACGTCACAACTTGGCCACGCGTCGCATCCACCGCAGCCACGATGTTCGGCGAACGTTGTTCTTGTGCGTAGCCTCGATAGATCTGATCGTTCGTCGCGTCCACGATAAACCCTTGCGTCGCATGTTTCGTTCCACGTCCTACGTGATACATCGCATAGGTACGCGCTGCGACGAGGAGTGTCCGTTGAAACTCGCTTGGGCTGATGTTTGAGGTTTCGCCAATCCCCTTCAAATACCATTCGATAGGAAGTTCGTTCACGACCCAGACTTCACGTCCATCGTTTGAAGCACGAAGTTCAAGCTGTCCACGAAAATCGTTGTCGGAAGCGTTAAAAATCCAGTTGGAAGGACGTACGAAGTCCGCGATTTCCATCGATGAGATGCCGTCACGCGCTTTCACCTGAAAAGGGGTTGCGGATGTGCCTGAACACCCTCCCTCACCCGCGAGCGTATACGTTGAACCACTTCGTACATACGAAATCGTCGCTGTTTGACCGATCGTGAGCGAACACACGGACACCCCACCCTTCAACACATCAAGCGCGATCAACGTGGCACGCACTTGCAAGCGTTCATGTGGCGGTTGGTAGATGCCCGCACGAATCATAGGTTCGGCAGGAAGCGTGGATGGATCGCCCGAAAGCGGTTGGGCGACAAGCGGTGGGAGTGTTGGACTGCTCGGCGTAGGAGCGGGCGTTGTGCGAGGCGTTTCGTTTGGCGCGATATACCCATCGGACGTCACTTTTACGCGCACCGCTACATCTCCTCCAAGCACCGCTTGCCCATTCGCGAACAAACGATACGTGAGAAGATACGTTCCGCGCTTCGGTGGGGCTTTTACATAAAAACTATGGAACGCGACTTCGCCGTTTTTCGCCTGAATACTCGCCTCCGGCGGTTTCCCGTCCATCCATGTCGCATCCGCAAGCCAACTCGCCCGCACCCACGGATCGGACGTAGCAAGCCTCACCCCCACGCGCGACCACGCCTCACTGCCCACATTCCGCCATCCAACCGTTATTTGCTGACGTCCATTCCCAAGAAGTTCAAGCTCTTGCGTCCCAGGAAGAAACGGCGTCGCTTTCCACAAACCATCATCCGCTCCACGAGGAACATTTTGAAGCGTATCCGTTGAAGCGGGCGCAGGTTCTGGAACAGCATTTCCCAGATCACTCACATCCGTCGCGATAAAACCCGTACCTGGATTCACCGTGATAGGAAGATCAATCTGCGATCCAGGAATAAGCGTTCCCCCTACAGTCGCAAGCATAAAACGCTCGCGATACGATCCGGGAACCTCTGGCGCGCGAAGAGTGGTGTCAAACATTCCTTCACTTCCAAGACTCACTTTCGAAGGCAGTCTCGTGAGGACGCTTTTGCTTGCCCATGATGGATGAAAAAAGACACTCTCGCGCGACTGTGCAGCATTGGTGATCGCGACCAATCGAATCGCTTCTGCGCCCTCAACTCCCCACGGACGATCGCCCGTATTCATGAATTGAAAGGCGATACGCATATCTTGACCCGCTTCGACAGACCACGCACTTCCTCCGTTGTTCGTCACGCGCGCCCGAAGCGCTCCCGTTGCATCAGGAGAAAACGCGACCGACGCAGGCGTTTCTTGCGCACGAGGAGCGGGCGCGACAGATGGTTTCGGCGCAGATGTCATCGCGACAGGCGTCGTTCCCGAGCCCACGCGCACTTCTACACGAAAACGACTGTTTTTCATCCACGCGGCGTTCTCTGCGGCAAGAATAAAATCGCCGCTCGCCATTCCCGACACCATTGGCGCACGAACAGGGAACACAAGCACAACCTGCTCTCCTACTCCCACAAAAGAAGGGAGGCGCATGGGCTGTTTCGTGTTTTTCCAACTACTATCTCGCAATGATGAGCTTATTTCGAGCTTCTGCACCGGATCCCAATGGTAGATTGATACGTATTCGCTTCCTGTGGCGAGCCAAGGTTTCGTACCCGTATTCTTGAATGTGAGCCGTACGGTTCCTGTTTTATTTGCTTCGAGGTTCGTGGGTGCTTCTACGACGAGCAGCTCTGCATCATACCCACGCCACACGGCTGCTTCGAGCGTATCGACACGAAAACCACTCATAACAAAAACGATCATGACGACCAAAACACGCCTCATACAACGAACGAGAAGGGGCATGCACCTAGTGTAGCACACTTAGGACTTACGCGTATGGCGATCTTCGAGCGTGTAAGTCCTGACTTTTACAAGGCTATCGCGGTCGCTTCCGATACAAACCCTCCATCCATTTCCGTTTTGACAAGCCCCTTCCCTTCCACCCACCACTCATACGACGTCATAGGCGGTGTTTGCGGCGCTTGAATACTTCCCTCGACGGGATCAAGACGGAAATCCGTTGTAGAACGTATCTTCATCGCTTGAAATGTACCTGCAGGAACGGTCACCGACTCTTGCGCAAGCGCTTCACGAGCGATGCTCACGTTCCCATTCACCACCCCAAGCGCTCCAGGAACACTCACGCCCGCAGGCATGAGCGCGCGCATATCCATCGAGATGGTAAACCGCGCATTCCAACGAGAACCCACACGCATATCACGAGGAAGAAGCTCACCCTCGACCGCACGCGTCTCGATAGACGCCTGACGACCGCCCATAGCCGCAGCAAAATCCACATACCCCGTCGATTGCAGCATGCCGTTATTGCAGGCATACCCCTGTTCCATCCGCATCCCATTTTCAAACGCGATCACGATCGTCGCACGATTTCCCGAAACGTTCGAAACGGTCATGGTGTACGTCGAAGGCGGGCCGCTCGTCGAGCGATTGGTGTACGTAGCGCTATAGCCTTCACGAAGAGGAAAATACGGATGCGCGCAGGAAGACCTGTTTTGAGGAGCTTCGGCCGTTGGGCGCGTCGAACCATCCATCGAGGCAGTCGTTTCCGAGCGACATCCAGCACCAATCAGCACAAGCGTTGCAAGAGGGACAAAAAAGAGGCGATTCATATAGAGTGAGTCTACGCCTCTTACCACTCCCCTTCAATCTCTCGTTTTCCTGCTTGATAGTCCTCAATACGACGTTGTGTAGCGGGACTGAGGTCGAAGGGTAACGCATCGAGCGAAAACCACTCCGCTGCAGCAAGCTCCCATGCTTTATGAAACGTTTTCGAGGGAAGGTGTATCACGAACACGTGTACCGTGTCGTATTTCCCCTCTTGTTTGGAATGATACGTACCGAGGGGAAACGCAAGTTTAAGGTCTGTAAGATGCAGCTCTTCCTCAAGTTCGCGCTTGATGCATACGTCTGGCGTTTCTCCTTTCTCGATCTTTCCTCCAGGCAAACCCCAAAGCTTCGCATTGATATTTTTTGAAAGAAGCACACTCTTTTCATGAAGAAGCAACGCTTTTGACCCGAACGTTTTTGGTTGAAAGATGCGCCAATACAACCGAAAGAACGGGTGTGTGAGATGAAAGAGGAGCTGCTTGAGAGGATTCATAAAACAATTGAAACTCTAACAATGCTACGCCCATATGTCCATCATACATCCGCTTCTTACCTGTCTATCCTGAATCCTATTTCAGGTTTTGAATCTTCATCTGTCGCTAATATTCTACGCAAAGCATCAAACACAATTTTGAACTGTTCATCGAATCGTTTCTCCACAAGTTCGAGCTTCAACTGGAGTGATGCGTGCTGGCTCAGGATTTCGCGCAGTCTAGTAAACGCACGAATGATCTGGATGTTGATTATGATAGCTCTTTTGCTTTTAAGCACACTCGCTAGCATAGCAACACCTTGTTCCGTGAACGCATATGGCGCATATCGTACACCACCCCTCTCTGTATTTGAGGTCACAATTTGTGACTTCAAGCTCGTTGTTTCCTCTTTTGTGAGTTGAAACATAAAATCATCAGGAAAACGCTCTTTGTTACGATGTACTGCTTGATTCAAAACCTTGGTTTCTACGCCATATAAAAGAGCTAAATCTTGAGCCAATATGACTTTTACGCTTCGAAAGAAGAATATTTTACTTTCTATGCGTTCAGGAGGGATAAGAAATTGATCCATAAGCGTCATACACTCCGTTCCATAGGTTTGAATCTCTGTCAATATTCTCATGAAGAAGCAACGCTTTTGACCCCTCTGTTTTTGGTTGAAATATGCGCCACGTGAACTCGCCAACTTTAACATCTGAGCCCCGTAAAATCGCAAGCGATCACGGGGCACGTAAAAACTCGCTTGTGGAGAAGCGAGTTTTTACGTGGTGG
>CAYSAI010000007.1:0-62361 GCA_964428975.1 uncultured Gammaproteobacteria bacterium | reverse complement strand
TAGATATGCACGGTTTTGCCATTTGTACCGCGTAGCGGTAAGATTTTTTTGAAATTAGGGTAATGCACGGCTCGCTACGGTTTGCCGTCCCCGAAATCTCACGATCTCTTATGATGGGTCATTCATATGATTCGTCTGGCCAGAGTTTTCATAATCAAGGTTATGAGAAGTGTATTCAGCTAATGTTGACGAACGAATTCTCCACCGGAAGGATGGATAGAGGAGGAATCAATGGTAAAACTCGATTACATCGTGCTTTATTCCGACAACCTAGTCGCTTCGGAGCGTTTTTATCAGGCGCTCGGACTCGCATGGACGGAAGAGCGGCATGAGATTGGCCCAACACATCTCTCGACCGTTGTGTCAGGCATCGTGATAGAGCTCTATCCGGCAAAGCTAGGGGGCTCCCCCGCTACGGGCCTCCATCGTATTGGTATCACAGTGGAACATCTGGAGGATGTGATCGCTGCGTTGGGGGCATTAGGGTCCAGATGTATCACGTCACGAACCACTTCCAAATGTAAAAGTGTGTGTTTCCTTGATCCTGATGGAAGAACGATCGAAATCAGCGAGGATGTCCCGCTCTGAGCCTGTCTATGACAGGTTTTTTTGATTAGGACTTACGCGTTTGGCGATCTTCTAGGACTCCGTCTCTGTCATTCCTGCGAAGGCAGGAATCCATCCTAGAGCGAACCTGTTCTCATTCCGATACAAGGATAGATTCCTGCCTTCGCAGGAATGACAGAATGATCCAAACGCGTAAGTCCTATTAATGTTTACACGACGCTCTTGCTTGGAGCGAAAAAACGCGTATCATAACCGCATGTCTCTTGCTCTTCGCCTCCGCACAGACGGCGGCTCTCGCGGAAATCCAGGTCCTTCCGGTATAGGTGCCGTGATCGAAGATGCGAAAACGAACGTTGTTCTTGAAGAATGTAAGCGTTTTCTTGGAAAAACAACCAATAACCAAGCAGAATATCAAGCGGTGATTCTTGGGCTTGAGCGATGTCTTGCACGAGGAGCGACGTCTGTTGAAGTGCTTGCTGATAGCGAGCTGCTCATTAAACAAGCGAACGGAGACTATCGCGTGAAGAACCCAGATCTTCAACTACGTTTTCGTGAGATGAAGGCGCTCGTCGCGAAGATCGGTCATGTACGTTTTCGCCATGTACGACGCGAAGAAAACACGCATGCGGATCGTCTCGCGAACGAAGCGATGGATGAAGGAAGATAGAGTGTGCGCGGAAGTTCTGAGAGTGTGCTATCATACTTCCATCTATGGGTCTTTTCTCTTCTGCCGAACCGGTCGGCTTCGTGGGGCTCGATATCGGCTACGGCGGCATCAAGCTCGTCGAGCTCAAAATGGAGAAGTCGCGTTTGCGACTCGTCACGTATGCGTACGTGAATATTCCTTCAGAAAATCTTGAACAATCGCTTTTGCAAGATACGCAAGGAACGGGCGATTTACTCAAGAAAATGATGGAAAAAGCGCGTATCACCACAAAACGTACCGTGGCAGCTCTGCCGATTTCCGGAACGTTCTCTTCAATTCTCCATCTTCCAACGACGGACGAAAAAGCGATCAAAGAAGCGGTAGAAGCGCAAGCAAAGAAACTTATTCCGATGCCGCTGGATGAGGTCGCGCTTGATACGGTTGTGATCGACAAGACGACAAAAAGTGATCAAGAAAAAGCGTCGACGCGCGTGCTGATGACGGCCGCTCCGAAAACGCTTGTGAATAAGTATGCCGAGATCTGCAAACGTGCGGGGCTTGAGCTGAAATTTCTCGAAACGGAGGCCTTCGCGGGCATTCGTTCGCTCGTAGGAAAAGATCGTGCCACGATGATGCTTGTGGATATCGGGCTTTTGCGAACGAATATTTTGATCGTAGAACAGGGTATTCCTTTTGTGATGCGCTCGATCGCAAGTGGAGGTGCCGCCATGACGCAAACCATCGCGAAAACGCTGGGAGTTCCCCTTGAGCAGGCGGAAACGATCAAGCGTGATATTGCGGGCTTGCAAAAACTGACGTCGAGCACCGATGTTGACCCTGTATTGCAGGTGCTCACGAAACCGATTCTTGACGAGATTCGTTATGCGACGTCGTTGTATGAATCGCAATCGCAAGGAAACGAGGCAAAAAAGATCGACAAAATTATTCTCACGGGAGGATCATCGCTTTTGCCACACCTGCCAGAATTCCTCACGGGACAACTGGGAGTGAACGCGTATCTTGGAAATCCATGGGCGCGTATTGTGTATCCTCCAGAGTTGAAACCCGTTGTGCACGAGCTTGGTCCACGTTTTGCGGTGGTCGTCGGGTGTGCAATGCATGATGCGTCTGCATGATATGGATACGCTCGCTTGGCCACGAATCCTTCTCGAGGCGGCGCATGCACGTGGATTTTTGACACGCATGGCAAAAGAACGAGCACTTCTTCTTATTGAAGAGGGTTTGCATCCTGAACAGGCGTTGCTTGGAACGGGACTTCTTACACGATCACAGTATGGCGAGCTTGTGAAGGTGTGTTTTCAGACGAACATCCTCTCGCTTGATATGAGCGAGACGCATGAACGATCTTCGCTTCGTGCAGATGCGTGGGTTTCAAAAGACGCGTCGTTAGGCGTGCCTGTTCTTCGTTCAGATGTTGAGCGGTATTTCCGTCGCCATGATCCGCTCGACCTCTCCGTGGCGTGGTGGCTAGAAAAACTCGCAGCGCATCGTGTCACGGAAGCGCGTATTGGTCTCGAACAGGGGCAGGGCGTGGTGCTTTTAGGGTCAGAACAACGTCTTGAACCTACGCTTACTCTTTCACGAGAAGAGGTACCCGCAGTGCAAGCGTGGCTTGAAACGGGGTATGGCTCGAAGGCGTGGCACGCCTCTCGTGAGGAAGGGCTCGAAGGGGATTGGCTCACCCTCGTGTCGCGACAGGAAAACCATCCGCTCACCTCTCGCACGACGTGGAAGACATGGTTTGCGCGTCCACAGGGTATGGTGTTTGTGATCCAGCCCGACGCGTGGCTTCTGCACGAACTCTCCCAGCTTTCCGTATTGCAGCAGCAAACGCCCGTGTTTGATGCTCCTCGCATGACACGAGTGGTCTCTCCAAATGAGCAGGAGCGCGAGCTCGCTCTTCATACTGTGTTCGCAGGGTGTCCCGTGTGCTGGGTGGATGAAGATGCGCGCGTACTGCAAGATGCGCGTCCTCTTGCGAAACGCGGTATTCCTGTGCGGGTCATTCGCCGCCGTCCAACGTGCTGCGGAAGCGCATGGGAACTCTACACCGTATGACCGAGAATCTCCTCGTGCTCCACATTGATGACGATGCGCTCTTCCGTCGCATGATGCGTCGCGCACTTGAACGCAAAAGCTGTACGGTCATCGAGGCAGAGCATGGCGAAGAGGGGATGCGCCGCGCGATTGCCGATCAGCCAGCGCTCATTCTGCTCGATATTCGTATGCCAATTCAAGATGGGTTTGAAACACTTCGTTTATTGCAAGAGCAGGAAGAAACGCAGCACATTCCTGTCGTGATGTGTTCTTCGCTTGGCGCAAAAGAGGACGTGGCCTTTTGCTTCGCACGAGGCGCAAGCGGCTATGCAATCAAAGGGCACCAGCATCCAGAAGAAGTTGTGTCGTATCTTCTGTCTTTTCGTGATACACTTCCTCTATGAATTTTTCCTTTCGTTCAAAAGAAGCTTTCAGCGCGCTCGAGGGGCTCATCGCTCTCGCTTTTTTGGGGCTTGTGCTCACCTTCGGGGCGATTTCGCTCAATAGCGCTCGTGCGCGCGCGAGAGATGCAGTGCGCGTTTCTGATATGCAGATGATTCGCGCAGGATTGCATCTCTATTGGCAAGAAAAAGCGACGTACCCTGTCGCGCAACAGTTCGTGTTAGGTGTGCCGAACACTTCGGATGCGCTCACCATTACAGGATTTGTGGCCTCACAAGGCGCGCAACCGCCGATTGTGTTAGAGCACGTGCCGATGGGCCCTTCCTCCAAGGAAACATATATCTATACGGGTACGCCAAGCGGGTACAGCATTCGTTTCGCAACAGAGCGCGACACGTTTCTCGGTCCTCCGAACATCTATTACGTGCATAGCACGGGTTTTGATACCAGCGAAGACGCGAAATAGGTATGGAATGGCTCGGTCTTCTCCTGTCGTGCGGAATTGGGGCGATTGTCGGCTGGGGAATGCCTCGTTTCGTTGAAACACTGTTTTCCCTTTGTGAAACATCACCTCAAGAGCAAACGCATGCATCGCGTGGCATGTCAGGAATGATTTTTGTGAGCGCTCTCCTGTGGTCGATCGCGTGGATTCTGACGGGAGCGACGGGATCAGGGGCTCTTGCGTGGGGCGGACTTGTGCTGTGGTGGACGTGGCTGCTCTTTCTCGCCGCATTCGACGCACGTCATCAGATTCTGCCCGTCGAGCCTCTTCTTGTGGTAGGTGTTCTTGGATTTCTCGCGAGATGGCTGATAGGGGGAGCGAACCCATGGTCGCTGCTCCTCGGCGGTCTTGTGGGACTGCTCTTTTTTGGCGCGCAATCATGGCTCTCGCGCGGACGTCTCATGGGAGCAGGCGACCCGCTTCTCGCGCTGATGATCGGTCTTGTGCTTGGCTGGCCACTCATGGCAACCGTTCTCTATTTTACGTACATGGCCGTCATTCCCCTCCTGCTCTTTCAACTTCTCCGCGTAGGCACGATTCGTCGCGTCCGCTGGCCATTCGCTCCGCTTCTCGTGACGGGAGCGATCCTTGCTTCGCTCTTCGGCGAACAGCTTCTTACATTTGTGGTACACTTGTTCTGATCTTTCTATGTCGATGATTCGTCTCGATCATGTGTCCAAGCGCTACGGCAAACAGGAGCCCGCGCTTGTTGATGTCTCGTGCACGATTGAACCAGGAGAGTTCGTCTCGATTATCGGACAAAGCGGGGCAGGGAAATCGACGTTTCTACGATTGCTTACGGCAGAAGAAGCGCCTTCAACGGGGAAAGTATTCATCGGCGATTGGGATGTTACGCAGATTGCTTCGCGACATATTCCGCTTTTACGTCGTCAGATGGGGATGATTTTTCAAGATTATAAACTGCTCGCCAAAAAAACCGTGCGTGAAAACATTGCGTTTGCCCTTGAAGTGGTGGGGGTTTCAAGAAGCGTCATGAAAAAAACGATCCCTCACGTGCTCAAACTTGTTGGATTGGAAGAAGAGGCCGATCGCTTTCCGCATGAGCTTTCAGGAGGCGAACAACAGCGTGTCGGTATCGCGCGAGCGCTTGTCCATCGTCCAAAAATCCTTCTTGCGGATGAGCCAACGGGCAACCTCGATACAAAACATGCGCACGATATTATCGAGCTGCTTCGCAAGATTCATGTGCTTGGCACGACGGTGATTCTCGTCACGCATAATCGTGATGTGGTGAACGCGATTCGTGAACGCGTCATTGTGCTAGAAAACGGAAAAATCGTACAGGATCACGCCCATGGGCGCTACCATTTAACGATATGATGTCGCTTCTTCGAGCTTTTACGCAATCATGGCAGTCGCTTTTTCGGCAGGCGTGGCTTTGGCTTGCGACGCTTCTCGTATGTGTGCTTGCGTATGCTTCGGTTCATGCGCTTTTTGGAGTACACGTGCTCGCTGATCAGCTTCTTACGGCGGCTCGTAGCCGGGTGGATGTGTCCGTCACGTTCAAACCCGCAACACCGGTGAGCGTTGTCGAGCAAGCGCGTACGTATCTTCTTGAGCGCCCACAAACGGCGAGCGTTTCCGTGATGACGGCTGATCAATCGCTTGAGCGATTTCGTGCGCGGTTTCGTGGGTCAAAAGAGGTTGAGCAGGCGCTCGGTGAGGTTGGACGAAACCCGTTCGGTGCGCGATTAACCGTGCAGGCAAAAACGCTCAACGACTATCCAGCGCTCATTGAGGCACTTCAGGCGCCCGTGTACGCGGAGTGGATTCAGCATCAGTCTATTGCCGATCATGGTACGGCGATTCAAGAGCTTGAGCGCGTGCGTCGTGCGGTTGAACTGATTGGGAGTTTTCTCCTCGCTTTCTTCATGTGTACGGGGCTCTTGCTTGTGTTCAATGCGGTGCGCATGGCTATTTTTACGCAACGAGAAGAAATTTTGATTATGCGTCTTGTGGGGGCATCGAAATGGCGCATTCGTTTGCCATTTATGCTCGCCGTTCTGTGGATATCCGTGATTTCATGGGCGTTCGTGATTGGGTCGGGAGTTGCTCTCTATGTATGGCTTATGCCGCAAACATCTGGATGGATACGCGAAGGGCTTGAGCTGATTCGTGCGACGTACGAACAGAAAGGTCTCGTATTTCTGTTGACACAGCTTGGCGTGGCGGGAGGTTTATCCGTACTTGTGGCATGGATCGCCACAGGAAAATACATTAAACGCTGATCGTGTCGTTCACGAGTTGTGCAATCCATTTCAAGCCGCGTTCCCACGTGAGACGATCGTTCGGATTGATGCCGAGTGGCGCAAGGAGCTCGCTTGGAGAGGCGGTTCCTCCTTTTGCGAGAAACGCCATGTAGCGCTCGGCAAAATCAGGCATGGTTCCTTCCTTGTAGGTTTCGTAGAGGCAACAGGTGAGGAGTTCGCCATACGCGTACGCATACACATAAAACGGCGTAGGGAAGAAATGCGAGATATAGCTCCACCACGTGCGATAGCCTTCTGTCATGGTGATGGCACTTCCAAATAAGGGCGCATGCACCTTTTGCCACAGCGTGTGATAGGTGAGAGGCGTTGCGTACCCTTCGCGACGCACATGCGCGTGCGCTTCTTGTTCAAAACGATAGAGGGTGATTTGACGAAATACGGTCGCGAAAATACTCTCGACTTTTTTCGCGCAGAGCGCTTGAAGATCCTGCGGACGATTCTGGAGCGAAGCGCGTAGATCATCAAATACCAACATTTCTGCGAAAACGCTCGCTGTTTCTGCGAGGGTGAGCGGTGTATCGAAGGAAAGGTGTCCGTTTGGCCTCGCGAGTGAAGCATGAATCGCGTGTCCAAGCTCGTGAGCGAGGGTGAGAACGTCTCCTACGCGGCCTTGAAAATTCACGAAGACATACGGATGATGGTCGGCCGAAACATACGAACAGAACGCCCCACCGCGCTTACCCTGCGTAGGAGCCGCGTCAATCCACCCATGTGTGAAAAACGTTTCCGCCACCTCCGCAAATCGAGGCGAAAACTTCGTAAAAGCTTGTTGAATGATCGCGTGCGCTTCCTCGAAGGTGTATACGCGTTCGACGTCATCAATGGGCGCATAGCGGTCGTAGTCGTACAGAGGTGAGAGTCCAAGCTTCTGCGCTTTCCATGTGTAGTAGGTGTGAAACATGGGCGTAGCCTCTTCCGTCGCTTCTACGAGCGTTTGTACGGCTGCGGGTGTGGTTTCGTTCGCAAGGTGACGACTACTTTCCGGTGTAGCAAATGCGCGATAACGATCGGTTATCTGTTTATGTTTGATGAGGGTTGTGTAGATAAACGCTCGTCGCTGGGCATCGTCTTCGAGGCCTTGTGAGATGATCGAAGCCGCGTGTTTGCGTGTTTCTTGCTTTACGTCCGATAGATCCGAAAGAAGTTCTGTGAGCGTGTGTGTTGTATCTCCGTCTTGAAATCGTTTGGTGCCATCTTCTTGTTCGAAGAGGTTCGCAAACGCTTCGGAGGAGGTTTGAGAGAGATCGTTCAAGAGTTGCTCGCGCGCTTCATCAAGTTGATGCGCTTTTACAAGGAGAATCTTTTCCAAAACATGCGTATACGACGCAAGTACGGGGCTTTTGATGTGCGCCTCGAGTGTTTCCTCGGAAAGTTGCGCAATTTCAAGCTCGACCCATAAGAGGTCGCGTTCTATCGCGATCGCTTGCTCTCGTGTACGCCGTTCAAAACCCTCGCGCTCAGCATCATCCGTATTCATCGCTTGACGAAGCGACGCATACGAAAGCGGTTTTGCGAGGGATTGGAGAAGCTGTTCGTAGCCTTGAAGAAGTGTATGCAGATCTTCTGATGAACAGCCCGCGAGGCGAGCTTTGAAGCGTTCGACGAGTGTGTTTGTTTGCGTGCGCGCTTCGATAAATATGCTCGCGATACGAGGATCGTTTGGATCGGTGTATAAATCGGCGAGCGTCCAGCGAGGAAGAGGAGACATAGAGAGGTGTAAGTCCTCAGAGTATTGCGAGGAAGATGCGTGAGTGCAAGAGTGTTGTGTATGCAACATCTTTCTGAAGGCTCGCGCGTGCCAGAAGTGATCTTCAAAACGCGCGTTCGTGATGAGGCGGTCGGTGGCGAGAATCCGTATCGTTGGCAAAATGTATCTACGCAGGAACTGTTTGCAGGAAAGAAGATCGTCGTGTTCTCCCTTCCGGGAGCCTTCACGCCGACCTGTTCTTCTACGCATCTTCCTGGGTATGAAGCTTCTTACGAAGAGTTCACGAAGCTTGGCATCGTTGAGGTGATTTGCTTGAGTGTGAACGATGCGTTCGTGATGTTTAACTGGGGAAAGCATCAAAATGCGCAACACGTGCGCCTTCTTCCTGATGGAAACGGGGATTTTACGCGCGGCATGGGAATGCTCGTGAAAAAGAACGATCTTGGCTTTGGCGATCGTTCATGGCGGTACAGTATGTTCGTGGATGATGGCGTGATCAAGAAGATGTTCGTGGAATCTGGTTTTACTGACGACTGCCCAACCGATCCGTTCGAAGTATCCGATGCACAAACGATGCTTGCGTGGCTGAAAGAGCAAGAATAAACCAGCCTATAGGCTGGTTTATTTATCGTGTGAGAGTAGCGTATCGCTCACTCGCCTTCTTCCAATTCACGGTGTTCCACCAGTTTTGGATGTACGTTTTGCGATCGGAACCGTGATCAATGAAGTACGCATGCTCGTACACATCGAGCACGAGCATCGGCACGCATCCCCACACCCCGCCTTGGTTGTGACTGTCAGCCGTGTACGTTTTGAGAGCTTTTGCCTGCATATCCCAAGCGAGGACGACCCATCCACGCGCTGCCATACCACACGCGCTGAAATACGCGAGAAAGTTTTCCCATGAACCGTGCTTCGCAAGAAGTGCGTCTTTGAGCGCGCCGTCTACCATGACACCATCGCCATCAAGCGCGTCGAAATAATACTCATGAAGATAGACGCCGTTTATCGCGAATGTTTCGCCATCTTTGAGCGCGCGTAGCTCAGAATAGCTTTGATTTGCGCTTGAAACATCCCCACCCTTTTCGAGGGGCTCGAGCTTTGTGCTGATTTCAGTCGCTTTTGCGACATATCCCGCGTACAGCTTGTCGTGATGAATCGTGAGCGTTTTTTCAGAAATGGTACCGGCGCTTGCGATAGGCAGGGGTTGTTGGTTCATACTCTTGCAGTATGGCGCGCGAAGCCTTGCCAGTCAAAGCCCTTCTCCGTACAGTGGAAAGATATGAACTACACACATCGCTTGATGGTCGCGGGCGGGTTTCTGGTTCTTGCGCTTGGTGGGGCTGGATGTTCACGTTCGGCAGTCACTCCTTCAACAACGCCAATCGTGCAAGAGAATGTGTTTCCTGCGCCAAAAGCAGGCGATCGCGTCGTCATTGAGGAAAATGGTCTTGAACGCACCGTGAGCGTGGTGTCGTTTGTGATGGGAGGGACAAGCGCGGCTTCGTGGAAGCTCGTCAATCCGAAAGATCAGAAGGAGCTTGCCGCGGGCGCGTGGACCAACGCGACGCTGAATACAGCGCATCCGTTCTATCTTCCGGCGATTATGGGTAGTCCGCAACGTCCGCTGAATGAGGCGAGTGTGCTTTGGCTCGCGCGTGAAGAATATCGTGAACTAACGAATACGTCCGGTACAACGGTGGATATTCGTGTGTTGGAAGATCCTGCATGGGAAGTGCAGATGAAATCGAGTGTATCGGCAAAACGAGGGCTTGATGCGCTCAAAAAGCTGGCGCGTTCTGCGGACGATGCGCGTATCGACCTCACCTACGCTCGAAAAGAAGCGACGCTCGTGGATGGAACGCTGAAGGTGAACGGTGTCGATACCGCGTGTAAAATCATCCGCGTGCGCAATTGGTATGGTGTGTATGATATCTTGCATGACGAAGATACACCGCTTGTTCTCTCGTTTACCCTTGATCCACAGGTCGAGAAAACGCGTCTAGACGTATCGAAGGGCGACGGTCTTGAGCTTGCAAAACGGATGAACTATCGAGTAACCGAGCTCAAAAAGCCGGAATAATCAACGCGTCAATTCCCACCAGCGAAGACGATAGAGCAAGGAACGGGCGATCGCGAAGAGGGGAGAGGCGAGCGAGCGTCCGTACAGGTCGGCAATCGCCGTTCGCCCAAGCCACAGCAGCACTCCGGGAGAGTGATACGTGAACGAGAGAAGCGGCTCTTTTGCTGCTTCTCGAAGAACGTTCGTCGCAATAAGCTTTCCCATGTTGACGGCCGTTTGGGCGTTTTTCGGAACGACCATCTGTCGTGTTTTGTAGGTGATCACATCGCCTCCCGCAAATACGTGCGGCAGGAGACGAAGGTGATGGTCTGGCACAAGCGCACCCGCTTGTTCGTGAGGAGGATGTCCTTCAAACGGAATACTTCTTGCCTTCACGCCGGACGCCCAAATGGTGAGGTCGCTGGGTTCAGTACGACCATCTTGCAGAACAAGGCTATGAGCATGCGCTTCTTTCACGGGAGATCCGCAGACGACATCAATGCCGCGTGCAGCAAGAAAAGCAGCGCTTTTTTCTACGGTTTTCGGGAGAAATCCTTGTAAAAGCTGTGGTCCTGCTTGATAGATCGTGATCGTGCGCTTGTCTTGCGGAACGCCCAAACGTACAAGTCGCATGTGGAGCGCTACGGCCGTTTCCACACCCACAGGCCCTCCGCCGACCACCGCGAGCCGCGGATGGGGTTTTTGAATAACCAAACGCAAACGTTCTTCTACAGCGAGGAGATGCTCCCACGTTTTGAGGGGAAACATATGTTCTGTGCCCTTTAATTCAAAAAAGGCGGTTTCCGCTCCAAGGGCGCATACGAGTGTGTCGTAGCTTTCCGTGGTTGTACCTGAGGCTGTCTCAAGAAAAACGGTGCGCGATGCTGTATCCACATGAAGAATACGCGCTTCTAAAAACGCATATCCCGCTCGTTCGGCGATCGTTCGGTGAGGAACGTGCATGAGCTGTTCAGAGCATGTTTGCGCGAGCGCATCCACGAGACGAGGGGTAAACAAGGCGTGAGAAGACTCGCTCACGAGCGTGGTACGAACGGAAGATGCTTTCGCGAGACGCCGCGCGACGGTAAGGCCCGTAAACCCCCCACCGAGGATCAGAACACGAAAAGATGACATGGAGAGAGTATAGCGAAAATCACACCTGTGCTACAATGGGAGGGAATCTTATTTTCCCCACCTATGAAATTTGAACGACCAAGGCCAGCGGGGGTATTTGGAAAAGGAGCACAAGATCCGTTTGAAGGTAGGAGCATGTTTCCAAGCGCCCGAGAAACTCCAGAAGAAGCCGCGGAAAGAAATAGGCGAATTTCGGCACCCATGCCGAGTTCGAAAGAGCTAACAGGCACTCGTCCTGAAGCTTTTGTTCGTGCAGAGAAGCCTCGGGATGAAGGAAAAAAGAGTCTCTCTGAAGAATATACAGATATGATGCGGGTGGAAGAGCGTACAAGAAGTTTGTTGGTTGCGAAGGTAGCGCAGATTGAGGGCTTAAAGAAAAAGATACAAGCATTGGATGAGATAGTGCAACAAGAAAATGATGCACTAACACAACTTGAGCAAATAGAGAGTAAAGTCGATGATCCTGCCTTAGTGCATCGATCGTTTGTTATGGAGGAGATAACGGAAAACATTGAGGCATATCTTGTAATAATTGCTAAGGAACAAGAATTGCTTAAAAAAGCAGAGGGAGAACGAGCATGGCTCTCTGAACAAATGACTATGTTAGATGGTCTAAAAAAAGAGAACGAAGAACAGCGTGCAGCGGCTACAGAGAATCGCACAGAGCTTTTACATGCTCTGAAAAATCATTACTTAGAACAACAAGATATAGCCGCTTAGAAGAAGCATGAATCTACAGAAAAAGAAAGGTGTACGACTATAAAAAACATTTAATCCTCACATGATGTATGAACTTTGAAAAAAGACAAACGGTTGGTTCAGAAACAGAACTTGCAGGGCAAGAAAATCCTTATAGAAAAATACGGGAACCTGCTCCTCTTGAAGATCAGCTTGAAAAAGCTCGTCTTGAAGGAGAGCGTATTCTCATAAAAGAAGAGCATGTAAGCGTGTTCTTGCGCGCGAAAGTTGCGCAAATGGATAAAACGAAAGAAAGAATTTCAGATATAACTGCTAAATTACAAAAAAGAGAAAGCTACCTATCTGATTACAGAGAACAGTTGGAAACTCTAAGAGCGCAGGCGCTCAATAGCACACCTTCACGTTTAAACGAGGTTCTTCCGGGCACTGATGGATTAAGGAGACACGAGTTTTATATGGATGGGATACAAGCGCTCTCAAAGCGAATACAGGATTACACGGAAGAAATTCAAGATGAGTATCAAGAGAGAGACGATCTTGAAGTATCTCTTGAGGGAATGGAAGAAGACCTCCAAAAGTTAAACGAACACGTGCGTTTGGTGGATTACATACAACAAGAGAATAAAAAGACATGCGACGGTCTTTCGAAGCAGATAAGTGATCGTTTAGAGGGATTAAGCACTGCTTATAGCGGTCCCCATATGAAGCAACGATCGCAACCGTCATTCATCGGAGAGACACAAGGATTTGAGGCAGCTCAACCAGTAGCGCCTGATCGGGTAGTATTAAGGCAGGCGCGTAGAGATACTATCCCAGATCAAGGTCCCGAAGGGGTGTTGGGGCGTCCTCTTGAGGCGCCTATTCAGGAACGAAATTCTTCTAGAGAAGCAGAAGAGCCTGTTTCTGTTGAGGAACAGCTTGAAAAAGCTCGTCTTGAAGGAACTCGCATTTTAGAAGACGAAGAGCGTACGAGCGAATTCTTGCGTGCGAAAATGGAACAGATTGATGCACTACAGGAAAGACTTTCATTCATGAATGATGATATACTATATAGAGAAAGTAGCTTATCGAATGACGGGTATCAGTTGGATTATCTAAAAAATCAGCTCCATAAGAGTGATCTACATCAAGCGGAGTCAGTGCCTCTTATGGAGGAGATAGACGATCTTGCGGAGCAAATGGACAAGCATACGAAAGGAATTGAAGAGGATGAAAAAGAGAGAGATGCTGTTCAGGCTTCTCTTGACGAAATGCAAGAAGACCGTCAACGATTAAGCGACTCCATGTATGGTTTGGATAAGGAAAAACAAGCAAATGAAAAAATTCGTGTGGCTCTTTCGAAACAGGTAAGCGAGCGTTTATATGGATTAAGCACCGCTTATGGTACTCGATCTATGGAGCAGCGGGCGCAACCATCGCCCTTCCGAGAAACAAGAGGATTTGAGACAGATCAGCCAACGTCATCAAATGAGGAAATATCGGCTGTTTCTTCTGATCCATCTGAAAGACAAAATACATTAAGGGTAGACTTAGCTCTAGAAGATCGACGTATTCGCCAAATTACAAGACTTATCGAGAATAGCGATAATCTTCAGAAGAGAAAGGCGCTGGAAACGAGTCTTGAAGCTTCTTTGGAACGACAAGCGCTTCTTATGCAACAAATTGATGCATTAGCCGAAGAAATAACTCATACTGGTAATCGTGCGCAGGATCGCTTACGAAAGATAAGTGGCTATTTTAACAAAAATACAGGAGAACAACAAGATTTAGCCGCCTAACATCTTGCTTTACGAAGAGCTTTTTGCGTAAGCTCTGCGTATATGATTCGCGCTTCTGTTCCAGCGAGCTTAGATGTTTCGTGTATCACGGTAAATTTTCGTACGCTTGCAAGGCTTGAAAAGCTTTTAGAAAGCATCGAAATTGCCCCGCCCATCCATACATATGAGATGATCGTGATCGAAAATAACTCGCCTGATCGCACGCGAGAGCGTCTCGCGGAGCGATTTCCTTGGGTACACTATGCGTGGGCGGAAAATGGTGGTTTTGGAGCTGGAAATAATCGCGGAATGGAGCTGGCGCACGGGCGATACTATCTTCTTCTCAATCCTGACACGCGCGTCACAACGGGTATGATCGATCGATGGATTGCGTGGATGGATGCGCATCCGGAGGTCGCGATTTCTGGGCCTGCGCTCGTCTATCCGGATGGTTCACCACAAGCGTCTGCGTTTCGCTATCACGATCTTCTCACCCCTTTTTTACGACGTACACCGCTTGGAAGAACCGCTTGGGGCAAGAAACATCTTGCGCGCTTTGAATCATTCGCCCTCAAAACGCACGACGACTACGTGGAGGTTGAATGGCTGCTTGGAGCAGCGCTCTGTATTCGTCGAGAAGCGGCGCTGGCTCTCAACGGTCTCGATGAGCGGTATTTTCTCTATTTCGAAGATGAGGACTTTTGTCGTCGCGCGCGCGAAGCGGGGTTTTTGCTTGCATATCTGCCATTTCTTACGCTTGAACATGCGTACGGAAAACTTTCGCAAATAACGTCATGGCTCGATCTCTTCCGCAAACGCGCCATACGTGAGCATATCAAAAGCGCATGCCTCTATTTTTGGCGTTTTGGAATTGTGTAAAGAATGTTTCAGGAATCTTTGTGTTTTTGTGAGAAATACTCGCTCGCGAGATGCATATCGCGAAACGTACCTGCGTCAAACCACTTGCCCGTGATTTCACGCGCGGTGAGTTTCTCTTGAGCGAGGTAGGTGGCATTCACTTCGGCGATTTCAAGCTCTCCACGTGCGGAGGGTTTGAGTCCACGAATCACATCAAACACCCGTGCATCATAGATATACGCCCCAAGCTGCGCATAGGATGATTTTGGTTGTTTCGGTTTTTCTTCAATGGAAAGTACGCGTGTTTTTGTTGCATCGAGCTCGATCACCCCATATTGCTCGGCGTGGTCCACCGCTTGATAGAACGTTTTTGCCCCTCCTCGAAACGTTTGTACATCATGCGCAAAATCGTCTTCGAAAATATTATCGCCCAAAATAGTGAAGCACGGATGTCCGCCCACGAACTCTTCCGCGAAGCTGAGTGCCTGCGCAATTCCTCCCGATTCGTCTTGAATACGATAGGAAATACGGCAGTTATACGCAGCTCCTGACCCAAGAAGTTTGATGAATTGGTGCGCATAATCTGGACCCATCACGATCATGATATCTCGAATACCGGCGCGTACGAGCGTTTGGAGCGGATAGAGAATCATGGGTTGATTGAAAATCGGCAACAAATGCTTGTTCGTGATACTCGTCAGAGGAAGCAGGCGCGTTCCTTTGCCGCCGGCGGTGATAACGCCCTTCATCTCTTGTTTGAGAGGAGCGAGGTGGAAGTTCCATGTTCCTTCGAGTTTTTGGGCATTTTTCAGAACAGCGTATTTTTTCATCGTATCTTCGAGCGCTTCTTGCATCGGGCGAATCGTGATTCCGAGCTCCGCAAGACGTGGTGATTGCATCACGTTATTCGAGCGTTTGCGTACGGCGAGGCCTTGCTTTACAAGATCCGTTTCGTTGATCCATTCGCATGAGTGGTTCGCATCTACGTGCGTTTTATAGAGACCAAGAAGATCGCGATGACGCAAAATGCCTGGATTCACGACGTGAAACACGCCCGTGCCGCGTTTTTCGATCAGCTGATGACAGACGGAAATCAGGTCTTCGAGAACCGTCGCGCTATTTTCCACGTCAATCACTTTTGGATAGCGTACGAGCTTATCAATGAGATTTTTCGAAGAAGGAATGTAGTCGATCGGCATGCGAAGACGAACGATCGAAACGTTTGGAAGACGTTCGAGAAGAAGATCCGCCGCGTACTTGCTTCGTGTGTAGAGCGCTTCTGGATTCGCAAAATCATCCTCTTTCCACGGTTCACCATGAGGCGCTTCACCGTAGTAGATGCATCCCGTTCCAAGATGCAGCAGATACGTACCCGTTTCTTGACACGCATCCGCCAGGAGAAGCGCACCAATCGTGTTTGAACGCATGGTTTCGAGAGGATGGCTTTCGCACCAATCCACGTTGGGTGTTCCTGCTTTTCCTGCGGCGTTCACCACCGCATCAGGAGCGTGTTTTTTGATCTCTACGAGCACGGCCTCTTTGTTTTCAATACGTACAGATGACAGGACTGCTTCATTTGACCATGTTTCGCTCATGCGCGTGCCTATCCATCCTTTTCCAAAAATGAGGATTTTCATAGGGTGTTATTTCGTTAAGAGCGGTTTCCACCAATCTTCATGCGTTTTATACCAGTCGATCGTTTGAAGAAGGCCTGTTTCGAAAGAAATGGTGGGCTGCCAATCAAGTTCCTGCCTGAGCTTGCGTGAATCAATCGCATAACGAAGGTCATGCCCTTTACGATCTTCGACGAAGCGCAGGCCTTGTTCTTCTGTGATGTTGAACGTTTTCAAGAGTGCTCTCGCCACGTTGATGTTGCTCCACTCCGCATCGCCTCCCACGGCGTACGTTTCACCTGCTCGTCCACCTCGCAAAATTGCATCGATGGCGCGGCAATGGTCGTCCACATGAAGCCAATCGCGCACATTTTCGCCTGTTCCATAGACGGGAATGGGTTTTCCTTGAAGGAGGTTCGTGATGGCAAGCGGGATAAATTTCTCTGGAAAGTGATACGGACCGTAGTTATTCGAGCAGTTGCTGATCGTGATGGGGAGTTTGTGCGTCGCGATATAGGCGCGGCACAGATGGTCGGACGCGGCTTTCGATGCGGAATAGGGGCTTCGTGGCGCATAGGCGGTTGTTTCATCAAAATGCGCGTGCCCTTCAAGAGGAAGAGAGCCGAACACCTCGTCCGTGGAAATATGGTGGAATCGCCAAATCTGGCCTTTTCGCTGTCGCAGCTCTTCGAGGAGCGTATGTGTGCCAAGTACGTTCGTTTCAAGGAAAACGCGGGATTTCTCGATCGAACGATCGACGTGGGATTCCGCCGCGAAATGCACGACCACGTCTATGCCTTCAAACGCCTCATGCACCACCTTTGCATCGAGAATATCGCCGTGGATGAAGCGATAGGAGCTGTCGTTCGTGGGAATATCCGCCAGATTGGTGAGAGTTCCTGCGTACGTCAGTGCATCGAGGTTCGTGAGCTGATCGTGCGGATGGTGCGTACGCCAATAGCGGATGAAGTTGCTTCCAATGAAGCCACAGCCACCGGTAAGAAGAAGATGCATAGGGTTTGACGATAGGTTGGAGGAGTTCTAGGCTACACCAAGATATGTCGAGCCTAGCACCAGAAAACGCGCTGAACAACCAAAATACGGGGGTTCTGTCAAGGGGCGAGCCTCGGTGGGTGATTCTGGCTCCTGTGGGCATGCGGGTGGATCTGTTGATCGTGATTGTGAGTTGGAATGTGGCGGATTTACTTCGCGAAAACTTGCGCTCGTTGAAAGCGAGCGTTGGGGAATTTTCGGCAAAAGTCATCGTTGTCGATAACGCCTCGCATGACGGAACGGTTTCGATGCTTCGCGAGGAATTTCCATGGGTTGAGGTGATCGCTAACACAGAAAATCTTGGTTTTGCGCACGCGAATAATCAGGCGATCGCACGTATCTCGGCAAAACACGTGCTTCTCCTCAATCCGGACATGCGCGTGGAACCAGAAACGCTCGTGCGAGCGATAGCGTATGCGGACGCACATCCCGAAGCGGGCGTCGTGAGCGGGCTGCTTCTCACGGAAAACGGCACGCCTTTGCGCTCGGTGCGACGGTTCCCAACAGTTCTTTCGCAGCTCGCCGTTCTTTTAAAATGTACACGGTTCGTGCCACGCGTGATGGCGCGCTATCTTGCGAACGATCTTGATCTCACGAAGGAACAAGCGGTGGATTCGGTACGCGGCTCGTTCTTTCTTCTTCCAGAGCGCGCTCGTCGCGTGCTTGGAGGGCTTGATGAGAGATACTTTATCTGGTTTGAAGAGGTGGATTATTGCAGACGAGCACATCTTGCTGGGTTTTCTGTGTTGCACGCGCCTTCGATCATCGCGCACGATGCCGTAGGAAAAAGCTTTGCGAAACAAAAACTCTTTTGGAAACAGAACCACTTTTCGCGTTCGATGGTCACGTATTTCACGACGTGGGAACCATGGTGGCAGAGCCTACTCCTTCGTATGGTTCGCATTCCTGTGTTAGGCGTTATGTGGTGTATAGATCGTTTTCGCGTATGACGCTCGCTCTTCAACTCATCACGTATAAAAGCGCGCGCTTTCTTCCTGCGTTGCTTACAGCTCTCAAAAACCAAACGATCCAAGGATGGACGCTCTACGTACGCGATCATTCTGAATCGAGCGAAGAACAAGCGCGCATACACGAGCTTTTACGTGCATCAGACGTGCCGCATGTGTTTGAAGCAGGGCTAAATACGGGGTTTGCGGGTGGACACAACGCGCTTTTTGAACAACATCAGGCGGACGCGGTCGCGCTTGTGAATCCGGATTTGGTGCCTGATCCTGGGTACTACCAAACGCTTCTTACATGGCTCGAAACGCATCCGGATGCCGGTTCGTGTCAAGGAGTGTTACTTCGTGAACGAGACGGTGTGCGTGATGGAACAGTAGATTCTCTCGGGCTTGATCGACGTGGGATAGGAGATATTCGCGATGCCGGAGCAGGTACGCAGCACATTGGTACGGCAGAACCGCGTCGCGTCTTTGGCGTGTCAGGTGCGGGCCCCGTCTATCGACGTACGTCTTTAGAGAAAGCCGCTCCTACGCACGGAGCATTTCTCGATAGTCGGTTTTTTCTCTATAAAGAGGATGTCGAGCTTGCGTTTCGTCTGCATCGTGCAGGGGAAGAGGCGTGGCTCGTTCCGCAAGCGATGGCGGGGCATGGGCGTGCGGTTGGATCGCATGGATTCGTGGCACGTGTGCGCGATGAGTTCAAGCGTTCGTCCATCGTGCGTGTATCAAGCGCGGTCAATCAGTGGAAGATTTATATGCTTCATGGAACGTTGGAGGGCGACGTTCGTTCGCATACACGAACGTTCGTGGCAGAGCTTGGACGTATCGCGCTGCTCGCACTGTCTCCGCATCTGTTGTGGCGCGCGCTTCGAGAAATTCTACGCGACCGTGCATCGCTTCATGCGTCGCGGAAGATCTATCATCAGCGCTTTATCCTCTAACGATATGCTTCCAAAAATCGGCATTCTCTATCTCACGTATCCAACACCAAACTGGGAAATCGATATTCCTCGGTGTTTGACATCGCTTGAAAAACTGAACTATCCGTTTGATCGTATTGAGCTGATCTGTATTGAATCCAAAGGTAAGAAACCGCCTGTGCAGCCGTGGTTTGATACGGAGTGGATGCCGAAGTCTGACAAAACGCTTCCTCGCATAACCTACATTTTTCGTGATGCATGGATCGGTTTTGCTGGAAATAATAACCTTGGATACGAAGAAGCAAAGCGTCTCGGATGCGACTATGTGTATTTATTGAACGAGGACACGGATGTTGATCCGGACTTTTTGACGCGCGCCGTCGAACGCGCAGAGGCAGATCCTAAGATCGCCATCGTACAATCGCTGTTGCTCTTGGGACATGATCGTGAGCGGTTGAATTCGTGTGGAAACGATTGGCATATCTTGGGTGTGGGTTTTTCGCGAGGGTATCATTGGACGCGAGAACAGTTTGTGACGTATCAAGCGCAAGAACGTGTCCAGAATCCGGAACTCGCGATTGCGTACGCTTCAGGGGCGGGGGAGCTCGTGCGGATGCTCGCGATCGAGGATATCGGGGGGCTTTTTGATGAGACGTTCTTCCTCTATCACGAAGACACGGATCTCTCGCTTCGCGCGCGCGTGCGAGGCTGGAAAGTGGTGCTTGAACCTTCGTCGATCGTCTATCACTACTACGAATTCGCGAAAGCAAAAATGAACTACTATTGGATGGAACGGAACCGATACGCGCTTGTGTGGATCTACTATCGCGCGCGAACGCTTTTTCTGCTTGCGCCATTGTTTCTGGTATTCGAGGTCGCGCTTTGGTTCTTTTCGATCAAACGCGGTTGGGTCGATATGAAGTGGAAGGTGTTCAAAGAGTGGTTCGATCCGGCGTTTTGGCGATGGATTCTGCGTCGTCGTCAAGCCGTAAAAGATGGCCGTCGTGTGAACGAGCGAGATTTTCTTGCGCTTTCCATCGCAGAAATAGGATTCCAGGAACCATCCGTCAAGAATCCGTTGCTTTCTCGTATCGGAAATCCGTTGATGAAGTGGTATTGGGGATGGGTGAGGAAGACGCTTTGAAGGCTGCTTCCTTGCCAATCCACGCGTCTTTTGCTACCCTTTCCCCACTATGAAAGCCTCCATCCATCCGACGTATTACACCACCGCAAAAGCCACCTGCGCTTGCGGAAACGTGTTCAGCGTCGGTTCCACCAAAGAAGATCTTCGCATCGAACTGTGTAGTTCATGCCATCCATTTTATACAGGTCAGCAGAAGCTTATCGACACGTCGCGTCGTATCGAGAAGTTTACCGATAAAACGAAGGCAAAAGCCGCGATCGTTGTGGCAAGTGGCAAAAAAGTCAAAACAGAAAAGCGCGCCGCGCAAAAAGAGGCAAAAAAAGTTGCGAAGCAATCGGTTGAAGCGTAGCGGTCAAAAACCGAGTCCTCTTGCGTTCTCGGTTTTTTGATTGCATGATTTCTTCTATGTCATCCCTTTTTTCTTCTGCGGAACAGGCTCTTCGTGAGGTGTGTGAGGCGGAAGCCGCGCTCGCTCTTCCAGAGATATTCAGTGACCAAGCGAAGCTCAAGCTCGCCTCTCAAACCTACGCACGAGCGAAACACCTCGCGGAAAGTGCCGAGGCGTTTTTGCGTGCAGATCGAGCCTTGCGTGACATACAAGAGGCGCTTCATTCAGATGATGCAGAGCTGCGCGCGATGGCGGAAGCGGACCGTCTTCGTGTAGAGGAAGTATGCGTTCGCACGGAAGAGGCGTTTTTGCTCGATCTTCTTCCGCCTGATCCGCATGATCAAAACAGTGTCATTGTGGAAATCCGCGCCGGTGCGGGTGGCGATGAGGCGGCGCTTTTTGCGGGAGAGCTATTTCGTATGTATGTGCGTTTTGCGGAAAATCATGGATGGAAAGCCGCGCTCGTTAGCGAGTCCTCGAATGAACTTGGCGGTTACAAAGAAGTTGTGTTTGCGGTGGATGGAACGGGTGTCTATGGCTGGTTGAAGTATGAATCGGGCGTTCATCGCGTACAGCGCGTTCCTGCAACGGAAAAACAGGGGCGTATCCACACGTCCACCGTGACGGTCGCTGTTCTGCCAGAAATCGAGGCTTCGGAAGTGACACTTGAAGCGAAAGATCTTCGTATTGATACGTTTTGTGCTGGAGGTGCCGGTGGGCAGTCTGTTAATACGACCTATTCCGCCGTGCGTATCACGCACATTCCTTCTGGGCTCGTGGTCAATTGTCAGGATGAACGTTCGCAGGTGCAAAATCGTGAACGAGCGATGACGATTCTTCGATCGCGCCTTTGGGAAGCGGAGGAAGCGCGCAAACACGCGGCGCTCGATGCAGAGAGGCGTGCGCAGATTGGCCACGGTGATCGTTCAGAGAAAATTCGTACGTATAATTTCCCTCAAGATCGTTTGACGGATCATCGTGTGAAAAAGTCGTGGCACCAGCTCCCGCTCATCTTAGGAGGGGCGATTGAGGAGATGATTCTTGCGGTAAAATCTGGCAAGAAGGGGAATGAAGAGGTAGAATGAGGGTCTATGCCTCTTCGTCCTTCTTTACAGGGAATTGGTTCTACGGTGGGAAAGCGTTTGTTTGGAACGTCAAACACCTCCATTATTCAACGGAAGATTCAACAGCTTGATAAAAGTAAGCTCACGCACGCTCTCAAAGAGCACGGCGTTCGTGGAGGGATGACGGCTCGCAAGATGGTGGATGTGCTCACGGGGAAAGCATCCGCTTCTTCTACGAAACAGTTAAAAGGAGCGGCGCAAGCGCTCCAGTCTCTTGGAGTTACGGCTGAACCGGATTTGAATACAGGACGTCTTATCACCGAGAGCACGAAGCGTGCCGGTCAGGATGAGCATATGGTGGCCACAGGAACCCTTCGTCCAAACGCCGCCTCGTTTGGTGCGTCGGCTTCTTTTGGTTCGAGAGTGGCGGAAGCGCGTATTGCTCGTGAAGGGAACATCAGCGAACGTCCTCTTGAACAAGCACGCTCTATTAAAGAGGTTCGTGAGATGCTACGGTCATTAGGGGTAGCTGATCGGCGCATCGTAGCGAAGAAGGTGATCCCCTCTTGACGCGAAAGCCTATTTTCGCTAGTATAAGCCATTCTTTACGCGAATGGGTCGCGGAGAGAACCCCTGTTCCTCGACAATGCAGAAAGGAGCGCTTGTATGCGCCAAACGAGGCTGTTTCTTGCGGGATTTCTGGCCTTGGGGCTTACGGGTTGTGGTGACGCGAACCTCTTCTATGCAGGAGCGAGTGCAACGGAATCGCGAGATGCGAGCGGTTCAGACGCGGTTCCTATGATCGATATGAGCGAGGAAACGCTCGGCGTAGATACGGGTTTCGTGACTGACGAGGCGTTCGACGTGAACGTAGCAGATACGAACGAAGTGCTCGATCGAGAAGACGTTCCGTTCATGGATACGTTCGATGCGGGCGAAGACGTTCCTGTTCAGGTGGATGTGCTCGCGGAAACGACGGCTCTCGATACGGGATTTCTCGATACGGGGATGCTTGATACAGGATTTCTCGATACGGGAATGCTCGCAGACACGGGAATGCCCATGGATCGGATGGATTCCGGTATCCCGGATGTTCCGGTGCTGATCGACACGCCCGATGTGCCCGACGTTCGTGATGTGATGGATGTCGTCGATGCTCGTGACGCGGTGGACGTTCCTCCTGCAGACGTTCGTGATGTACCCGTCGATCGTGGGCCGGACGTGGGATGTGCAGCAGGGGAATCGCGATGTGGGACTGCGTGTGTGAATACGCAAACAAATGTCGCGAACTGCGGAGGATGTGGACAAGGATGCATCATTCCGCCGCCGAACACGATCACTTCGTGTGCTGGAGGGACTTGTAGGAATGGATGTCAGAACGGATTCGGGGACTGTGACACCGTCTTCTTGAATGGGTGTGAGGTACATCTGTTCTCGAGCACAGCGCATTGTGGGCAGTGCGGGCGTCCGTGTCGACCGCTGAATGCGATTCCGTTCTGCTTCGGTGGGGCATGCACGCTTTCTGGATGTCAGCCTGGTTTCGGCAGCTGCGATGGAAACGACGCAAACGGCTGTGAGACGACCGTGTCGTCCGACACGACGCACTGCGGACGCTGCGGAAACGTATGTCCCGTACGAGCGAATGCTGACCCCACGTGTACGTCAAGCGTGTGTGGATTCGCCTGTCGTACAGGCTTTGGGAATTGTGATGCGAACGAGGCGAATGGTTGCGAAGCTACGCTCACCACGAGCTCTACCCACTGCGGACGTTGCGGAAACGTGTGCAACACGGCAACACGCTTGTGCGAGAACGGCGCGTGCGTGTCGGACTTGGTGGTGGAGTATGTTCGATCGTTCGGTATACCTCCGGCGAATGTTTTTCCAGATATCTACATCGCTTTTCAAGCGGATGGATTTCAACCAACCCCTTGTGCGGGTGGAGTGATGAGCCTTGGATCGGAGCGGTATCGATGTAGTGCTCCTACGCCACTCTCCACGACTCAAGTCGCTACCTCTTTGGTGGTAATGGGTATCGTGAATGGGTGTGGACTCCTTACGGAAAGGACTTGTCCACCAACTTGGCCAGATGTATGGTCGGTACGTTGGCGAGGAACTGTGTATACGTCGCGAACGACGGTGATGCGGCGAACAGGTTCTTCTGGACCAGCGATCGAGTATCTCAATACTGTGAGCTGTGGGAGCTACGGATTTTCGTTTGGCTGCGTCGGCTTCTACCCTCCCGCGCCGTGATCGGCGCTCTCCCCCTCGATAGTCTCATCGAGGGGTTTTGTTTTTCAGAGAGTTTTTCGTTAGGATGCGTGTATGGATGTTCGTCTTGAACCATCATGGAAAGCGCTTCTCCAAGAAGTTTTTCTCTCTCCAGAATTTCCTCCTCTCGCGGAGTATGTTCGTTCTGCGTATCAAACGAGCATCGTCTATCCGCCTCCGGCGATGATCTTTCGCGCGCTTGACCTGTGCCCTGTCGACAGGGTGAAAGTCGTGATTTTGGGACAGGATCCGTATCATGGAGCTGGGCAGGCGCATGGCCTTTCGTTTTCTGTCCAACAAGGGGTGAGAGTTCCACCTTCGCTACGAAACATCTTGAAAGAACGAAAGTATGATCTTGGAATGGAGATACCTTCACAAGGAGATCTGACACGTTGGACAGAACAAGGAGTGCTTTTATTAAACGCGACGCTCACGGTCGAGGCGGAGAAGGCGGGTTCGCATCAAGGACAGGGGTGGGAAACGTTTACGGATGTTCTTATCAAAAAACTCGCGAATACGCGCGAGCATCTTGTGTTTCTCTTGTGGGGAAATTTTGCCAAACAAAAAGCCGGATTCATTGATCCGGCTCGTCATCTGGTGATAACGTCCCCACATCCGTCCCCATTTTCGGCGAATCGAGGCTTTTTTGGGTCAAAACCGTTCTCTCGTACGAATGCGTATTTGAAAGAGAACGGCATCAGACCCGTTGATTGGACCCTTTAAAAGTAGACGCGTGGTTTTCGACGTGCACCGCTTTGCACGGGTGCGTGAGCGGGAGCGTGAGACGGGGTTCGCGTATGGGCATGGCTCGATCCACGAGGCGCACTCCGTTGCTGTGGACGTGAAGATGAAGCGCCAAAGAACCCACTCTGACGACGTGCTCCAAACGCGGGACGGTCATCATAATCACGCGAAGCGAGAATGCTGGTCGAAGCTGCAGGAACGGGAAGAAGCGTTGGGAGCGGTAGCACGGTGATACGCGCTTTTGTGAGGCGTTCGATCGCGAGCACATCACGTTTTTGGTCAGGAAGGACAAACGACACAGCATGACCTTTGCGTCCCGCACGACCCGTTCGACCGATACGGTGCACGTAATCGTCGAGTGCGTCTGGAAGATCGACGTTCACCACGAGGCCAATATCTTTCACGTCAATGCCGCGTGAAGCCACGTCTGTGGCAACGAGCACGCGATACGTTCCACGTTTGAACCCTTCGAGCGCGGCGCGTCGTTGAGCGAGGGTGCGGTTTGCGTGAATTTCGACGGCGGTATGCCCTGCGCCACGAAGCGCGGCCGCGAGTTTTTTCGCGCCGTGTTTTGTACGAGAGAACACAAGCACGCTGGCGTCATCACGTGTTTTCAGCAAGGTATTGAGCAAGGGAAGTTTTTGATCGCGTTGCACAAGATACGCATCTTGCGTGATCGTATCCGCGGCTGTTCCAGCGCGGGCAATCTCGATATGGACGGGCGTTTTCATCGCCGCACGCGCAAGGCTCAAGATATTGGGCGGCATGGTTGCTGAAAACAAGAGCGTTTGTCGTTCTTTTGGTACGGCGTACAAAATCTTCGCGATTTGCGGTTGAAAACCCATATCAAGCATGCGGTCTGCCTCGTCAAGAACGAGCGTAGATACGCTGTTGAGAGAAACAGTACGTTGTTCGAGGTGATCAACGAGACGTCCAGGAGTGGCGATAATCACATGCGGCTTCGCACGAATATCACGTAGCTGTTTATCCATCGAAGCGCCACCAATAAGAACCGCCGTTCGAAGACGAATGCCTGTTCCTACCTGCATGAGTGCCTCTTGAATTTGAATGGCGAGTTCGCGCGTGGGAGCGATCACGAGCCCCATTCCGCCCTGTGTGGCGATGCGTTGAAGCATAGGGAGGCCGAAGGCGAGCGTTTTGCCGGTGCCGGTTTGAGCGACGCCAAGCACGTCTTCGCCCTTGAGAGCCACGGGAATGGCTTGAGCTTGAATGGGCGTTGGGATGGTGAGTTTGAGCGACGTGAGGATCTCGACCAATTTTGGGGCAAGATCAAGGGTCGCGAACGTAGGATGTGACATGAGGAATAGAGAAAAATACCAATAAATAGGCGATGGTGAGCACAAAAGGATGTTTTACGAGTGAGCAGCGACCCAACAAAGAGAGAGAATGTTGAGAAAAAACGCCTGTTGCGACATCAATACATCAGCAGGAGTATAGCGGATTTTCGACGTTTCGTCTAGAGGAGGGGTGTTTGCGGCTTGAAACGGGCGTCCATCGTCCAAAGATCGGCTGGTTGCATGGCGAGGATGACGCCGATCATGCCAAGAGCTGCGTCGCGCGCGCCGATCGCTCCTCCAACGGTAAACGCGATCCCAAAGAGGTGAAGAGCGAGAAACGCCGCAAGAACGCGTGTCCAGACACCCAAGAGCAGGGCGAGCGCAGCACACAGTTCAAACCAGCCGTTGACCTGAATGAGCATTTCCGCAGGAATGGGGAGGTAGCCGGTGTATTCTGGAAGAAAAGCGGTCCATCCGCCTGGGTCGCTCACTTGCGAGAATCCAAACCAGGCGAAAAGCCCCGCGAACGTGAGACGTAGGAGAAGAAGAGAAGAAGGGGTCATACAAGTTTTCCAATCTTGAGTAAGAACAGCGCTCGTTTCGCGGTACTGGATTCGCCATGTTTCGCGGTAAAGCGAGCCGTTCCATCGGTTCCGCAGAGCCTAACAATAGGGTTTTCTCCTCCTGGATGGCGTGAAACCCAGCTTGTGAGGTCGTAGACGTCGCCGCCGATCGTCGCCCAGCAGTCTTCTTTCGTGGCGTGTGTTTGTACCGTTGCGAGCGTGAATGTTTTCTCTTGAGAGGTAGGTATTGGCGCGGGTGCTGGTGTGGGGGCTGGTGTGGGGGCAGGGGTTGGTTCTGGTATTGGTGCAGGTTTTGTGGCGGGTACAGGTGCTGGCACCGCCTTTTTCGTCGAGGGTTTCGTAGAAGAAACGATCGTTGCGCCGATACTCACGTTCCCCAAAGGAGGAATTTCACTCACAACGGGAGGTGTGCTCGTCGTGTTTTGCGTCTCTTCAAGCTTCATGACGGGACGGCCGTTCCACACGAAATAGCCCGCTCCTGCGAAGAAGAGGAGAATGATAGCAATGCCTACGAGGGTTTTTTGCGTCATACGAATTCATGTTAACCCATGCGTTAGCCCACGTTAGCCCATACGTTTGAAGAGCACTTTAAATACAGGTTCGTACTTTACATCGTTTTCGTCAATAATCTCGATCGTTTCCCCTTTCATGAATTTCGTGAGCGCGAGATCGGTGAGGAGTTGGTTATCGGCTTTCAAACTTTGGGCAAGCTTCTCGACTTTTTCCATCTCTTGCGTGCATTCTTGCTTGATTTCTCGTTCAAGACGTTGTTTCTTTATACGCAGCTCTTTCAACTCGTCGAGCATTTTTTGATACGCTCCCGATGCGGCGAGCGTGTCGCGTACGATCAAATTGAGCTCTTTTCGTTCCTGTTTTGTGGCGCGAATGCGCTTCATGAGGGAGGGAAGGTCGTTCATAGCAGGGGCAGGATAGCACAGCGCATCGGAAGACGCATCCGTTGCGAGAAAAAACCGCTTCCTCTACGATTTGAGGCATGAATACACTTCGTGGTATCGATCCAGAACTCGCCGGTTTGATCGAAGAGGAAACAACACGTCAACAAAGTGAGCTTGAGCTGATCGCCTCAGAGAACTACGTTTCCGAAGCGGTACGTGAAGCGGTGGGTTCGGTGCTCACGAATAAATACGCTGAAGGCTATCCGGGCAAACGCTACTACGGAGGAAATCAGGTGATCGATAAGGTGGAATCGCTCGCGATCGAACGGGCGAAACGGCTGTTTCAGGCGGAACACGCGAACGTACAGCCGCACGCGGGCGCGCAAGCGAACTTCGCGGTGTATCTCGCGCTTTGCCAACCGGGAGACACGATTCTTGCGATGAATCTTGCGCACGGCGGCCATCTCACGCACGGTTCACCTGTGAATTTCAGTGGAAAATGGTTCACGATCGTTTCGTATGGGGTACGCGAAGATACGCATCGTATCGATATGGATGAGGTGCGTGCGCTCGCGATGCAGCACAAGCCGCGTATGATGATCGCGGGGTTTTCTGCGTATCCAAGGCATCTTGATTTCGCGAGTTTTGCGAAGATCGCCGAAGAGGTGGGCGCGTATTTGATGGTGGATATGGCGCATATCGCGGGCCTCGTTGCAGCACGGCTTGCGCCTGACCCTGTTCCATATGCGGATGTTGTCACAACCACAACGCATAAAACACTGCGAGGTCCACGTGGGGCGATGATTTTGTGTAAAGAGCACGATCGTCTTGATCGAGAGGGAAAACGCACGCTCGCGCAAAAGATCGATAGCGCGGTATTTCCTGGATCGCAAGGTGGGCCTATGGAACATGTCATCGCGGGGAAAGCGGTTGCGCTTCACGAAGCGATGCAGCCTGCGTTCATTGTGTATCAACAGCAGGTGCTCGTGAATGCCGTCGCGATGGGAAACGTGTTCTTGCGCGAAGGAGGGAAGCTTGTTTCGGGTGGTACGGACAACCATCTTTTGCTGATGGATGTGACGCCGTGGGGCGTTAGCGGAAAAGAAGCGGAACGTACGCTTGAACGAGTGGGGATTTCCGTGAACAAGAACATGATTCCGTTTGATACGCGTAGTCCGATGGATCCGTCAGGGATTCGCGTCGGAACGCCCGCTATCACGACACGAGGGTTTCAAGAGCGAGAGGCGGAAGAGGTCGCGAGTCTGATCGCTACGTCTCTCAAAAACGCGAAAGATACGCTTGTGCAAGAACGCGTGGCGAGGCGTGTGCGAGAACTTGCGGAGGCAAGGCCGATCTATCCCTGGAATTCGGATACCGGTCTTGAATAAGCTCACATACATATTGCATCAAAAAAACTATTCGTATAGCATGAACGAGCGTAAAAAGAACACATAGGAGCCTCGTATAATGGTAGTACAAAGGTCTCCAAAACCTTTAACGTGGGTTCGATTCCCACGGCTCCTGCCATGGAAATATCCGCTTGAATGAGCGGGTATTTTTGTTCTAGAGTTACATCCACCCGAATGAAAGTCGTCGCAGAACGGCTTTTGTGTTATAGTTTGATAACTATGCCTTGGTTTATCCTGGATCGAGCAGGTCTCTCACTTCCCGCTGAGCAGCTCCCAGAACGACCCGATGATGCCAATGCGGATTCGGGAGATTTCTTTACCCCTTGGTACAAAGATGACGAACATCTTCATGTTGAGAATGGGACCATTCAAGGAATTCATACACGAGCAGCCACGGTGGAAGAAGCGCGTCAGCAGCTTCTATTTTTCCTTGGTCACGAAGCTACACTTCTAGAGAAATGCGGTGGACGCGAAGATATCCTCATTCCGCAAGCAGAAGAGGCGCTCAGAAATTAAGAAGATATTTATCACTTTTAGCATCCATGTCGCTCCAACATCGATTCAAATCGTTTGCAGAAGATGAATTCAGGATTCTTGAAGTAAAACCCTGTGGGAAGGAGTATCTTTTTCACTCAACTGGAAAAGATCTAGATACGCTCGATCCAGAATTTAATGTTAAACACGAAGCGTATGGATCCACACATGAATATGGTGTTCCCGTAATTTTCGCTTCAGATAAACCCTCAAACGCATTTTGTTTTAAACCAAGCGAACTCTATGCAAAGACTCGCGCGGAATACGGCACCTTTGTCTACCATCGACTCGTTCACTCAAATCATAAGATCCGTCTTGGAGCATATCTGCGAGGATTCATTTACGTTTTATCCGGAAAAAATTTCTACGAGGTTCTTCGAGAAGACTTTGAAGTAGACACTTGGACACGATCCACGGAATGGATTTCTGACAATAAAGTTACGCCCATTGAGAGAATAGAAATCACAAAACCCTACGACTGGGAAATGCTTCCGGAATACGAATTCTTAGGCTCGGATTATGTCGGCGAGATGGATGCTGAGCGCTATATCTCTCTTGCCAAAAACGAAGAAGTGAAGAAAGCTATCAGGGAGTGTATAAGCAAACCATTCGCTCCCTTCATTCCTGAGCAACTAAAGAAGTTCCTCGCATAAACTACTACAAACATATCCGCTTGAATGAGCGGGTATTTTGTTCTTGTTGATGAGTCGGTCGTGTCTCGTCTTAAAATGTACGGAAATAATGCCGCCTGTTAAGCTCACACAGAACTATGAAAAAGAATCTTTCGAGCAAACAAGCTATTATCTATCAAGCAAAGTCCGGAGCTCTTGAGCTACGTGCTGACGCGAGTCGTGATACTTTTTGGCTTACGCAAGAACAGGTGGCGCAAGTATTCAACGTGCAAAAGGCGGCTATCTCTAAACATGTTAAGAATATTTTTGATTCGAAGGAACTCTTCAAGAAGGCAACGGTTTCCAAAATGGAAACAGTTCAAATCGAGGGAGGAAGAAGTATAAAACGTACTATCGAGTATTATAATCTTGATTTGGTTTTATCCATAGGATATCGAGTAAATTCAAAACAGGCGACTCATTTCCGACAGTGGGCCACGAAGATGCTTCGTCGGTATATCGTTGATGGGTATGCGATCAATCGTGCGCGCGTTGCAAAAAATTACGCGCAATTCATGGAAGCTGTGGATGGGATGAAGCGTCTTCTGCCTCAAGATACGCCGATTGACACGGAGAGCGTTCTTGAGCTCGTTCGCATGTTTGCAGATACATGGGTTTCATTGGATTCCTATGACAAAGATGCCTTAGCGACAAAAGGAATAACGAAGAAACGGGTGATGCTTACGGCTGAAAAACTTGTCGATCAGTTAGCCGTACTGAAAGCCGCCTTGGTGGAGAAGGGAGAAGCAACAGACCTTTTTGGTGCTGAACAATCCGATGGGAATGTAGCCGGTATCGTCGGTAATATCATGCAGACATTTGACGGCAAAGAGCTCTATCCAAGCGTTGAAGAAAAGGCCGCGCATCTGTTGTATTTCATGGTGAAAAATCACCCATTTACGGATGGAAATAAACGGAGCGGAGCATTTGCCTTTGTCTGGTTTTTACGTCAAGCGGGGATTTTAGATGCAGTACGCATGACACCACCAGCACTTACAGCACTAACCATCTTGGTTGCCACGTGCAATCCGAAAGACAAGGAAAAGATGATCGGGCTAGTTTTGACACTTTTAGTGAAAACATGACGTGGCTATCTCGAACAACAGTCAAGTACGTCCACGAATCCTAACGTCCGATACTAGCCCCTGCCACCGAAATATCCGCTAGAACAAGCGGATATTTTGTTCTTGTATTACCTTGAACGTTCTGTTGTATCATGCTAAGATTTAGGAGGTTAATTCACACACATCCGTCTATGGAAAAGAAGAAAATATCCAAAAACAAGAGCCTGTCCATGGCCGTTTCTCGATCTTCAAAGATCGAGGGTTTGAGTTTAGTGAAGGCTCTGAAGAACGTCTCAATCATCCAAAAGCTAAAACTCCATGGTCGCGCCTTCTCGGTATGATGTGAGCAAGGAGGGAGCGGGAATTGATAGGAACGGCATCCTCATCAACAAATTTGGATTCAAAAAACAGAGCGAATTGGATGATGCAGAGACTCTGCTTCTGCAAGATTCGTACACCCACTTCTTTGAACTGCTTACCAAGGGTAAGATCGTTTTTGACCTTCCCACACTGTTCACGATCCACGAATATTTTCTGGGCACTCTCTATACATGGGCCGGAAAGGTTAGAGCGGTAGATATCTCAAAGCCTGGCGCGCTCTTTGCGCCAGTGGCCCATATCGCATCTTCACTGCAAGTGCTTGAGAGACTCATTCAAGTACATATTCCAAGGAAAACTGATTCGAAAAAATCCGTCTCTGAAAAAATCGCTCTCATCCATAATGAACTCAACGCTGTTCATCCGTTTCGCGAGGGCAATGGGAGGACGATCCGTCTTTTCTTGGATCTGATGATTGCCGATCTCGACCTGCATCCCGTCGACTGGAATGTGAAAGGCTATATAAGTGCCTGCCAAAAAGGAATGTCTCAGGATCATGCAAAGATGATAGGCCTCATTTATCGAGACATTTCGAAGAAGGTGGGTTGAAGAAGTTTCGAACCAATTCCCGTATGGCCTGCCACCGAAATATCCGCTTGAATGAGCGGGTATTTTTGTTACGTCGCCAAACTGTGGTATCTTCTAAAGAAGAACGGAAAAAATGTATGCGAATACTTGCCATTGCCGATCGACCACCCCAAAAACCGATCCACGAAATTCTCTCCGAAGAATCTATAGATCTTATAGTTACATTAGGTGACCTTGAACTAAGCGACATTCGATCGCTCGAAACTGTTACCAACATTCCGAAACTAGGCGTGTACGGCAATCACTGTTCTGGTATGTACATGGAAAGTCTGGGCATAAAAAACATGCATTTAACAACACAAGAAGTAAATGGGGTTACCTTTGGCGGATTTGAGGGTTGCGTAAAATATAAAGAGTCTTCGGCAAAGATGTATACTCAAGAAGAGGTATCAAAGTTACTCGCGGTATTTCCTCGCGTTGATGTGATGCTTGCTCACTGTCCACCCTTAGGCGTCAACGACGACCAGACAGATATCGCTCATACTGGATACGCGGGTTTGCGTAAATACGTTGAACGCGAGAAGCCCGCCTATCTTTTTCATGGGCACACCTACCCTAAAGAAACCGAACTCGTTACCATGTTAGCGGATACCAAGATTATTTATGTTTTTAGTCATAAAATAATTACCCTATGAACACGATAGAACACTGGAAATGGTTGACACAGTTTGCAGATCTCCTTGAAGCTCAAGTGGAAAAACTAGATCAATCTTCGAATTCGAAAAAAATTGCAGAGCTGCGGATTGCCGAACGAACGCTCAATATGTTTATTGATCAGTTTATGCATACCGTGATGGAAACCGAGGGTAAACCTGTAAATATATTCTTAGAAGAACAGAACAGCGGTCTCAGCGTCTGGAACGAGCTTAAAAACAGGAGAGATGCCATTGCTAATAAAATTTCAAGCCTCGTCGAATCCGATCCTGCAATCGAAGAGCGTTACAAACAATACTGCGAAGCGCTAAAAAATCATCGCTCACTTGGCGCCATGCTTTGAACAGGGGTTATAAATGAATACAGTATGACGAAGAAAAACCTCATCATCATTGACGGTTTGAACGGAGCTGGTAAATCGACTGTCGCAAAACTGTTAGCTTCAAAATTGAAGCGCACAGCTTTTATTTCATATGATGCGATAAAAAGGATTATTGATGACTTTACGCCCAATGAGGAATATCATCGGATTGCAAATCATGTTGTTCGAGCAATGGCGAAAGAATATTTTGATCATGATATAAACGTCATCATTGAATCATACGTTCCCACAAAAGAGATCGCGCAAATATATACTGGATTAGCAAAACGGAAGGATGTGAATCTCTACTACTTTCAGCTTGAAGCACCTTTGGAGGTTCGCTACAAACGCATCTTACAACGTCCATTGAAAGCTGGTGCAAAAAAGAAGATGAGCATAGAACAAGTCGCAAAAAATGATGCTGTCTATTTTCAAAACAAGTTCCCAAAAGCAAAAGTTATCGAGACGTACGCATTAAAACCAGAACGAGTCGTAAAGATGCTTCTCAATGAGATTTTGAGCGTCTGATGTGGTTAGATTTTCTCACTCTTTTCACTCCCGCGCCTCTCAGTAGGTTGTTAGCAGCGTCCTAACGTTCATCACGAGCCCCTGCCACGAAAATATCCGCTTGAATGAGCGGGTATTTTTGTTAGGGAGAGGGAGGAATAGAGTTTTTTACGTTCGACTGTTACTGTAAAATACATCTATGGAAAGTCCACAGCCTCCTCGGATACTTACTGATGTCGGTCTAAGCATGTTCGTGAATACAGTAAAGCTTAGAGAACTCCCACTCCCTATCGTTGAAGTTCCGATTGAACAATTGATCTGGCATTTTGATATGCCGGTTTGGGAAAAAGATAGAACTAATGACTGGAATCTAACGCCTTGGGAAGTGATCAGGAAAGAAGTAGGTTCGGATGTTCATCAGAAAAGAGTAAAGGAGGCGAATGCGATTTATCCAATCGTTGTAACAGAATATAAAAATAGATTGGTGATTCTCGACGGAATTCATCGGCTTGTAAAAACGTATGAAAACGGACAAAAAGCCATTAAAGCGAAAATTATTCCCGAGAAATACCTCTCATTGAGAGAATTTCAAAGTTAGTTGGGGCGAGAGTTCTAACGTCCCTCACGAGTCCCTGCCACAGAAATATCCGCTTGAATGAACGGGTATTTTTGTTGGGGAGAGGAAGGAATAGAACTTTTCCTGCTCGACGCCTACAATGGGCCACATATGATTGACCACATCAGCCTCTCTGTAAAAAACCTCAACGAAGCAAAAACATTTTATGTGCAGGCACTCGCTCCGCTTGGATATGAAGTTTCGATGCAAGGCGAGGGGTATTGCGGTATTGGCAAGTTAGAAGGTGATGACGCATGGATTGGCACGATATGGCTTGGAGAAGTAGCAACGATCATGCCTACACACGTCGCGTTTCGCGTGGAAAACCGTGCAACGGTTGACGCGTTTTATAAAGCTGCGCTTGCCGCGGGCGGCACAGATAACGGAGCGCCTGGCATTCGCTCGCACTATCATAAAAACTATTACGGCGCGTTCGTGTTAGACGCGTCCGGACATAATATCGAGGCTGTCTGTCACAAGGCGGAATAACGCCTTTAAAACTTCATGGTTGCTGCTCCAAAGTTACGTGAAAACCGTCGGCACCAAATGCTCACGACAGAAGCGCTGTTGAGTTCTACACCTTCCGGAATCACGTACGTTTGGTTCCCTTTATTACCTTTCAATTCACCAAGATTCATAAACGTTTGTGCGCGAACGGCTGTTTTCACGCTTACGTTATCGCTCGCGGTACTCGAAACAAGATACACGAAGAGATCAGGTCCGTTCGTCACGTCGAAATCTATGAGCGAGAGTGTGCGTACGCCGTCCTCTTCACTGATCGCTGCTTTGCCTTGGATAGTATAGGTGCTATCGCCCTGTTCAAACGTTCCTTGTGCGAGAATGGAGAGTGCAGGATGCGTCGACGAGGTGGATTCCCTCACGATAGGGACTTCTTCTTGCACGATACGATCGGTAAAAAGAGCTTGCACACCGAACACGCCAAAAGCGAGCCATCCGAGAAGAGCTGTCCCGAGAACAAGAAAAAAAGCGCGTTGCATAGGTGCCTAGTATATAGGGTATAGTATATTTACAGCAATCCTTTCCTCTATGAAACTTCTCTTCATCCATAAAATAGTATTGGTTGTTTTAGGAATATCTGCTCTCGCCTTAGGCGCACGTCTGTTCCTATGGAATGATACTGTCTTTTCGAAGCTTTCTAAAAACGCAAGGAGGGCGATCCTTTTTGATGTGCCTTTTACCGCACAAGCGCCCTTAGGTAATTGGCAGAATGAACAACAGCAGAACGCCTGCGAAGAAGCCTCTGCTCTCATGGCTATGCATTGGGTAGACAAGAAACCACTCACCTTACCAGAAGCTGAAAAAGAACTGATCGCCATTTCAAACTATGAGTTCAAGAATTTTGGACACTTTCACGATACTTCAGCAGAAGACACGGTCGAAAGAATCTTCAAAGGCTACTTCAACTATCACAACGTGGAATTGAAACGTCCCGTTGTCGTGAATGACATAAAGCAGGAACTTGGCAAAGGAAATCTCGTCTTGGTTCCAGTCAACGGAAAAAAACTCAATAACCCCTCCTATGCCGATCCTGCACCCGACGAGCATATGATCCTTGTTATTGGATACGATGGCACAACGAAAGAGTTCGTTACGCACGATCCAGGCTCGCGTCAGGGAGGGGGATTTCGATACGCCGAACAACTCCTGCAAGAAGCTATGCAAGATTACCCGAGCGGATTTCACGAACCAACCAAGAATGCTGATAAAGCAATGATCGTCGTGAAGCCTAGATCTTAAGAAAAACCACCATCTATCGAAAGGTGGATTTTGCATTGATCATCTTTCCTGATAAGCTCCCGATGATCATTCATCCTTACACACTATCTATGCCAAATTTTGAAAGCGCACCGGATAATCGTGAGCAATTAAAAGCGAAGAAACTTTCGCTTGAACAGATCTCCGCCTTGTCCGAAGCACATCCTGAAATGAAAGATGTGCTTGAAAAAGCCGTTGCCGTTGCCCTCGCTCGTTTTGGAGATGAGGCCATTATTCCGATCGTGGAGGGGTGGCCTGATGCGGTTATCGCTGATGGTCATGTCGACATCACCGCCTCGCTCTACAAAAAGATTCAGGCGAATGGCATAGCTGGTGTGGATGGTATTTCAGGCTCCCTCGAACTTACAGCTATGCATGTGATAAGGGGCGCGGAGCCTACGCAGATGGGTCCAGCATTGGAAAAATTGCTCCTCGCATCCGCGCTTGCGCATCTATCCGAATAGGCCTACGCTTAATAGAAGCAAGGAGGAATAACTCCTGCTCATCTTTACACCTATGGGTATTATCCTATGGATCGTGTTCGGAGCATTCGTTGGCTGGATCGCTTCTCTGATCATGAAAACCGATGCGCAGCAAGGAACGCTCCTGAATATCGTCGTTGGTATTGTCGGAGCTATCCTTGGTGGATGGATCATGTCCTTTGTCGGAAAGACGGGTGTCACAGGCTTCAACCTTTATAGCTTTGTTGTCGCCTTGTTAGGAGCGGTAGTGTTGGTGGGAATCGTGAGAGCTCTGAGAAACTAAGTCCTTATGAGAAAGAAAACCTCCTTTCATGGGAGGTTTTCTTTCTGACGAGAGTATTTTTCCGTAATTCTACAACAGGGTGGGATGAAGTATTTCCTCAAAGCCGAATATCCCCCGGCGGGATCTTGATCGTAACCATATACCCTGTTTTACTCGTTACAAGGTATAATTGCTCGACTTTGGTTCGTGCCCAAGGAGTTTTTCGCAAGAACGTCAAGCTCGATGATACGCTGGGGTCGGTCGTAAAGCATTTAATATCGATACGTTTTCCAAGCTCTTTCCAGCCGTGGTGCTCCACGAGGTATTCGAGGAGAAATTTGAGCGTCTTCCCGTGGAGAGGATCGTTGAGCATAGCGTTCCTATCATAGAGGGCTATTGCCGTATTCACCAGTTTTCCCCGATCGATGAGATCCGTTTTTGCCTTTTTCTCTCTTTTGCAGGATGATACATGTCTATGAACAAACTTCGCTGGTTTTTGCTTCTCGTCGTGCTTTTGCTCCTTGGAGGAGGGGTGTGGTTTTGGAACCTTGGAGCCCCTGCGGCTGTACCTGCACCCACAACCATCACGCTCCATGACCTCACGGGTCAGGTGGAAGTGATGGGCACGAATGGAGTGTGGAATCGAGCGAATGAAGGGCAGGTGGCTCTCGCTGGGCAAACCGTTCGTACAGGCGTTGAGAGCGGTGTGAGTGTGGATTTCTATCAACAAGGAGAAACGCGTCTCGCCGCGAATAGTACGCTCGTGATTGGATCAGATACGGCTCATAACGAAGAAACGGATGCGCTCGCCGTGCATCTTCGTTTAGAGCAGGGTCGCGTTTGGTCGCGCGTGCGTTCGCTGCTTGATCTTGAGAGCGACTACACCATTACGACCGATCAAGTGGTGGCGACTGTGCGCGGCACGACGTTTGATCTTGCGAAGCTTGAAGACGGCACTTCGTCGCTTCGGGTGATGCATTCGGTCGTGAAAGGGAACAGCGGCCTTGTTTCGGAGGGATATGAACAGGTGTTTTCGGCAACGCCGAGTAAAATGCCTGCATCTGGACGTATTTCGGAAAAAGAACTGCTCACAAGCTGGATGCAGACAAACCAAACGGCGGATACACAAGCAATGAAGCGTTGGAGAGAGCGTGATCTCCTCGCGATGAATCATGGACGTACAGGCTCGCCCACGAAACTTGCGCAGCTCTCCGTTGGACTGCGCGGTGCCCTCGCGAAAAAAGATCTGTATAAAACTTTGCAAGAAGTCGCAGAACAAGAGCTTGTGCGCTTGCACGCTCTCGCCCTCCAAGGGAAGAACGACGAAGCGCTCGATGCCCTGAAATCAGCACGTACACGACTCGCGAAGGTAGATCTTTCTTCAGCAGAAGCGCGAATCTTCCTTCGAAAACTTGCTCCGCGTGCGCAGAGGCTTTTTGAAGATATCGAGGAAGATCATCCAGGTTACGTGGTGAAGCAGGAGCTGGAAACGCTCCTTCTCTCGAACAATACCGATACAACACGAAAAGCTTTGTACGACGTTCTTCGATTGAACCAACGTCTTGATACCCTCATGAAAGGACAGCGAACACCTGCAAAAGAGCGCATCTTGAACGATATTCGTACGAAGACGGAAGCTACTCTCAAAGAACCGCTTCCAGCAAACGCTTCAAAAGCAGCTCTGATGCTTCAAGAACGTTGGGAGGCTCTACGCGTTCGCATCGAAATGCTGTCCGTCCAACCGCTCCAGCCACTGCGCGTTCTTCCGCTCGACACGCCGATCCTCAAACCGATCCTCAAACCGCTTCCGGTGCTCGCGCCACTTCCTCTACCAGAAAAAGAACCCGTATTGGATAAGCCTCTTCTGGTTCCCCTAGAACCGATCAAACAGTAGCGCAGGCCTGTGAAACACCGACCACTTCTTCTTGCGATATTCGTGAGTCTTCTTGGAAGTCTCGCGCTTGTTGTTGGTGTTGGGGAAGGGGCGAGCACGCGCCTGATGGATCGGCTCTATCCCGCTCGCGTCGTTGACCCCTCGATCACGATCATCGCGATTGATAACGCTTCGCTTACGGAGTTTGGTCGATGGCCGTGGGATCGAAGTATCCACGCGCGCATCATCAACACGCTTGCTGAAGCGGGGGTACAAGGCATTGTGTACGATGTGAATTTCTCTGAGGCAACCGCGAGTTCCACAGATCAAGGGTTGGCGGAAGCGATGCGTGCCGCAGGTAATGTGATTCTTCCTATTGAATTAAGCCTCATGTCGAAGACGGATGGGTGGATGAGCGATCCAGCGCGTGCCGTGCAGCCGCTCCCGCTGTTTGCGCAGAGTGCGCGGGCTCTTGGTCATGCGAATACACCACTTGATCGTGACAACGTTGCGAGACGTATTCCGCTTGCGGTGGGAGGGATGAGCGATCCGGTCTATCCTATGGCGTATATCGCGGCGCTCATGAAGGGATGGAACCCGCTCGCTCAAGGAGGCATTCCGACGGATCGGCAAGGAAATATGTTGATCGCGTTTCCTGCCTCTCCGGAACGAGCGTTTCGCGTTGTATCTGCACGCGATCTTCTGGGTGAGTCTTTCGAAAAAAACACTCTTCGAGGAGCTATGGCGTTCGTGGGAGCGACCGCTCCTGATCTGCATGACGAACGAATCGTTCCTTCTTCACGAGGCGTTCCTCTCAGCGGTGTTGGGTTACACGCATCTGCGTACGACACGCTCATTGGGCGCCATTGGCTTCGGATAGTTCCTGTGTGGCTTGAAGCCCTGTTTTTAGTGTTTCTTGCGTTGCTTTTAGGGGCTCTCCTTCCACGTTTTCGTCCTGTATCTGGGGCTCTCCTCACCGCTCTCGTGATGATAGGCTGTCTTCTTGCGAGTGTTCTTCTTGTAGATACGGGTTATCTTCTTGATCCGCTTCGGCCTGCACTCACAGCGTTTTTTATTTCTGTAATCCTTCTCGCTGAACGATGGTTTACCACCGATCGTCGGCAACGCGAACTACGAACGATGCTTGGACGCTACGTGACGTCATCGGTGGTGGATGTGCTCACGCGTGAGCCGGAAAAGCTCAAACTTGGTGGAACGCGTCGTTATATGAGCGTTTTATTTTCTGATCTACGTGGCTTCACGACATTGTCAGAAGGTCTCTCACCAGAACGATTGGTCGAAGTGATGAATTGCTATCTTCATGCGATGACCGAAATCGTCTTTGAAGAAGAGGGGGTGCTTGATAAATATATCGGCGATGCAGTGATGGCGTTTTGGAATGCCCCGCTTGATCAAGCGGATCACGCCACGAGGGCTGTTCGCACGGCTCTCAAGATGTGTAAGCGCTTACGCGAGATGAACGAGGCGGGCGCGTTTCCTGAAGGAGTGGTGCTACGAGTGGGGGTTGGGGTGAATACGGGCGATATGGTGGTGGGAAATATTGGAGGAGAACGCCGGTATGATTATACAGTGATCGGCGACAGCGTGAATCTTGCGAGTCGCGTCGAGGGATTATGCAAAGAATACGGAACGGAAGTGCTGATCACGATCGCGACAAAACAAGCGCTTGGTGACGGGTTTGTTGTGCGTCTCGTAGATCGTGTGGCCGTCAAAGGAAAAACGGAACCTGTCGCAATCTACGAGGTGGTCGGTTTTTCGGCTGAAGTCTCCGATGGACAACGGACGTGCATCAAACAGTATGAAACGGCCCTTCAAGTCTATTTTGAGCAACGTTTTGACGAGGCAGTACGCCTAGCCGAAGAGCTTCTCGAGGCATTCCCAAGCGATGGCCCCACGAAAACGCTCCTTTCGCGAGCACGTGGCTATCAAGAGGCACCGCCTCTCACGAAGTGGGATGGAGCTTTTATCATGACAAAGAAGTAGGATCTGAACATCTGATGACTACGCGGTATAACAGACAAGACCGTGCATATCTGCTCCATTTTATTGGAACAAACACACACGGTCGAGCCCTTATACAGGCTGATAAGGGGTAAAGGGAAAGGGACAAAAAGGCAGAAGGCGCTAAGGGAGTGAGGGCTGTGCCACTCCGGGAAGGCAGAACGAGGCGGAACCGCTGCCCGGATAGCGACCCCGAACGTCGCTCAGGTAGAAGCTGAGCATGCCGTCGCGGAAGTCGAAGAACGAACTGTTATGGAAATCACGGCCATTGTGAGCCCTCTCGGTCCCCGCGCAGTCCATGGCGAGGTGTTCGGGCTTCGTGAGGCGCTCCTCGTGGAAGAGGAGGATCTGGGCGGCGTCGAGGGACGTCATGCCCACGCGACGCTGGCCCTGCTCCATGTGCGCACGCGCGGCGCGGACGCTCCAGTTGCGGTACGCGATGCCGGTCTGGCCGGCGTAGGCGGCGAAGTCGCCCTGAATGGTGGCCTCGTAGGCCATGCGACGCTTCCACCATGCCTCGATCGGCTTCTCGTACTTCTCGCCGATTTTGCCATTGTTCCAGTCTTTGAAGTTCGGCTGGCGCTCGCGCAGCATTCCGAAGAGATACTTGAAAACCCGGTAGTAGTCTGGGAGTCCCTTGTTGCCCTTCACGACGCGCGCGATCGACGAAAGCTTCGCACCGAAGAAGAAGCCCTCCTCACCGTCCGGGAGGACGATCGATGGAGTGTTATTCTCGCAACGGCTCTTGGCCTCGCCCGGCGTCATGTAGGGCTGGAGGAGGGCCTCGATCGAGGGCGGCGCTTCGAGGCTCGACCAGAGCTCGCGGAGCGAACCGTGCTGCATCTCGTGCGCCTTCGGCACCCAGTCCTTCGGCGGCGCGTAGGTCGACGTGCCACGCTCGCTCTCGAAGAGTTCGTCGAGCGGGGTGTTGACTCTGCTCATCTGATCGTTGATGAACGCGACGAGCTTCGCCGCGTTTCTAGGTCTGCGAATCCATGCCGCGTGCTCGGTCGTGCCACCGGCATCGGCAATGGCCGTGCAGGTGGGCGCGAGTTCCTTCTGTCCAATCATGTCAAAGGGCGTCGTCATGATGACTCTGCTCCTGGTCACCGTTCGATCCATGCGTCAGCGGGGAATCCGCCTCTACACTTCACGTTGTTGAAAACGGCGTTTTTAGAGCCAAGGATTTGGCTACAGAAACGCCGTTTTCATATGTTTCAATTCACCTAACAACATGTTAAAATAGCATATTTTCCTGTAAAAGTCAAGCTCTTACCTGTTGACGAAAGCGTCTTTATGCAGTAGAACCGTAGCACGGAGGTACGCATGCCCCAAAAAAAACACGAAGCCGGTATCCGCGCCATGCGGCGTTTCTACAAGCTTCATGGCCTCGATGATGTGGTTGAGCTGATTGATTGGCTTCTCACTTCTCGAGACGCGGTCGAATTGATTTCCCTTGGATCGAGCACCATCGGTCTGGCGGAAATCCTCGATGACGCCTCGCTCACAGAAGATGAGAAGATGGCAAAAGCGATCTTTGGTGTGACGAAGCTTCATATCGGTAGTCATGACGGTTCTGTCACGCCACTTCAATGGCTCGAGGAACTGACACACGGTCTCGATACATTTTCTCCTAAAGAACAACAGTGGTTCAATAGGTTTTGTCGCGACCTGCTCATGTATTCGACGGCTGAAACTGAGCCGCCTCCTCCCTTGAACTGAGGGAGGTTTTTTTGTGCTATACTTGATACCATATGATGCCTTCACCTTCTCCCTTTGCGCGCAGGCGAGCTTCTCGTCGAGAACCAGACCTCACGTTTGACGAGGTTATGGGACAGCTTGATCGCTCATTCCTGTCTCTCAAGCGCGCGAATCAGGCGCTCCAAAGCCCTCTTGCTGCAGAGGACTCGACATACGCAAACGAAGCTCGTAGGCTGAAAGAAGTTGCGACGCGCCAAGGCACGGCGCTCTATAAAGAAGCTCTCACCTATGTGGACGATTGATGGTACACACCATATTCATGTCGAACCGAACGCGTCTGAACAAGACGTACTTTCTCGTGCCACGATGGCTGCTCAGCATGCAACAACAGAGTCTCGCGTGCTCGTCGATCTTCTGTTCATGAAGGAGATAGCGTGTGCGTGCGGGCAACCAGCGAATTGGCACACGTATCAGGTGGTGCTCTACGCCTTGTGCGATCAGTCTGTTCCTGTACAAAAAGCCTCACGAAAACGGAAAAATGTATGATTGTTGAAGGCGTGCTCTCGATCCTTTCTCTCGCGCTTCTCGCGACGTGCGCGATGGTCGTGGTGCCGTTTGTGTTTTGGCTTGCACATGTGATGGAATAGCTGGGTATGTCTGGAACCGCACAAACCGTGGCCAAGCAGGCGGGGTTGCTTATGGCCGCTTCAACGCTTCAAAAAGCCATTTCTTTCGTGGCGTTTACGCTTGCGGCGCGATGGCTTGGAGCGGAATCCATCGGCCTGTATTTTTATATTCTGTCGATCAGCTCCATGGCAGGGGTGTGGACGGATCTTGGTCTCACGCCCGTGGTTATTCGTGCGTTTGCGACGAGCGAAGAACGTGGGTGGGCGATCGTAAAACGAGCCATGCTCGCGAAAGCGCTCCTTATTCCTCTTGCTGCGCTTGGAGCTCTTGCCTACGTGTTGAACACGTCGCAGGGAAGTGCTGTACTTCCACTCCTTCTTCTTGCGCTTCTCGTGATGGCAGAAGATACGCTTTCGCTGCTTGGGTATGGCATCTTGCGTGGACGTCAACGTCTTGATCGAGAATCGCTCGGCATGGTGATCGGCCAACTGATTTCGAGCGGGTGTCTCGTCGCGTTTGTGGCGCTTGGTTTTGGTGTCTGGGGAGCTATTCTCGCGCTTGCGCTTGGAAGTGCGTGGCACGTCGTGTGGAGCGTCTATCATGTACGAAAGCTTGGTCGTCCGATTGCCGCCGCCCTTCCTCCTTGGAAGACGCTTGTGCGTGAAGCGATGCCGTTTGCGCTCGCAGGACTCTTTGTGCGTGTGTATTCAAGCGTGGACGCTATTCTGTTGAAAGAATGGCGCACCATCGAAGAGATCGGACACTACGCGGTTGCCTACAAACTCACGTATGCGCTCCAGTTTGTGCCGCTTGCCTTTGTGGCAGCGCTCTATCCAGCCTTAAGCGCGGCTCATGCGAAGGACGAAGCAACGGAACTTGTGCATACGTCGCTCGGTTCGTGGCGTTTTATGGCGCTCGTGAGTTTTCCGCTTGCTGCGGCTCTTTCTGGGTTTGCGCCTCGTCTTGTGGGGCTTCTGTATGGAGAAGCGTTTGTGCCAGCCGCGACGATTCTTGCGGTGCTTGCGTGGGCGCTCCCACTTTTATTTTTGGATTTTCCCGTCGGATCGCTGTTGAATGCGACGCATCGTGCGAAGCAAAAAACCATCGCGATGGGTGTGACGATGCTTGTGAATGCCGTTGCGAACGTGCTTTTGATTCCGCGTTTTGGAGCGGTTGGGGCAGCTATGGCGGCGCTCCTCGGGTATGTGGCGCTTCTCGGTGTAGGTGTGTGGTATGCGCGTGAAATCTTCTTTTCTGCAACGGCGCAAAGCGTTTTTTGGCGAGGGGTGTTCGTGGGAGGAGCACTCTGGCTGCTCATTCGCTATGCGTTGGTGTATGTACCGATCGTTCCTGCGCTTCTCCTTGGCGCTCTTGCGAGCGTAGGGCTTGTGGTCGTCTGTGGCCTTCTCAGCCGAAAAGATCTTGAACAAATAAGAATCTACCTGACACGAAGAAAAAATGTATGAAAGAATGGCATCTTCTCACGTTAGATTATCCTCCTGAACGGGGCGGTGTCGCTTGCTATCTTGGAAATCTTGTTGAAGCCTCGAACGGGATGATACGTGTGCTTGTACCGGAAACGCACGCAATATCTGGACCGGGATGCGTGGAAAACGCCCGCTGTTTTTGGCGAGGGCCAATCGCCTGGCTTCCCATGGTGTGGACGCTGTGGCGTCATCGCCGTGTGCGAGCGATTCTCGTCAGCCATCTGTTGCCTGTGGGAACGGCGGCCTTTCTTGCGCGATGGGTTCGTGGCGCGCCGTATGTAGTGCTCGTTCATGGACTCGATATCCTTCTTGCGCAAACGTCTGCATGGAAACGATGGCTTGCAGGGAGGGTACTGCGCTCTGCGTCGGCCGTGGTGGCGAATTCTGAAGCGATCGCGCAGCGTGTCCGCGAGACGTGGCCGGATGTGTTTGTACGAGTCATAACTCCAGGCGTGTCGATACGGACGTTTCTCTCGCGAGAAGATGCACGAACCAAGCTTGGCGTTCCGCAGAACGAAAAGCTTTGTCTGACAGTGGCGCGCCTTGAGCCTCGCAAGGGCATTGATCGTATGATCGAGGCACTTTCCTCTTTTCCAGAGATGATCTACATCGTGATAGGGGAGGGGCATGATCGTGCGCGTCTTGAGGCGCTCGCAGAAACACATGCTTCCGGACGTGTGCGTTTTGTTGGTGCATGTTCGGATGAAGATCGTGATCTCTGGTTTGCTGCGGCAGACGTGTGTACGTTTCTTGCTCGCGAGGAAGTTCGTGATATTGAGGGGTTTGGTATTGTCTGTCTTGAAGCCGCGCTCGCGAGGCTTCCCGTCCTTGCGGGGCGATCGGGTGGCCTTGCGGAAGCGGTCGTGCACGAAGAAACGGGGCTTCTCGTGGATCCACACGATCTCACAGCCATTCGCGCGGCGCTTACACGTCTGTTTGAAGATGGGGCTTTCCGAACGCGGCTAGGGGAGGCGGGGCGTATTCGTGCGCTTCGCGACTTTCGCTTGGAAGATCGCTGGAAGCGTTTTCAAGAGCTTGTATGACTATTTCCATTATTATTCCGGCGTATAATCATGCCGAAGTATTGGTCGCATGCGTGAAAGCTCTTACCAAGCAAACGCTTCTTCCGCAGGAAATCATCGTGGTGGACGATGGATCAAGCGATCATCCACGTGAAACGCTCGAACGCGCAGGATTGATGCACCACGTGTCGCAATGGCTTACGCAAACGAACCAAGGTGCGCCGGTTGCGCGGAACGCCGGTTTTGCTGTTTCGAGTGGCGAGGCGGTGATGTTTCTTGATGCGGATGCCGTGCTTCGAAGCGATGCGCTTGCTCTTCTCGCGCAGACGCTTGAACAAGACAAAAAAGCCGCGTTTGCGTACAGCGCGTTTCGTTTTGGAGGAAAGCTTTTTCGTTCGCAGGTGTTTTCAGTAGAAGCTCTAAAACGAGGGAACTTTATTCATACAAGTGCGCTTATTCGACGTGAGGCGTTCCCGATGTTTGATCCTGCATTGAAAAAATTTCAGGATTGGGATCTGTGGCTTCACATCGTCGAGCGAGGAGGCTATGGCGTGTATGTACCAGAGCTTTTGCTCACCATCCAAGCGCGTGAACACGGAGGAATGAGTAGATGGCTTCCTGCGTTTGCGTACGCCCTTCCGTTGAAATGGATGGGCTATGAACCAGAAGCAGTACGAAGCTATCGTGAAGCGAAGGAAGTTATTTTTTTGAAGCACGGTTTTTTGAGGAAGGAGCCCACGCGCACACTCCACGAAGAACAGACGCATCCGTCGTTGCTACGACGGTGCTCGACCTCGCGCCGTCGCGCTCCGGAAGCTGTTCTTCGTGGAGTGTGCGCGTGGGCTTCGCTGTTTTGTGAAAAACCCTGGATAGGGTGGGGGATGGTGGGTGTGGGGATGCTCGGTCTTTCCTCTGTGGGAGTGGGGAATACGTTTGGAGGGTGGTTTGCGCTTGGCGTGGCGTTTCTTGTGGGTATCATCGCCGCATGGCGGCCATCACTTGCACTCACGTGGATGTTCTTTGAGCTTATTATCGGTTCGAAGGGGCGTTGGCTCGCGCTTGGAGCAGATGCGGTGAATGATGGAGGTGTTTCCGTTCGCATTCTTTCGTTTGCGGCGTTTTTCCTAGGATGGAGCGTGTGGCTTCTTCGAACACGTTCACCCCTCTCCCTACGAAGAAAAAACTTTCTCATATTCTTGATCCCGCTTGTGCTTGTTCTCGCATGGGGCTTTCTTCGTGGAGCGTTTCTTCATCAGCCGTTTCTTTTGGCTGATGCGAACGCGTGGGGGTATTTGGCGTTGCTTTTACCGCTTGCGCTCGCCCGTACAGACTCCTGCGAAAAAGACACGTCTCCGCTTGCAGGTGTTGCGTTTATCACTCTTTTTACCCTCGCGCTATGGTTCGTGTTTTCTCATACATTTTCCGCCATATTTTTGGAAGTATTGTATCGATGGATTCGCCAGAGCGGCCTCGGTGAAATCACGCGTGCGGGCGACGGCATCTATCGTATCTTTTTTGCCTCGCAGATTTTTCTTGTGGTCGCATGGCTGTTTATGGCGACGCGTTCGTTGCGCGATCATCTTCCGCTTGGATGGCGAACGTGGTGCGCGTGGTCCGCACTTGGAGCGGCGCTTCTTGCTTCCTTTTCGCGCAGTTTTTGGATGGGGCTTGTGGGAAGCGCCGGTTTCCTCGCATGTCTCGTGTGGAGAAGCGAGCGTTGGTCGTGGACGGCAGGCCTTCGTATCACGCGACGTCTGCTTGGAAGTGTCATCGGAGCGTTCGTGATGCTGATAGTGCTTGTCTTCGTGCCGATCTTTCGCGGCGCAGGGGGTTTTGATGAGGCGCTTGCGAGTCGTTTTCGTGGAGGAGAAGCGGCCGTGTCAAGCCGTTGGGCGCTCTTACCCGTGATGAAAGAGGGGATTCTGCGTCATCCGATGCTTGGTTCTGGATTTGGTGCGACGCTCACCTATCGTACGAACGATCCGCGCATCGTCGAGAAAACGGGGGGTCTTTACACGACGTATGCGTTCGAATGGGGCTGGCTTGACCTGTGGTATAAACTTGGGATCTTCGGCGTGCTCGCCGTTGTGTGGACGCTCGGTATGCTTGCGTATCGAGCGCGTTTCCTTCAAGAGGAAGAACGTTTTGCCGTCTGGAGCGCTTTACTTGCACTTGCGATTATTCATGTCTTTACGCCGTATCTGAACCATCCACTTGGATTAGGGATACTCATGTTTCTCGCAATAAAAACAGTCCCGAGGAATATCGGGACAAGAGAGGCGCTTCCTGTTAGTTGATGTCGACAGGAGTACGAGGTGTTTGCAGATGCTGCTTCAAGAGTCGTTCGCTTGTGAACCCTTTCCATTCAACGAGCATTGTGCCGAGCACTGTTTTTGTGCGTTCAAGATCTCGCCAGAGACGACCACTTTTTTTGATGAAAGGCTTGATCGTGGCAAACCGTTCTTCTGCGAGAATGCACCAGGCGAGGCCGTCTTCGAGAAGGCACTCGGCAGTGAAACGATCTTCTTTCGTCCATCCATCCGCCTCGCGCTTGTTCATGTAGGCATTCAAGAGATCGGCGCAGGCTTGGGCGAATCGGACGAGCGCTTTTCGTGAAAGGAGCGTTCGATCTTCGACCGCCTTCACGAGGGCCATTCGATGATGCACGTGATGACTCGCTCCAATCACACGAATAGCGACGGTGATGCGTAAACGAGAGCTTTTCAAGAGGCGAGTCGCGCGAACGGCTTCGAGGAGATGTCCCTCGCGTACCGCTTTCGCGCATTGATCAGCGATCAGTGTTTCGAGCTCCCGTGGATGCCCCGTTGCCTCGAAAAGGCGAACGGTTTCCTCTGGATCGTTCATCGGAACCTCCCTGTCGTGAGAACCGTGCAGGAAAGTGTAGCGGAAAAAACGGGCTTTTGTCAAGAAAAAAAGCTGTTTGCCTTCGCTATTCTTCTTCGCCACACTAGTGGCTGTATGAACGAAACGCTTCTTGAAGGGCTGAACGACGCGCAACGAGAAGCTGTTCTACATGAAACGGGGCCGCTTTTGATTGTGGCAGGGGCTGGAACGGGCAAAACTACGGTGCTTACGCGCCGATATGTGCGTTTGATACAAGAAACAGGTTCGTCGAGCGCGCACGTGCTCGCCCTCACGTTTACGCAAAAAGCCGCGATGGAAATGGAAGATCGTGTGCTGCAAACGCTTCCAACGGGGGCGTATGATTTTTGGATCAGTACGTTTCACGGATTTTGCCAGCGTGTACTTGAGACGCATGCGCTCGATATTGGCCTTCCTACGAACGCGCGTTTGCTCACGTCGACGGAAGGATGGTTGCTTTTACGGCGGCATCTCGATCGCCTCACGCTCACCTACTACAAGCCGCTTGGTCATCCTACGAAGTTTTTGCGTGCCATCATGTCGCATATCTCGCGTGCGAAAGATGAAGGGATCACGCCAGAACGGTACGCGGAGTATGCAGAAACGGTGAGCCTTACGCATCTCGAAGATGCGGAGGCAGAACGCGCACGTCTTCGTGAAATTGCGAGCGTGTATCGCGTCTATCAAGAACTTCTTCATGAACAGGGTTATCTCGATTTTGGCGATCTCATTCTTGAAACGTTGCGTCTTTTTCGCGAACGGCCACGTATTCTTGGCGAATATCGCGCGCAGTTTCGGTATCTGCTCGTGGATGAATTTCAAGATACGAACTGGGCGCAATACGAACTCGTGAAACTGCTGCTCGGCAAAGAGCGCAATCTCACCGTCGTGGGAGATGACGACCAAGCAATCTACAAGTTTCGTGGCGCGTCTCTCGCGAATATCCTCCAGTTTCGTGATGATTTTCCAGACGCAAAAACCATTGCACTCATCGAAAACTATCGTTCAAAAAAGGAGATTCTCGATGTCGCATATCGTTTTATTTGCAAGAACAATCCAAACCGTCTTGAAGTGAAGCTTGGTATCAAGAAAGAACTGGTGGCGATGACGGCGCTTTCTCCTTTTGAAACGGCGTCAGAAGAAGTTGTACGTTCGATATGGTGCGCGTCCGAACACGCGGAATCAGAGGAGGTACTGCTCGACATCCAAAAGAAGAAACGCGCAGACGCCTCGCTCACATGGAATGATTTTGCGATTTTGGTCCGTTCAAATGATGGCGCAGATCCGTTCGTACGCGCGTGCGAGCGTTATGCCGTGCCGTTTCAATTTCTCGCCCTTCGTGGGCTGTACGCAAAACCCACCGTGCTCGATCTTCACGCGATGCTTGCCCTTATCGAGGGCTATCACGAATCTTCTTTTGTATGGCGCGCGCTCTCGATGGGGTGTTATGGCATGACCGCAAAAGACGCCACAGAATGTGCGCACGAAGCGCGACGCCTCGGGAAAACGTTGTGGCAGATCGTCGAAGAGCTCGCCGAAGGACGAACGTTTGAAGGGGCTTCTGCGGAAGCGTCCGCGATTGCGAGAAAGCTCGTGCGTCATGGGCGAGATCTTCGCGAGGTGGCGCATCGCTGTCCACCGATGAACGTGCTGCATGAATGCCTCGAGAAAACGGGCTATCTCACGCATCTGATGAAGCTTCCAGAGCGCGAAAAGCAAGAAGCGCTGGGACATCTCAACGGGTTTGTTGAACGCGTGCGCCGTTACGAAACAGCTGTGCACCATCCTACGCTCCGTGGATTTTTGGAAGAATTCGCGCTTGAACTGGATGCAGGTGAAGAGGGCGCGCTTTCGTTTGACGCAGAAGCAGGGCCGGAATTTGTACGAATTCTGACGGTGCATGCCGCCAAAGGGCTTGAATTTCGTCATGTATACGTTGTTTCGCTTGTGGATCAACGCTTTCCTTCGCGCGGACGTCCCGAGAGTATCCCGCTTCCGGATGGGCTCGTGAAGGAACGTCTTCCAGAAGGAAATCCGCACATCGAAGAAGAACGTCGCTTGTTTTATGTGGCGCTTACACGCGCGAAAGAAACGCTTACGCTCTGCGGTGCGCGTAGCTATGGCGGTACACGTGAGAAAAAACCCTCTATTTTCTTCGCGGAAGCGGGCGTCGAACTTTCTCCAGAAACAGGGAAAGCGGGACTCATCGAAACGCTCGCTTCGCACGAACCTCTCGAAGAACCCGCTTCATCAGATCGTGTACAGTACGATCTCAAGAAAAAGTTTAGTTTTACGCAGCTTGCCGCGTTTCAAAAATGTCCGTTGCAGTATAAATTCGAACACATCTATCGCTTGCCGAAGCTTGGAAAATATCAAAAAAGTTTCGGACAGTCGATTCATAAAGTGTTTGAAATCGTCGTCGCGACGTACGCTTCTCTCACAGAAGAGCAGGTCGAAGAGCTGTATCGGATGTGTTGGGAAGGCGAGTGGTATCCTGATGAAAAAACGCATGATCAGTATTTTGCGGATGGACTGCAAGCATCGAAGCGATTTTTTCGCGAATGTGTGGCGCATCCACCCACGCTGCATGCAGTCGAAAAACCGTTCACACTCGTTTTAGGGAAATATTCTATCAAAGGGAAAATTGATCGTATTGATGCGCTGTCTGACGGGACGTTTCGTGTGATCGACTACAAGACAGGACAGGCGAAAGAAGCGCTCAACGCCGAAGCGAAAGAGCAGCTCCACTTGTATCAAGTCGCGCTCGAAGCGCAGGGCATGCGCGTGTCTTCGATGGCGTATGTGTACGTATCAGAAGGCACAGCGCTTGAGGTGGAGCCGCTCACGGAGAAAAAACGCGAGACGTTTCTTGCGAAGCTTGACCTTCGTATGCAAGAGATCGTTCGTTCAGATTTTGCGCCCACACCAGAGGTGTTTGTGTGTAAGTTTTGCGATTTCAAGAATATTTGTGAGTTCCGGAAGCTGTCGTAACGATACACCCTATGCCTTTTGAATCCCTTGGCCGTATTTTGCCGCATCACACCGATCGAAGCGCGATGCGAGAGCAGCTTCTCACAGCGCGTGTCATTCATGAGGCGGGGGAGATGCTCGCTCGTTTGTGGCCGGATGAGCGCGCCGCGTTCGTGCGCGTGCAACAGTTTGCGCATGGTGAGCTTCTCTTTGCTGCGACGCAAGGTGCTGCTGCGCAAGAGCTTCGCGCGATCGCGATGCGTCTACAAAACGCGATCAATCGCGAACTTGGAGGGATGATCGTGAAGAAAGTGACGGTGCGGATGGGGTAGAATTCTGCTATGATAGTTTCGTATGTCCTTCGACACGCCTTATAAACCACCCTCTTCTCGCAAACAGCCGGGACTTTCTTGGCAAGAGCTCGTGACGGAGCTCGAGGGAGAGGATGCTGGAAATGCGTTTACAGAGGCAGAAGCGACCGCTACGGCTGAAGAACCTCCTCTCGAAGACGTCCAAACCATCGCTGCGAAGATCAATGGGCTACGTCCTGCTCCATGGCTCGTAAAGACACGTGATCTACTCACAAAAGCCGCCTATGCGTATGATCTTGCTCGTGAAAAAGACACAGAAAATCCAGCCGGAGAGGTGCTCCAAAAGAAGGATCGAGAGCTCACGAGTCGTATAGAGCACATGGATCGAATGCTTGTTGAAAAAGAATTGAGACAAGCGATACCGAATGATGAATTGATACTGGATCGGTCTTTTGCTGGAAAAGATTTTCTCGAAGAGTATCGAGATATTGTTTCAGAAACAGAACGTCTTTTTCTTGCTGCGCAAAAAGAGCCAGAGCACATTTTTTATCATGATTCCGGACTCGTCTATCAGACGAATGAGCGACTGTTGCCGAATCTTGTTATTCATCATCATGTGAGAACGGCGGTTGATCTATGGAACACGATGCCGCGCTCTCATAGAGCGGGTGCAAATAGTGCTTTCTCATGGCCTGCATCGGAGAAGTTTTTTCTTGAGATAAAACATGCATGTGCAGATGAAGTGGGAATCAAAGAAACCTATTCGACAAAAAGAGACCAAGATGGGCCTTTTAGAAAACATTTTCTTGTAGAAGAGAGAGATGATAAGGTGTTTCAAGAATCGCTTCAAGATGGGGCGATACAGGAAAAACTCGCTTGTTTTATTGAGAAACGATTTCTTGCAACGGATCCAGAATTTTTTGTGGCATGTGTCATTAACATGCGAGATGTGTTTCCTCAGTATGAAACACAAGATGATGGATCGAAGACATTTTCTCGCTTTTATGTACGTTTATTCGAACAATTGCTTGAGAATAAGCAACAGGATGCAGTACGACAACTGATAACATCTCTCGCTTTTCTCCCTCCATCTTTTGAAAATACGGATTCACTTGAGCAGGCAGCTGCATCCATGGATACAGATTTACGAAAAAATCTTTTTCAAACATTTCTTCATAAAGAAGAGATAAAATCTCTTGGAAAAGATCGAGGATTCTTTCAAGAAGAATTTTCCGTACTTTCTCCAAAAGAACAAGATACTGTTTTTCAATTAATGAAAGAAATGCTTCATAAACCATCTACAAAACCACACGATTTTTTTCGATGTCTCAAAAAAGTTGGCGTAACACCAGAGAGAGAGCAATGGACGATAGAGTATTTTTGGAACGAAAAAAACAGGGCGAATGTTGTTCGATGGATAGAGGTATTTTCGCCAGAAAAACAGGTATGGATTTTGCAAGAAGCGAATGATAAAGACTTACAATTTCTCGTAGACTTTCTCCCGCACATAAAAAATCTTCCAAGCGTAGTTGCGCAAAAGCTTCTTGAGAGAGGATTCGCTCAAGAAGTCATGAACCATCAAGCTTCATTTGGAGAGCTTGACGCACGCACTATTCAACAACTCGAGAACTGTCGAATGCTCGATACAAAAATCCAAGAAAGCCCCTCGCGTACGGTGCGTCGCATGGGAAAAGAACTTCTTGGAGAATTACTCAAAAATGATGATCCTGTGAAAGCCTATGAAAAAATTGAGCGCATATTCCTTCGGAATCATATTCCTCTCGTAGGAAAACTATTTCTTGCGTTTGATATTCTGTATGATGAAGAGCATTTAAAAAAGTTTGTGTATTCTCCCTCTCTCAAAAAAGCGAGTCCTCGTGAAGCGAACATGTTGATCTACAAAGATTTGATCAACATCCATCTTGATACGGGAAATCCGTCGTTAAAAACGTATCTCGAAGACATGCAAGCAGTGTTGCCTCTTGTAGAAAAAGCAGAAACCGATACGGAGCTTGATGAGCAGGACACGGCACGTCTTCAAGAGTTTTTTCGCAAGGCAGCCGTGCTGCATAATGCGTCAACCCATGGGAAGGGTCGTGAAGCTCCAGACAAACAGCCTACGCTGAAAGCTGAGCTTACTGCTTGGAAAGCGTCTCTTGGTGTTCGTGAAGGACAAAAAACGCACGATCGTCTCGAAGAAATGTTCCTCCGTCCTGCGGGAGTTGCCTCTATCGAAGAAGCGCTTGCGCGCATGGATGCGTCAAAAAAACGAGCGGATACGCTCAATCGTGAGCTTGTGGCTTCTTCTCCTGAAAAGATCCTGCTTCAAACAGGAGACTTGCTAAAAGGTGTAAATTCGAAGTATTTTCTTTCCTATCTTCAAAACGGAAACGTAGCGGGAGAGTTCTTGGGGTATGCGGCAAAAGATGATTCAACGAGACTTGATACCGATACGGGGAAGGTGCTGGCGAAAGACCTAGAACAAGGGAATAGCGGAGCGCTTGAAATGAATCCAGCGAAAAGCTATGGCGATATGGTGCTCGTCATGCGTCCTACAAAAGAACGGTTCTTCACAGATACGCCTCCCGTGCACGATCAAATTCGTGGGAAAACCGCTCCGTATGAGGTGTTCTCTTCTCCTGTTGCGGATCATGAGCGTCATTTCGGTATTCGTACGGGAGCTCCGTTTACGGAAGTGCGTGCGATTATGCTGAAAAATCCCGAACGCCGCATGATGCTTGATCTCAAGATGGATCTTGTCGCGAACGGGTATTACGTGCCGATTACGGATATCGATGGAAAGATACTCTTTACGCCAGAAGAGTTTGATGAGCTACAAGCACGCGCCTTCTCTGGAACGGAGATGGTCAAAAAACCGTTTGTTCTTGAGAAAACTTCACGTTCAGAGGAAGAAACACACAAGATCGAGGCTCTTCAAGTAGGTATCGTTGCTGAACGAGAGATGATCGACATAACACGCAAAACCATTGAAGTGCATATCAAAGAAGCGCTCATGAAAGCAGGAATTCCGCTTCGTACGAGCGGTGAGCTTGCGGTGGGAGCGGAAATTCTCAACACAGGATCCACCGCTCGACATACGAGCATCGTGGGTGAAACGGTGGATTTTGATATGGCTATTCGTCTTGATGAGACGGATCTTCGAAAGAAAGAAGAGATCGTGAATGCACTAAACACGCTCATGAAAGGAACAGCGGCAAGTCAGGCGACAGCGCAATGGCGTCGAACGGGCGTGAATATCAATGGAACGATAGCAGACATCGACATCACTTTTACGAATAAACCAGAAGTGGAAGGAACGCCCTCGCACGTGGCGATCGAACAGCGTCTCGCATCGCTTGATCGTACGAATCAAGAAGACGCAGATTGGGTGCGGGCGAACATCGTGTATGCGAAAAAAGTCTTGAAGGCATCAGGTGTCTACAAAAAACTCGATGGAGGGCTTGGTGGCCTCGGTGTAGAAAACTGGATCTTGCAAAATGGAGGCAATTTCGCGAAAGCACGCGAGACGTTTCTTGCAGCAGCGATCGATGAAGCAGGGGACGTACGTTCGTTTGAAAAGGCTTCCGAACGCTATATCATCCCAGATGCGGGCGTGAACCTTATCGAGAATCTCGACGGTGATGCGAATGGTCGAAGCAATCATCGGCATGATAACTTTTTCTATTTCTTACAACGAGAAGGTACGGACGGATATACGAAGATGGTGAAAGCTTTGCAGAACGCTGTTTAACGTCCCCTCATAAACGCTTCACCGCTCATCGTGTTCCCTCCTTCGGGGCGCACCTCGTCGAGGATGAGCGTGCCGGTTTGGCAGGGAAGGAGACACCCCCCTCTCCTTACGAAGGAGAGGGGCAGGGGGTGAGGTGATAGGCTCGCGCGTACAATCTTCATCCGTACACCGTGCGTTTCAACTGTTACAAGCGGCCAAGGAGTGTATGCGCGAACGAGGCGTTCGAGCGCTTCGGCAGAAATGGTTTGCGGATCGATCATCCCATCCTCTTTTTTGAGGAGATGGCAGAACGTGGCGCGCGCGTGATCTTGTTCGCGAGGAGCGAGCGTTCCTTCAAGATACGCGTGAAGTACGTCAGGAAGATGCTCGGCAGCGAGCGTTCCCATGCGTTCGCCGAGCGTTTCTGTTGTATCGTTATTCGTGATGGCGAGGCGTGCTTCGGAGAGTACGGCGCCGTGATCCATCTGCGCATCCATTACAATCGTGCTGATACCCGTTTCCACGTCGCCATTTTTGATTGCTTCGGTGATAGGTGATGCGCCACGATAGTTCGGCAAGATCGAGCCATGTACGTTCACGAAACGGTTTGGAGCAAGATCAAGGAGTGTCTGTGGAAGGATATTTCCATAACTGAACACGACAGCCGCATCAAAGGAAAACTGCGCGAGCAGGGCGAGAGCTTCTGGAGTTTTGAGGGTTTCCGGTTGGAATACCGGGATTCCAAGTTTTTGCGCTGTTTCTTTTACGGCCGATGCGGTGAGCACGTGCTTGCGTCCCACAGGGCGATCAGGTTGGGTGATCACCCCAACGATCGAAAAACGCGTATCACTCGCGAGGCGTTCAAGGAGCGGCACGGCAATGAGCGGCGTTCCAAAGAAGAGCAATTTTCTTCTATGCATACGATCCTCCGTGGGTTTGCTGTTTCATCTTGTCGATAAAGAGGATGCCGTTCAGGTGGTCGATTTCATGTTGAAAGATCGTCGCAGGAAAGTGTCGAAGATCGAGCTCGTGCGTGCGTCCATGGCGGTTGATAGCTCGTAAACGGATACGTTTCGAACGATCGACGAGGCCGTAGATTCCCGGAACGCTCAAACACCCTTCTTCGCCTTCGATGAGTTCGCTTGAGTGTTTGAGGATTTCTGGGTTGATGTAGCACTCTATGAGATCGTTCATTCGCACCACGATCACCCGTTTGTTGATGCCGACTTGCGGCGAAGCGATACCAACGCCATCTTTTATCACCATCGTGTGGGTGAGCTGGTCGAGATAGGCTTGAAACGTCGGCGTCGTGATTTCGGCAACAGCAACCTCCTGCGAGCGTTCGCGCAGAGAGGGGGACGGATGCTTCACGATGGAGAACATATCCATAAAAGACACTTTATCTTACCGCAAAAACGCGACTGGATCAAGATCAATCAGCATATCTCGTTGAAAAGGGGTGAAGAGCGTGGTGAGCGTCCGTTCATCGATCTGCGGCTGAAAGAGCGCATGGAACACGAAACGCTCGCGTTTTTTCGGACGTCCTTCTACGAGAAATGGTCCTCGCAGATCGAGAAAGAGCGCGTGCGCACCCATAGATTTCACGAGATGTTCTCGCAAAGTGAGCGCTTTTGCTTCAGAACCGTCCACGAGCAGCTTCGCGAGACGAACGCTTGGTGGATAGCGAAACACGCTTCGTGCGCGACGTTCCTCTTCGAGGCTTGTATGTACTCCTTCGGACGTGAGCCACGTGAGCCAACGCGCATCCTCTTCCTGCGCAATCTGAAGGAACAGCTCGCCTTGGGCAGAAGCGACATGACTCGCGAGTTTGCGATACGTTCGCAGCAAGCGCTCTGTTCGACGAACGTCCTCGCTTACCCCGCCGAGAAGCTCGGGGGCGCTCACAAGGACGCGTGCATGCTCTGGGAGGGGCATGTCTATCGCGAGGGGCGATCCGTCGCGCCACGTGGTGGGAGGGTATTCGGCACGCTCCCACAGACGCTTTAAGAGTTCAATGCCCGGAGTTGAACCAGAAAAATCATCGCTGCCACATCGTACGCATGCATCAGGCAAAACATTCGCTTTCTTGCAGAGATCGCACCAACCATCGTTTTCACGACGACGCAGCGCGCTTGCGCAGAGGATGCACGAGAGCACCTCGCCACACACGCGACACTGTGAACGCGCGCGAAAGCCGCGAATGGGATGAACGAGCACACGTGGACGGTCTGTTTCTTCGAGAAAACGGTCGAGCGCATCGAGGCCGATCGTGGGAATAACGCTTCGTCCTGCGCGCTGTTTCAGACAGAGTGTTGGATGGATGATGATCGTAGGTGCTGCAGCTTGTACGTGCAGCGGTGGCGTAAGGCCGAACGTTTCGAGCTGTATCCCTGTGTGCGTCGCAAGCCACATCGCGAGTAAACGTGCGTCGAAGCGTGGAGCAAGTTCATCCTGCTTATGATCGTCGTTTTCTGGTTCAAGAAGCAAAAGTCGTTCTGCGTACAACCCAAGCCACGCTCCGATCCGTGTCGAGATGAGTGCGGGCGTTTCACCACTCGTGAACGCTTGCCATGTGTGCGTCGCGACCGTTTTCGGATCATCGCTTAAGAGGGAAGGAATCCCAAGCGTCTTCGCGAGGCGTTCTGCTTGTTGCGCAAAAGGCACGAGAATGAGCGTACGCCGCGACGTGTCCGCTTGAAACTGCTCGAGAAGCGTTGCTTCGGGGTTCGTCGTCCAATGCGTGAGGACGTTCGGCGTGGTGTGCGCAGGAAGAACAATCGTCCAAGGAGCAAGTTTTTTTGGAAGAAGGCGCAGCCACGCTTTCGTGATCGTGGGCAAGGATTGAAACGTGCGCGCGCCGAGCCACTTCGCTAGTTCGACCCATTTCGTTCCAAGAGAGGCAATGCGCGCGTTCGCTTCAAGCTCTTTCGTGCGAGCAGCAAAGGGAGAGGACGAGCGCAGTTCAAGAACCACGCCCTCAACGAGGCGATTGCGGAGGGGTATACGCACAAGATCACCGAGCTGCAACACAAGATCGGCAGGCACGCGATAATCAAACGCATCCACTCCCGGCGGTGTTCGGGTGAGAGGGATGATCCGCGCGAACATACGATTAGGCGACACGATAACTCGCCGTGAGATACCCAACGCCGAACGGCGCTTCGTAGCAGTGTTCTTCGTAGGTCGTGTTCAACTCTTTCAGCGCACCAAGCAGAATCGCGATACTCCGTTCTCCGCACGCGTGTTTATCCTCTGGCAGGGCAATCGAGGCTTGAATGAGCGGATCGATAGACTTCGTGCGTGCGGCTGTACGTGCTGCTTCATCAAACGCGCGTGTTTCTGGATGTTCGCTTGTGGCGCCGCCTGGATGCACGTGGTGGCACAAATCCGCCGATGCAAACAGGGCGATACGCGCCTCTTCTGATTGTAGTGTGCGATAGAGTTCGGCGCCGAACGCCGCTTGTTCTTGCAAGCCTTGTTCGTTTGGAGCGAGCGGCACGAGGTTCCACGCCGTGAGATGTTGCGTGAGAAAAAAGAGCGGGACGGTGTAGCCAAAATCAAGGGTTTCGCTTGTACGAAGGGTGAACGGCATCTTCTTCTCACGAAGCGCTCGATGCAAGCGATCGATCAAAAGGTAGTTTACGCTTGTTTTCACGGTTGTTTCATGATCACCAAATTCCTGCATATGCGCCGTAAACGTGGGCGACATATTCGCACTCCACGCATCTGGATAGCGCGGAGCATGAGGAGAAATCATGACGATGGTATCAGGCTTGCTCGCGGTGAGGTGTTCCATGACCTGCTCATACGCGGCGCGGGTTGCGTGGAGCTTTTCGGAAGCATCCCGACCGATGTTCGGAACGAGAAACGGGGGGTGAGGGACGAGGGCAGAGAAAACGATCATAAGGAAGGGGTCTTGATTGATTCAATCAGACTCGCAGGCTCTTTCCAAGAGGGGGTCATGGTTTCACCTGTGGTGTAGGTTGCGAGAAGCGTGTCGGGAATCGTTAGAACGTTCTTCCATGCATAGCCAAGATCGAGGAAGAGGCTTTCCGTCGCAATAGGGCGTTTAAGACCGCCTTCGATGACGTACACGGCAGGACTCGACGTATTTCGCACGAGTTCACCATCACGAAAGCGAAACGGCTCGCTGATGGGAAAACGCGCAAGTTCGCTTGCAGAGAGGAGCTTTGCGGGGCGTCCACGAAAGGAAAGCTTCAAAAAAAGCGGATGGGGGATGGTGCGCCGCGTTTCATTGTCGATGTACCAATACCCGCCACGTTTATCGCGAGCAAGAAGGCCTGTGGGATACTTACTCGTTTCCGTGAGATCGCTGCCGTCTGTGTACGAGGCGAGGTCTTCAAGCGAGGCTTCGACCACTTCATCCTCTTGAAAACCAAGTCCACGAAACGCGGCATTCGAGACGATGCGCCGTTTTTCTTCGCCTGAAAGCAAGTAGCGTGTTTCATCAGGCGTTTGCACGAGGCTGTAGTTTGGAAAACGCATCGCTGCACCGCTTGGATACGCATCAAGATCGCTTGGAGTAAGTTCAACAATCTTTTTTCTGTCATCAATCAAGCTCGCCACGACTGTTGGGGTGATAGCGCGTTTCTCGCCGCGTCGAAGCAGGTAGTGTTGCCCCGTGTCTTCCGCTTTCACGATCGTACCGTTTGGCAGCGTACGTCCAAACCATCGTCGCCAAATGCGCCAAAGATTCTCATTTCCTTCAAGATGCGGCGTGTAGCTATAGAGCATGGCCGTTGCCATGTTCGCGGGCGTGACAGCAGCACCGTCTATCACAATCGTTTTTCCTACCGCCTGCCCCGCAATCGTTTGCCCTTGCGTGAGCAACTGTTGCATGTAGCGCTCGCGATGTTGTTTTGCGGCATATTCGACCTGATTCGCGAACCCTTTGAAATCTTGAATACGTGGATCGTTCATCGCACAGTTGTCGCAGACGCCGTAGCCCATCGCCCAATCGAGTTGTTTTTGCGAAGGTTTTTTCGCTTCCACAAGACTTTGTTCTTTTTGAAGAAGGACAAGAAGATATTTCGGACTGATCTGATAGGAACCCGCAACACGCCACAGAATATCTGCCGGACGCGTCGCGATACCGTCGATATCCACGAGTTTCATGGTGGCAAGACCGCCGTTTTTCGAGAGAAGAAACCGCTGGATACGTTCAGCGCTCCAATCATCGAACGTAAACAGAGCATCATCGTTCAAGACCGCGTGGCGATTGAAGCCTTGCAGAGCCGGTTTGCTCGCAGAAATGCCTTGTGCGAGCGTCGCAAGGGGCATGTGCAGCACGAGAGCAAGGACAAGAAAAGAGCTAGACAGAACACGCATGACGTGTATACTAGCACGCGGTACCATCACACGCGAAGGAGGTGCGTCATGGGCGGAGAGGGAAAACAGGCATCGAAAGAGGAAGATGGACATTGGCAGGAGCAAAAGCTCATCACCTATTGGATGAATTGGATTCCATGGGCGTGGCACGGGTGGGCAAGCGTCGTGTTTCGATCGGCGATCGCTCGGAGCGAAGCCGTCGTACAAGATCGGGCTCTTGCTCGATTAGCCGCTTGGAAACAGTCACTCACGCTTCAGCGTGTCATCGATGATCGTGCGGCATTTGGGAGCATGATTCGAGCGATGCTTGTGGATGTGTCGTGTGTGTCGGAACGTCGTTTTGGGACGGTCGATCTCGTGATGGACAACCATGGATTGCACGGGCTGCTTCTTTGCCCACGCCAAGGTTCAAAACTATTTCCGCGGCTCGAAAGCTCTCTCGGGACGAAGGTGGGGGTCTCAAGCGAGGAACTTCGTGCGCGCCTCTCGTATGTCGGATGGATCGGTTCTGCAGAAGATGCCTCTTTACTGTTTCAGGCGATGGCTGAAGCGCTCATTTCTCTTCCGAAAATGACCATCGAACGGGTGATCATCCAGCGAAAAAGCTTTGGATGCATCGAATTCATTCTTGAGAACGACTAGATCGTTCGACGGACATCCTGCAATCGAGCATCTGCTCGGTTGTTTTCTTTCTCGCGATTTGTCAGTATCAGAGACGTATGAGATACGCCTTAGGTATCGCGTGGTTCCTGCTTGCGAGTGTGTACGGGATTTTTGCCTTGCAGGGAGCAAAGCCCTTTCTCTCGCCTGATGAAACGGCGGTGTTTGCTGTGGCGCGACAATCGCTGAGAACAGGCAACATAGCTCTTGAAGAACCGCGCGCCGTGGGGTTTCCGTGGCTTCATCCGCGCAGTTTCGTCCCTCAAACGGGGGTGCTTGCTCCTGTGGGATTTCCCCTGTGGTCGGCTCTTCTGGGAATCGTTGGATGGATTGGAAACGGGATGGGGAGCGTGTGGTTTGCGACGCTTTTCGTTTCTTCGATGATTGTGCCGATAGCTCTGCTTGGCGAGCGATGGTTCGGTTGGTCGCGAGGAAGAGCGCTTCTCTGGGCGCTTTCAGGGCTGTGCGTACCCGTCGCTCTTTTGTATGGAAACCGTTCGTTTTTTACGCTGATGCCTCAAATGGCGGGGCTCGCGTGGGTTGTGTGGGGAATCGTTCGCGCTCCCGTATCACGATGGGGGCAAGCGCTGCTTGGATTCGCGACGATCCTCGTTATTGGCTTGAGGCCTACGGAACTGGTGTGGATGGGACCAATACTGGGTTTCGCTCTATACGTAGCCACCCCTCTCCTTACGCCAAAACCCCCTCATTCCCCCTTGTCAGGGGGAGGTCAGAAGGGAGATCAGACCGTTCAGACCCCTCTCCTTACGAAGGAGAGGGGCAGGGGTGAGGTGTTAGGAGGGGTT
>CAYSAI010000006.1:0-66570 GCA_964428975.1 uncultured Gammaproteobacteria bacterium | reverse complement strand
CGTCCCCTGAAAACCCCTCTTCTCACGAATCCGCTAGATACCACCCCTCTCCTTTCGAAGGAGAGGGGAAGGGGTGAGGTGTTGGGAAGCAGGGGTGAGGTACGCACGTTCTCCACGATCCGGATCAACGACGTTCACGTCGGAAGCTCCCCATGGTGGTTGAAGCAGCGTCTTCTTGCGTCGGGTGTGCGTCCCATCAACACGATTGTTGATATCACGAACTATCTCGCACTTGAGCAAGCGCAGCCGATGCACGCGTATGACGCAGAGAAGGTGCAGGGCGTTTTACACGTTGCTGCTCTCAAAAAACCCACGTCTTTTCTTGCGCTTGATGGAAAAACCTACGCGCTCGAAGCAGGAATGCTCACGATTCAAGATGAAACAAGCCCGCTCGCGATTGCGGGAATTATGGGTGGGGAAGCGTCGGCTGTTTCTGACACAACAACGTCGATCATTTTCGAGGCAGCCACGTTCGATGCGGTACAGATTCGTCGCACGAGCCGCGCGCTGCATCTTGCGACAGATGCCTCACGTCTTTTCGAGAAGGGACTTTCGTCGCAAGCACCTGCACACGCGCTCGCACGCGCAGTCGAACTGTGTCTCACGCTCGCCGGAGGAACGGTCTCTACGAACGCCACGTCTGATGCGCAAACCGAACCGTACGAGCCGCGTGTTTTCTCTCTTTTTGTTGAAGAAGCACGTTCGCTTATGGGTATGCCTATGGAGGCAAGCGAGATGGTGCGTATTCTCTCGCGTCTCGGCTTTGCGTGCACGGAAAAGAGCGGAAGTATTACGGCGACGGTTCCGTGGTGGCGAGACCACGATATCGAAGATGGACGAGATCTTATCGAGGAAATCGCGCGCGTCTACGGCTATGCGAATATGACGCCCGTCTTTCCTGCTGGCATGAGCCCCGTGTCTTCTGACGCGCGATTTGCTTTTGCTGAACGTCTGCGCGACCTCTGCAAAGGATACGGCTTCACGGAAGTGATGAACTACTCATTTCTCGCGAAAGAAGATCTCGAGCGGACCGCGATGCAGCCAAGCGCGTGTCTTCGTCTCCAAAATCCGCTTTCGCAAGAGTTTGAATATATGCGATCTTCGCTTGTTCCCTCGATGCTTTTGAGTCTTCGTGAGAATCAAGAACGTATCGAATCATGTCGTTTTTTCGAGCTTTCGCGCATCTACGATTGGCAGAACAAGCAAGGTTCGCTCCCCACGGAACGCGAAACGTTATGCGTGGCGTTTACAGAAGGGGATGCGCCTTGGCTTCACGTGAAAGGCGTGCTCGAAGCGCTTGCGCACGAATGTGGTGTGTCGCTTGGTGAGGAAACGCGTCTTGAAAACGATCCGCTCTGGCACCCTGAGCGTTCGATGCAGTATGGAGGTCACGAAACATCGTGCGCGACGGTTGGCGAACTTCATCCAAAAATCGCTGAAGCGTGGAAGCTTTCGGGGCGTGTGGGCCTTCTCACGCTTGATATCGAGACATTCGCGCAAAAAGCTTCTTCCGTGAAAGCGTACATGCCCGTTCCGCTATTTCCTTCGATCGAACGCGATCTCGCGCTTGTCGTAGAGAAACACACGTCTATACAAGAGCTGCTTTCTGCGGTGCGCTCTCTTGAGCTCCCGCTTCTCAAAAACGCGGAATGGGTGAGCGAATATTCTGAGGAAAAACTTGGAAAGAATAAGAAGTCTCTTGCGTTTTCGTTCTCGTTTCGTGCGCTGGATCGAACACTCACAACTGAAGAGGTGGACGCGTGTATGAAAAAGATCCAAGAAACAGTAGAAACAGGGTTTCAAGCGAAGATTCGTTCATAAAAAAACACCCTTAATCATAGGATTAAGGGAAGGAATTTTTTTAGAGCCGAGACCCGTACCATCTTCTGAGCTTCTCAAGCGCTCGAAGTATCAATTGCCTAATCCTTTCACGAGAAAGGTGATATTTTTCAGCTATTTTGTCTAGCGTAAGCTCACCATCTTTTTCTAAAAACGGGTTGTAGTACCAAAGCAGTATTCTTTTCTCCATTGGAGTCAACATCCCTAGCGCCTTCGGTAGATCGTGACAAAGAGCGGCATGATCGAGTTCATTGTCGATATCCCGTTCTGATGCATCTTCTCCAAAGAGCGTTTTCCATCCGACATCCACCTCATTTTTACGAAGCCATACTCCATTATATCGCCGTGTTATCTCTTCCAGAACGCGCGCATCTTCCTCGCAGGTGGCGATGTCTGCGCGTTCGTGATGATCGAGCAAGTAGGCGATGGGTGTACCGTCTGGATACAGGTTCATGAGCCAATATCTGTACGCCTGTTTTACGTTCGCAATCCCGAGGAAACGGAGCAGGTGGTCGCCACGCCCTTGAAAGAGCTGGTGTTGAAACAGAAGCTGTCGAAACTTGTTCAGACTCGGCGGATCTTCTGGGTGGAACTCTGTTACGCACGAGGCGATTACGCTTCGTACTTCGTCTGCATCTTTCGGATTGAGTCCTGGGCGATCAAGCGTCACGTGCATTACGATGCGGCTCTTCACTTCTACATCTTCGATAGGACTTACGCCGCGACGTTTGATGGGCTGGGGCGCACCCGTTGTTCCACCCTTTAACGTTCGTTCTCGTTCGGAGAGATAGTCGCTTTGCGGACATCGGCTCATGACGAGCTCTTGCGGAAGGATAAATCGTGCCGGCAAGTTGCACGGTACGATCATATGAATCCGTGCCTCAAGCCCTTTATAGAGCGTGAGCGGTCGAAAAAATGTTTGGATCGAACGCACTTCCGATGTTGAAAGAGCGAGATTGATGAGAAGCTTGCAGCGCGGAGCATTCCAGCCCTCGATGAGCGTCTCAACCTGAATGATCGTGTCGATGTCGCCGATGTTGAACTGTACAAGCGCTTTGCGACGTTTTTTTGTGGTGACGATACGTCTATCGCTGAGAACAAGCGCCGGCTCTGGTGTGTCTTTTGGTCGATGCGAGAGCAGGAACTTCCACAGGTCATAGGCTTGTTGCTGTGACTTGCACACCACGAGGCATCCGAGCTTCGCATTGTGGGCATTGTCATAACGAAGGCGTCGCACCTCTTCGAAAAAAGGTCCGCCTGACATGAGCCGTCCAAGCTCTTCCTCAGAAAAATCTCCCTGCACCATTTTCACTTCTGAACCGTCCACGTCTATTTCATGCACGAACGCCTGCATCTTCGCGACGAGACCCAGCATGTACGCTTCGCGAATCAGCACCTCGTGAATGAGGTAGGGGAAATAGTGCGCAAGCTGGCGTTGATCGTCGTAGTCAGGACTCGCTGTGAGAGCGAAACGAATCGCTTGCGGATCGAACGCTTCTCGCAAAACCTGAAGACGTTTTGACGTCATACACTTGTGCCCTTCGTCTGCCACGATAAGCGCTGAACGACGAATCTCTTCAGGAAGCGTTCCTTTAAAAAAGAGATTGACGAGGGTGTGATACGTCATCACGTGGATCCCATGATCCGTTGTCTGCTTTTCAAGACCGTAATGGATCGCGATCAGCACACCGGGAAGCTGAAGCTCGAGTTCAAGCGCTGTTTGCTCAACGAGCGCTTGCGTTGGTTCGAGAAACACCGCTGTGAGGCCAAGCGCGCGAATGATATGCCCTGCAATGACCGTCTTTCCTGTACGAGGCGGCAGCACGATCCGTCCAAGCGGGAGCGTTTCTCGTGAGAGCGCTGGTTCGACAAACTCGATAAAATCCGTGAACACCTCGGCTTGCATTGGTTGAAGCTCTCGCGTTGAACCTTCGAGTTTCGCGACATCTTGCAGCATCTGAAGACGTTCCACCGCTTCTTTGACACGATCCGTCATGGATCGCTCGAAGCATCCTTCTTCGAATCGAACCGTTTGCATCGCGTTTCTCTCTTCTGTCTACGCCGGGTAGTAGCAAAAAATGTTCGTTCTGTCGAGATGTGCTACACTACGAGTATATGTTCTTTTCTACCTCTTCCGACGTGCTCAATATCGTTGCTTCCGTGTGTCTCGTTGGCGTGTCTGGTTTTCTTATCTGGGCGTTGTATGAATGGGCACGCCTCGGCAAGCAAACGAACGAACTCGTAGAAGAATCTCGCGAAAAACTGGATGTGCTTGATGAAGCGTTCGAGAATCTCGTCGAGCAGGTTTCTGGAATCACGAGGCTTGTTGGTTCGGTTTCTTCCATCGCTCAAGGAATTTTTGGCTTCTTTCAAGGTCGTGAGAAGCGGGGAACTCGGCGTGAGGAAATCCGCCGCTTGCGAGAGGAGCTTGATGATCTTGAAGGGGAATAGATGCTGTGGAACAACGACGTGAACATTTCGCGAGTTCATCGAGAGAAGAGCTGGAATGATGAACAAAAGCTAAAACAAAAATCCCTCGGATGACATACATCACCCGAGGGTCAAGCTAGACCTCCTTAGAAGGATGAATCCCCTTCTTCGCGAGCAGATCAGCACACACGCGTTCGAGGTCGGGAACGGGGTAAAACGTCGCGATTGCATCTTTCACCAATCTTCCTGGACGAGAAGGTACGGTCGCATCAATGCGGGTCGCCACTTTTCTCCCATCGATACGTCCGTGATGACGCTTGCGGACAAAGCTGTTCACCGTCATCCACTCAACACCATCGGCCACAAAGGCTCCGTTTTCCTCGGCTTTTGGTATGCTTCTCACAGCATCCTGCGCCTTCTTCAAATCGGACAGGGCATAAAATGACATACGACGTCCATACGTGTTGCGTGCTTTATGCGTACGTATGGAAGGATTGTTCCGCCGCAAGGTGGCGATAGCGCCCGGATCGACTCCAAGTTTCTCTCCTGCTGTTTTTTGCACAACCCATATCTCACCATCCATGACAAGCGTCCCCTTGGACTGCGCCTTGTCTTTCAAAGCGAGAAAGTCAACGCACACACGCTTCAGGTCAGAGAGGGCGTAAAACCGTCTCGAACAGCCCGCAAGATCGCGAAGCTCTTGCCATCGCACCGTGTCGTCGATCTGACTCTTGATGGTAGGAGCGCTGACGTCCATAAGCGTTGGAGCCCTTGTAAGCGTAACCCACGTCTCTCCATCCGTCGTTTTGAACGAAGTCCCCTCGCTCTCGTCCGTTGTGAGAACGTCGTGGCAGACACGCTTCAAATCCTTGAACGCATAGAACATGCTGCGGCGTCCCACGCGATCACGCCCCCATCTGTGTCGAACGCTTTCATCGATCCGCGATTCGATCGTCATGGGCGAAACATGGAAGAAGGGGGCGCAGGCAGTTACCGTAATCCACACTATCCCATCCGCTTCGAAGGAGCCGCCCTCTCCCGCCCAGTACTCCACCTCGTACTCCGCAGGAATCACGACCATCTTCGGCTTCACGCCGGGCTTCTGATAGGGAGAGACGATCGGCATCGGTACGAAGTTCTCCTTCGGACCGATGAGAATCCCGCCGTCTTCGACCGGTTTTCCGGGCTCGCCGAAGAGAATCGGGGCGGAAAGGGGCGCGAACTTCGTGTTGAGGAAGTGTGCGTCCACGATCATGGCGCACTTGAACGTGCCGTCCGGCATGAGCCTGTTCGCAAGATGCGGCAGGGTCGGCGCACGAAGCGCAAAGTCCTTGTTTCACATCTGCGATATTCCCCGTCTTGCCACAGGCATCACATCTTCGCGTAAACGCCGTACATCCGATGCAATCCCGCGGCGACTGCTCCTTCTCGCAGACGGACACAGGAATATGCTCACCGATCATGAGACACGACACTTCATCAGAGGACATGGGCGAGCACCTCGAGCTCTTCCATCGCGTTGATGATCTCTTCCATCTGCTTGCCCGTGATGCCGAGCATGGGTTCGAGCTCTGCGAGCGCGTAGCCTTCGATTTGACGAATGCGTTCGCGCGTGAGCTCGTACCGTTCAGCGATCTCTTCGAGCGATTGCACTTCAAACTCACCAAGACCGAACCGAAGGCGCATCACCATCGCGGTACGCGGCGGGAGCTTTCCCACCGCCTCCTCGATGCGATCGACCGCCTCGCGATATTCGACATACAACCGCCTCGCTTCGACGACCGTTTCCGTCTTCGGCTGTGAACCAATAAGGGAGTTCCCGATCGTATCGCCTTCCTCTTCACCGGAAGCGACCGCATCGAGCTGCACGGTATGCCGATCGTTATGCGCGCGAAGCATGTCCCGCACATCTGCGAGCGACAGTGCTTGGCTAAGAGCGCTCGTCTCTTCCTTCACGCGCTGATACACTTCGAAGACACTCGGTGTGCGCCCCTTCTTGAGGTACAAGGCGTTGAAGATTCGCAGCACGATCGCGGCAGACTGCTGATAGTTCGCCGTGACACGGTACGGCTTGTCCTCATCCTTATCCTGTTGCGCCAGCGTGATTCTCTGCCGGATCCACTGATAGGCGTAGGTACTGAAGCGCCACCCCCTCTCGATCTCAAACCTCTCGATGGCGGTCATGAGACCGATCATTCCTTCCTGCATCGTGTCGAGGAGCGAGAGCCTGCGCCCTCGATGGCCAAGCGCCACACGAACCACGAGGCGGGCATTTCCGTACACGAGAAGATCTCTCGCACGCAGTCGCTCGACAGGCGTTCCGGTGTGGTACGCGGCGAAGAGCGGTTCGTAGTGCTCGGGTTGCGTGATGCTTGGATACCGACGGAACGGATTCATGTAGACGGCGAGCTCTTGCTGAAAACACTGCGCGTTCGTGTCTTGCGTATCGAGCAAGCGATCCACGAACAAATGCGCTCGTTCAGCGTCAATCTCCGTGAGCTGCTTCTTCTGTTTCATGTGACCTCCCGTAAACGTTTCTCCCAATGGGAGATGGTGGTGTGGGCAATTGTTGCCGCAACGAACTTCGCGTACTTCTTGCTCTTGCCTGTGCCCGTCGCAACCAACAGACCGTTCATCAAACACGCAACGGTGTACGTCTTATCGTGATCGCTTCCGCACTCGTTCACAATGCGATACCGAGGCGTGATGCCATGACGCGCCTGCATCGTGTTCTGGAACAAGCTCATATAATCGACAAATTCCTCGACAAGGCGAGAGGCTTGCCGCATCAGCAGATGATCCACGAAGAACCGACACGCGCCCAACCCCTGATCGAGAAAGAGCGCGCCGATGAGCGCCTCGATCACGCATCCCGGGATGTACGTATGTTCTCGCGAACCCTCTTGCATGAACGCAGAAAGCGTTCCGCGTGCGAGCAAGACGTACGTATGCAGTCCCATGGAACAGGCGATTTCCCCTAATTTTGCCGTACTCACGAGGACGGATCGATGCCGCGTAAGCTCACCTTCATCCGCCTCCGGATGACGCTTGAAGAGCTGTTCGGCCACGATCATGTTGAGCACGCCATCACCCAAGAATTCTAATCGCTCGTAGCTTCCGACTGGATGGTCAGCATGTTCGTTGAGGTAGGAACGATGCGTGAGTGCCTGCAAAAGCAGGACTTTGTTCGTAAACGAGAGATCGAGCAAGGCTTCGACCTCGCGAACGCGCGATTCCAGCTCTGTTTTCAAGGAACCATCCTCCTTTCTTGCCCTTATTCTGGCCGTTATTGGACGGCCTCGCAATCTAATCGTTTTTGAGCCGTTTGTCAACCACTTACGAACAGATTGCACACATTGACGAAACCGCTCGCCACATGGTAGCTTTTGGCGCTGTCGTTTCGACAGAAACGCTCTTTTCACAGGAGAAGAAGTCCATGAAGCAGAACGAGCTTCCCGTATGGCAGGTGATGGATGAAGTGCTCGCAACCGTCCGGCAAGACAAGAATCTGGTGCTGGTAGCACCGCCCGGATCGGGAAAAACCACGCAGGTGGCACAGGCGCTTCTTGATCAACGTTCGCTCGAAGGCGCGATCGTCGTCGTACAGCCGAGACGTCTCGCTTGTACCAGCGTCGCGACGTACATCGCCTCAGAACGTGGCATCGTGATTGGTGACGAAGTCGGCTACATCGTACGCTACGACGGACAAGCCTCTGCGAACACACGCCTCCTCTTCCTCACGGACGGAGTGCTGCTCCGTTTTCTGGAGCAGGATCCGAATCTGTCGTGGGCAGGAACCGTCGTCTTCGATGAGTTCCATGAGCGGCGCGTAAACGCTGATCTTGCGCTCGGGCTTCTCAAGCAAGCGCAGGCGCGAAGGCGAAACCTTCGTCTTCTCGCTATGAGCGCAACCATGCAGAGCGATCGCGTGGCGGCGTATCTGAATGCGGTTTCTCTTGCGACCGAAGGCCGTTCGTATCAGGTGGATGTGCAGTACGATGAGGCGGTGCGACGAGAAGAGGATGTGCTCGGCGCGCTTCCGCGATGGGTGAAGACGCTTTGCGAAAAACACGCAAGTGGCGACATCCTCGTGTTTCTCCCCGGGAAAGAGGAGATTCGACGCGCGAAGCGGCTTCTCGCTCCCCTCGAACAGACGGGTCTTACGCTCCTCGAGCTGCACGGCGAACTGGCGCGTGAGGAACAACACCGCATCTTCCTCCCTCTCGAAACGCGCAAAGTCATCCTCTCCACGAACGTCGCGGAAACATCCGTGACGATTCCGGGCGTGCGATTTGTGATTGATGGCGGCTTCGAGCGACGATCGGAATTCGATCCGGATCTGCGTATCAACCACCTCAATCTTGTTCGCATCTCCCATGCGTCTGCCGATCAACGTGCGGGACGAGCGGGGCGAGAAGGTCCCGGTGTCTGCGTGCGGCTGTGGACACGGGCGATTCACAAGACGCTGATGAAGCAGACGCCCGTCGAAATCCAGCAGACGGATGTGAGCTCCACCGTGCTCACGCTGCGATCACTTGGCATTCGACGCGCACACACGTTCGACTTCCTCGACGCCCCGAAGCAAGACAAGCTCGAAGCGGCGGAAGAGCTGCTCATCCAGCTAGGCGCGGTCGGACACGATGACGAGCTCACGCCCGTGGGCTGGCGGATGCTGCGACTTCCTCTTCCTCCGCGCTACGCTCGCATGGTTGTCGAAAGTGAGACGCACGGTTGTGTACGAGAGCTTGCCACCATCGCCGCGCTGATCGCCGGGCGACCCATCTTCCTCTCCAAGCGTCCGGAGGGCGTTCCTGATCCTCGGGACACCTTCAGGCGTGGTATGTCGTCCGACTTCTTCACCCTGCTCGAGATGTATGACGTGGCATGCAGACACTGGCATGACTTGGATGACTGGTGTCTGAAACAGGGCATTCGAACCGACGCTTTCATCGAAGCGGACAAGCTGCGCGAAAAACTCATTCGCAAGGCGAAAGATCGCGGTTCGTTTGTGAACAAGCATCCGGCGGATGAAGCTATCGTGCGTCATTGCCTCCTCACGGGACTCGTGGACATGATCGCGAAATGCTCGCCGAACGGCACGTTCAGCGTCGCGAACGGCATGACATGTACGAAAGATCGTCGAAGCGTCGTGCAAGGAGAGCTCGTTGCCGCGGCCGACATCCGAAGCCGACGCACACAGATGCGGAAAGAGACGGCCGTGATCGGCACGCTCGACCTCCTGACGGAGGTATCGAACGAGGAGCTTGCGCGCCTACTCCAGCCGTTTACGCACGTCGTGCGCATTCCTCTCGAGTTTCGCCCGGAAACGGGGGAGCTCCTCGTTCGCGAAGAAACGCGGTATCAGTTGCTCGTCCTCGACTGGAAGGAGATCTACGTGAACGCATCGTCCATTCGTTATGTGCTTGCGGAGCAGGAAGCTCGCGTCGCGCACTTCGGCTGGAAGCGCGTCGTGGTACAGCCCGGGATCAACCGGCGCGGAATGGTGCTCTGGCAAGGAAAAAAGATCTCCGTTGCGAGCGACCGTCCCGGAACGTTTTGGGCGAGCATCACAACGAAAGGAACGGGGATCGCGATCATGCTCCGCGAACGCCTCGTGGATGCACCGTCGCTCACGCCGATCGCTCCCGTTCCCCCAACATCGCTCGAAGCACGCCTCGCGCGTCTGTCACCAGCTGTGGGCAAGTTACTCGGCAAGTCCTAACCTCAAAGCACCGCTTCTCGCGGTGCCGTTTTATTTTCCGTCATTCCTGCGAAGGCAGGAATCTATCCTTGCCTCAGGATGGGAACGAATTCTAGGATGGATTCCTGCCTTCGCAGGAATGACAGAGGCGAAGATCGCCAAACGTGTAGGTCCTATGGGTGCTTCACAAGCATCTGTGCTATACTCTGGGTGCTATGCCTACAACTCTTGGTCGGTTGGTCGCGAGCGTTACCCTTTCGGCGACGCTTTTCGCGCCTATTATGCCGGTGTTTGCGCAAACGGTGAATGATGCGGATCTTGAAAAAGAGCTTATTCAAGCCTGTTTTGATGAAGGTGACGATGCATATCGCGCCGATATCGAATTCGCCCTCAAACGCTATCGTGATGAAGTGATCCAAGAATGGGGACAACAAACACGGGTGCGACTCGAAGCGAACGCTTCCTCCACGCGTTTTGCCGTGGTTCGTCGTGGGATTGGTCGCATGGGACAAATACTCGATCGTGAATTGAAAGTCCTTGGTACAACGCGTGTAAGCGCTTCTCCCCAAGACTTAAAACTTGCTCTTGATGCGTTCGTCAAGCTTGAAGGACAGAAAGAAGATGCGGCCATCGAACGCTGGGAAGATCGAAATCTTTCTCTTGAATCAATCAAAGCGACGCTTCGCCGCGCTGAGCAAACGCTTCGTTTGTACACGCCGGTCGCAGAACGTGCAGAATTCTCTCGCGTTTGGCGCGTAAGAATGGATGCTATCAACACAACGCTCATGAATGCATGGGAAAAAGCGCGTGAAGGGTTCACGCATGATATGGACGAATGTATTCTTGGTGAGGAAATTCCAGAAGATGAAGACAAGGAAGGTCTTGTCGGTCCTTCAGACATGCCACCGGTAAGTACAGACAAGAAAGATGATGCTGTGACCCCTCGAACGAATCTCACTCCAGCAGAAGAGGCGCGAATTCTTCTTGAAAAGCAGGCGCAAAACGAGGCAGCGCGTCTCGTGCATGAAGCATGGATGAGAGAAGAGGCGGCTCGTGCAGCAGCGAAGGTTGAAGCACCAAGCGCATCTGTCGAGATGAAAGCTTCGGTACTCGCGAGTGCTGATGGAAGACAAGAATTCAAAGGGTGTAGCGAACCAGAATATATGGTCGTGAACGCGATCATCTCCACAAACGCGGCAGGTATCGTGAAATATGCGTGGGACTATTCGGGAATGTACGGAGGAGGGATGCAAGACAGCTATCTCGTGCAAGGGGAAATTCAGTACCTTGAATTCGCGAGCGCGGGAAGCAAAACCGTTACATGGAAAGTGCCGTTCGTTGCACATTCGTCGCTCTACAACATGGGCGCGCGCGTCCGAATTATCGGACCAAACCAGCTTGTGAGTAGCTACGTAGAAGGGGTGCATACAGGAGTCTGTCCGGTCGCTCCTGTCATCGCAACCAAATAACCATCAAGAACGTTCTTGCAAATACAAATAAGTTGCCAATTCCTCGCCTGCCATGCAGGCTAGGATTGTTTTTATGCCGTCTCCCTTCGTTCATCTGCACGCGCATTCGATGTACTCCTTGTATGATGCGCTTGGCGATGTGAGCGAGCTCGTCGATCGTGCGAAAGAGCTTGGCTACGACGCGGTCGCGCTCACCGATCATGGAAGTCTCTACGGCGCTATCGAGTTCTACGAAGCGGCGAAGAAGGCAGGTATCAAGCCTATTCTTGGCGTTGAAGCGTACATCGCGCCCAACGGACGGTTTGATAAGCGCTCCGGTATAGATAACCACGTGTCGCACCTCACGATCCTCGTGGAAACAAACGAAGGGTACAAAAACCTGCTCGCGCTCGTATCAAGCGCGTACCTCGACGGCTTCTACTACAAGCCGCGTATGGATAAAGCGCTTCTTCGTGAGAAACATGCTGGCCTTATCGCCCTGTCCGGATGCTTGAAGGGCGAAATTCCAAAGGCGTGTCAGATGCATGATCTCGAGAAAGCGGAAAAGCTTGTGTACGAATATCAGGATATTTTTGGAAAAGAGCACTTTTTTTTAGAGCTCGTGCATCGTCCAGAATCACCCACGCAAACAGAAGTGAACCAGTTGCTTGTTGATCTCTCTCGAAAAACGGGCGCGCCTCTTGTTGCGACGAAAAACACGCACTACCTTCATGAGGATGATCGTGAAGCGCAAGACGCCCTCATGTGTATTCATGATGGAAAAATGCTCGCCGACACGAATCGGATGAGTAGCGCGTTTGCGGACGCCTCGTTTTGCGGACCTGACGTGATGATCGAAGCGTTTCGTGAGTTGCCAGAAGCGATCGAAAACACGCGTCGTATCGCCGATCGATGTTCCGTCGAGCTTGAGCTCGGCAAAAATCTTCTCCCCGAATTTGTCGTGCCAGAAGGCGAGACGGAAAACTCGTATCTGCGAAAACTCTGCGAGGAAGGACTTGTGCGACGGTATCCAACCACGGAACAACAGGCAAATGTGCGCGAACGATTCGAGTTCGAGCTCGCGACGATCGAACGCATGGGTTTCGCTGCGTACTTCTTGATCGTGCAGGATTATATCGTGTGGGCAAAACAACACGGCGTGATTGTGGGGCCTGGGCGCGGTTCTGCGGCTGGTTCTGTCGTCGCATACGTACTTGATATCACAAACCTCGATCCGCTTCGCTACGGACTGCTTTTCGAGCGTTTTCTGAATCCTGATCGTATCAGCATGCCTGATATCGATACGGACTTCGACGACGTGAAGCGCGCAGACGTGATTCGGTACGTCACGGCAAAATACGGCGCCTCGCGCGTCGCGGGTATTATCACTTTCGGAACGATGGCTGCGCGTGCAGCCGTGCGCGACGTGGGACGTGTGCTTGGACTTTCGTATGCCGATGTCGATCGCGTCGCGAAAGCGATTCCGCCTCCCGTGCAAGGCAAGCATATTCCTCTTCATGAATCCAAAAATGACGCACCGGAACTGAAAGCGATGTATGAGAATGATCCGCGTATCAAACGCCTCATCGATCTTGCGATCAAGCTTGAAGGAACGACGCGCCATGCCTCGCAGCACGCGTGCGGCATCGTTATCACGCCGCGTGATCTTGTGGAATTTGCTCCTCTACAAAAAGCCCAAGGCGGTGATTGCGAGCAGGTGATTCAGTATTCCCTCCATTCTGCGGATGTTTCTGGTCTTCTGAAGATGGATTTTCTTGGCTTATCAAACCTCTCGATTATTCGCGATTGTCTCGAAATCATGGAAGCGGTCGAGGGCGTAACGCTCAAAGTAGACGATATTCCGCTCGATGATGAAGAGACGTTCGAGCTACTTGGTCGCGGCGATACGACGGGCGTTTTTCAACTCGAAAGCGATGGCATGAAGAAATATATTCGTGAACTGAAACCGACGGTGATCGACGATATTATCGCCATGGTCGCGCTCTATCGTCCGGGGCCGATGCAGTTCATTGATTCGTTTATTGCGCGCAAACACGGTCGTGAGGCGATTGCGTACAAACATCCGCTCACGGAAAACGCGCTTCGTACCACGTATGGCTTGCCGATTTATCAAGAGCAGGTTATGCAAGTGGCGAAAGATATGGCGGGTTTTACGGGTGGGCAAGCAGACACACTTCGAAAAGCCATGGGCAAGAAGATTGCAAAGCTCATGAATGAGATGAAGGTGAAATTCGTGGACGGTTCTCTCGAGAAGGGCGTTTCACGTGAGATTGCCGAAGAAATTTTCACACAATTTGAAGAGTTCGCGGCGTATGGTTTTAATAAATCACACGCGGCCTGTTATGCCCTGATCGCCTATCAAACGGCGTATCTCAAGGCGCGCTATCCTGAATGTTTCATGGCAGCGCTCCTGAATTCCGATTGTCTCAATATTGATCGTATTAGCATCGAAGTTGAGGAGTGTCGTCGTATGGGAATTGACGTCCTCCCACCAGATGTGAACGAATCCTTCAAAGGATTTTCTGTCGTGAAAGATACGCATACGCTCAGGTTCGGCTTGCTCGCGATCAAAGGGCTTGGTGAGGATGTGGTGGACGATATGATTCAAGAACGTAAAACAAACGGCGTGTTTCTTGATCTTGCTGATTTCGCCGCGCGTATCAAGGGAAAATCCTTCAACCGACGTTCTCTTGAAGCGCTCGTGAAAACGGGCGCGCTTGATCGGTTTGGTGAGCGCAACACGCTTTACTTTAACCTCGAAACCATTCTCGACTATCACAGACGTCTCACGCAAGAGGAAAAATCCGGACAAACAAACCTCTTTGCGCTCCCCGGAGGAGAAACGCCAAGAGAAGCGCTCACGCTGCGCGCTGCGCCGGATGCGCGTCTCTCGGAGAAACTTTCGTGGGAGAAGGAGCTTTTGGGTTTGTACGTTTCAAGCCACCCATTTCGTGAATACGAAGAGCGTTTGAAGGGAATGTTTGTGCCTATCGCGAACCTCCACGAAAAGAAAAAACTCAAAACTGTGCGCATCGGCGGTATGTGCGTGCTCGCAAAAACCATTCTTACGAAAAATCAAGAAATGATGGCCTTTCTCAAAATAGAAGACACGTCCGGAAGCGTCGAAGCGGTCGTATTCCCGCGCGTCTATCGTGAGAAACCAGAGCTTTGGCAAGCGGACCATGCGATGGTACTTGGTGGTCGTGTGCAAGAAAAAGATGATGAACTGAAGTTTCTTGTTGAGAGCGGCTATGAACTGACGCCTGATAATCTTGAACAGGTAGAGCTGTATGTGCGAGAAAACGACGCTTCTTCAAGTGATACGGCGACGCCTACACAAAACGCCGTGGGAGGCATTACGCTGTCCGTTCGCGCGCTTCCATCGCCTGCCATGCTCGAACAGGTACGGCTCATTTTCGAGAAACATCCAGGCTTATATCCGGTGTTTTTCTTCGTTGAGCAGGCGAGCGGCAAACAACGCATTAGCACGACGTTTCGTATTGCGTTTGATGAACTCATCGAGAAGGAACTTGAGATGGTACTCGGTCCTGATACCATTCGGATTGATACAGAATAGGACGTACGTCCTAAGAATGACAGAGAGGGGAGCTACGTGGTACACTCTCTGTGTTATGCCTTCTCGTTCTTTATTTTCGCACTACACGTCGTATTTTTGGGCCATGGCGAGCCTCGTGCCGCTCCCGCTCTGTTTGATTATCCTGCCCTCCATCGGGCTTTCGTCTCTCGCCTCATTCGCGCTTGGTCTTGTGCTCACAGGGTGCGTGCTCGCGATGAACGCCCTCGTTGAGCATCGTGTGTGGATTATGCATGAGGAGTGGCACCATGTGTTTTCTCGTCCTGATGCTTCGTTTCGTCTTGCGGTCGTTGCAGGCGCGCTCCTGCTGATTGTCGAAAGTACCGTCCTTGTTCTCCTCCTTGTTTCTCCCGGAGCAGACGAGGCTATTCTTTCGCTTGTCCTTGGCCGCCAATGCAGTGCGCCTCATGGGGTCTTTATCGAGCTCTGCGCGATTCTCACGAACTAATCTATGCAGATCAGCTTTCATGGGGCGACGCGCGAGGTGACAGGCTCCTGCTATCTGGTCGAAACCGGCGCGACGCGCGTGCTGCTTGATTGTGGCCTGTTTCAAGGGACGTCGTTTTCAGCGAGCAAAAACCTTGAACCGTTTGCGTTTGACCCATCGACGATCGACGCCGTGGTGATCACGCATGCGCATCTAGATCATACAGGACGCCTTCCAAAGCTCGTGCGAGAGGGATTTAAGGGGAAGATTTACGCAACCCCGCCCACCGCGCCGCTGACGAAGCTCGTACTCGTAGATGCAGAACATATCTTGAAAGAAGATCTCAAGCGTCGTGCGCGGCCGATGCCGTATGGGATGGAAGATGTCGAGAAAGCGATTCGTTCGTTTGAAACGATCGACTACAATTCGACGCAAGTGCTCGGTGATCTCTCCTTTCGCTATCGTGATGCGGGGCATATTTTCGGCAGTGGCTTCGTGGAATTTACGGAGAAGGGAGGCGCGCGCGTCGCGTTTTCTGGTGATCTTGGCAACGAGCATGTGCCTATCTTGCGCGAATCCGATCAACTCGCCGACATGGATGCGCTCGTGATCGAATCCACGTACGGCAATCGTATTCACGAAGACGAATCGACGCGCGAACATAAACTTCGCGACGTGATCACGCGTACGGCGCAGCGCAATGGCGTGCTTATTATTCCTGCATTCGCGATTGAACGCACGCAACAGCTTTTATTTGAACTGCATGCTCTTGTGGAGAAAAAATCTATTCCCGCGATGGACGTGTATCTCGATAGTCCGATGGCGATTCACGTGACGGAAGTCATGAAACAGTTCCCGCAGTACTACGATCAAGAAGCGAAGTCCCTCGCTGCGAAAGGGGAAGACTTCCTTGATTTCGAGGGTTTGCACATTTGTCTCTCGCGCGAAGACTCAAAAAAAATCAACGAAGCGCGTCGACCTAAGGTGATTATCGCTGGCGCGGGCATGATGAACGGCGGGCGTATTTTGCACCACCTCGTGCGACATTTGGGCGATGCACGGTCGACGGTGCTTATTATCGGGTATCAAGCGGCAGGCACGCTCGGTCGCAAGCTCTACGAGCATGAAAAGCACGTGCAGGTGATGCAGGAACAGATCGATGTGCGTGCCGAAATTGCGAGCATTGGGGCGTATAGCGCGCACGCAGATCAAAACAGGCTTGTGAGCTGGGTGAAACAGGCGGTAGGGAAGCCAGAGAAGATTTTTTGTACACATGGCGAGGAAGGGGCCTCTGTCGCGCTCGCGACACGTCTACAGACAGAGCTCGAGGTCGAGGCGATCGTCCCGAGGCCGCTTGATGTGGTGAAGGTGTAGTTTTTTGCTTCTTCTCCTCGCTAGACAAGCCACACTCTTTCCGCTACCATCACGCCAGAACACCAATCTGCGGTGTCTTTTGTATCTATGCCCTCCATCCGCAATATCGCGATTATCGCCCACGTTGACCACGGAAAAACCACGCTTGCTGACGCGCTTCTTCGTCAGTCGGAAACGTTTAAAGATAAAACACTCGAAGGAGAAGCGATTCTTGATTCGAACGAGCTCGAAAAAGAACGCGGCATTACGATTCTCGCGAAGAACTGCGCGGTTGCGTATAAAGGGGTCAAGATCAATATCGTGGACACTCCCGGCCACGCGGATTTCGGAGGAGAAGTCGAACGCATCATGAACCTTGTTGATGGCGCGCTTCTTCTCGTAGATGCGAAAGAGGGTCCGATGCCGCAAACGCGCTTCGTGCTCAAGAAAGCGCTCGAAGCAGGACATCGTGTGATCGTGGTCGTGAACAAAATCGACAAACCAGAAGCGCGAACAGATTGGGTCGTCGATCAGGTGTTTGATCTTTTCGTGACGCTCGGCGCTTCGGATGCGCAAACGGATTTTCCGATTGTGTACGCATCGGGAAAACAGGGGAAGGCTGGTCTCGAAAATGATCTTACAAAAATGACCGACATCACGCCCGTGTTCGATGTCATCTTGAAAGAAATTCCAGAACCAGCATCTGACACGAGCGGTCCGCTTCAAGTGTCGGTCGCGAACATTTCGTATGATAACTACAAAGGCCGTATCGCGATTGGGCGTGTGGTACGCGGCACGTTTCGCGCGGGACCGGTCATTCGTCTTGATCGTGAAGGAAAACCTTCAGAACAAAAAGTCACGTCTCTTTTAGGTTTTATCGGCCTTGGCAAGATCGAAATTCAAGAAGCGCTCGCCGGAGATATTGTCTCGTTTGCGGGTATTCCTGATATCACGATTGGAGAAACGATCGCTGATCGCGAGCATCCAGAAGCGCTCCCCGTGATCTCTATCGAAGAACCGACCGTGAAAATGACGTTCGGGGTGAATACCTCGCCGTTCGCTGGGCAAGAAGGGCAGTTCACCACCTCGCGCAACATCAAAGAACGTCTCGAACGCGAGCTGCAAAACGACGTCGCCCTCCAAGTCGCGCCGGCGTCAGGCGATGGAAGTTTCGTCGTGTCTGGTCGTGGAGAACTTCACCTCGCCATCTTAATCGAGCGCATGCGTCGTGAAGGGTTCGAGCTGCAAGTGTCGCGTCCACAAGTTATTTTTAAAGAGCATGAAGGGCAAAAAACAGAACCATACGAAGAAGTGTCGATCGAATCTCCGGAAGGCATGGCAGGAACGGTGATCGAAAAGATGGGGCGTCGCAAAGCGGAAATGAAAGATATGCGCGTCGAGCATGGAGTGGCGTATCTCATTTTTGAAGCGCCTACGCGCGGTCTTATCGGCTTTCGCAACGAATTCATGATGGATACAAAAGGACAGGGAATCATCAACGCGCTGTTTCTTGGCTATCGTCCGTTTATTGGCACGATTGACGCGGCGCCTCATGGCTCGCTCATCTCGTTTGAATCAGGGGAATCGAACTCGTATGGCTTGCAGGTAGCGCAAGAACGCGGCATCCTCTTTATTCGTGCGAGCATCAAAGTGTACGAGGGTATGGTGATCGGTCAAAACGCCAAGCCAGAAGACCTCTGCGTGAACGTGTGTAAAGAAAAACGCCTCTCGAATATGCGTTCGAAAGGCGATGGTGTTTCCGATGGTCTCACAACGCCGCGTGATATGACGCTCGAAGAATGTCTCGAGTATCTTGGAGAAGATGAGTTGTTAGAGGTGACGCCAAAAACACTTCGTATTCGCAAGATTTTCTTGAAAGAATTTGAGCGCAAGCGTTCTAGCTAAGAGCTAGAGAAGCGGTGGGCCGATCGAATAGTTCACGAAAAAGGCATCCGGAATATCGCGAACGAGGCTCGCCCAGTTCGCTCCCCAAAGAATAATCGCCCGTTCCTCGCTAGGAATGTGTCTCATGGTGCCGAATACATCGGTCACGAGATACACGTCTGGCGAGGTTTGTGATTTCACAAGCGTTCCTGGACGAAATGTGACGTTTCGCACGAGACGAAAATCGGCGAGCGAGGCATCGGGAACGTTCTTGATACGATCAAAATTTGGATACCAAGAAAGATAGGTGGCAAGGTTCGGAAAGGTGATGCGAATGTTTCCCGGAAGGAGACAAAACACGGTGCTCACGCTCTCCGCGCGCGCAAGATGCTCACAATCAAGAGACGATTGTTGAATGAAGGAGATGGTTTGACGAGAACGCGCAGGATCGGCAAACGTGAAAAAACGCTCTCGTTCCATCGGGCCAAGCGTATCGAGCCATTCGAGCACCGCGCGAATATCGACAAGCTCGTAAAAGGTACGTTGCGGTTGACCATCCTCGATAATCGTGACGATGCGCGTCGGAATACCGATGAGCTCCCCTCGCTCATTGAGGCCGGTTCCTCCTGAATTCCCAGGGCGAAAGAGCGCGGTCGTACGCACAAAGCCGTTGCTAAACCCTTGAATAAACCCGGATTGCACCGTAAAAGAGGAGGTTCCGTTCCCATTTCCGGGAAAACCGAGCGTCCACATGCGATCATCGATGGCGGAAAATTCCCATATTTTCCGAAAAGGATACGGTTTTGCAAGAGAATCGGGAGTGATCGCCGTTTCGATTTGAAGAAACGCGAAATCTTGATTATGTGCCTCGTCAAATACGAATCGTTCCACGCGCGCACGATAGATGAAACGCACACGCTCTGTAGTAGGATCAATGATCCCTACTTGGCACTCGCTCGCTGCGCGTAGCGGTTGTTCGTCAATCTTTGCGACCACATGGGCGTTCGTGAGCACCATGCCGTTTTCACTCACAATGGTTCCCGACCCCTGCCGATTCTCGCACACGACTCGCACGGTGGACTGCCTTTGTTCAGCAGTCAGTACCGAGCTCGCTTGAGCATGTACAGACAACGGAAGAGAAAAACCCATCAAAAAAAAGACGGTTGCTGAGCACCAAAGGCTTTTGGACTTCGCGAACCGTAACATCACCATACCTGAAATCGTATCACGCCTGTTTGCGCGCTTCAACCAGCGTGCTATGCTCGCGAACATCTATGCGAAAAGAAGTTGTTCTCGATATCGAGACGCAAAACACCTTTCAGGATGTGGGGGCGTATAACCCTACGCTTCTCTCGATCTCGCTTGTAGGCGTCTATTTCTTTGAAACGGATACGTACGAAGCGTTCTTTGAGCAAGATCTTCCGAAGCTGTGGCCGCGGCTTGAACGGGCCGATCGTGTGATTGGGTATAACCTGCTCGGTTTTGATTATCCTTGCATGCAACGGTACTACACAGGAACGATGAGCGCGCTTCCTACGGTCGATTTGCTGGCGGAAATCGAAAAAAAGATTGGTTTTCGCGTAAAACTTGATGACGTCGCGCATGCCACGCTTGGTATCGGCAAGAGCGGTCACGGCCTGATGGCAGTAGAATTTTGGCGAAAAGGCGAGCTTGAGAAGCTGAAAGAGTATTGTTTGCAAGATGTAAAAATTACCCGAGATGTGTACGAATACGCGCTTGAACACAAGCATGTGGCGTATTTCGATCGACAGAGGAATCGGCAGGAAGTGCCGCTCGCGATAGATCCGCCCGTCACGACGGCACGAACAGCGATCAATTTATCGCTTGGATTCTAAGGAATGTTTTATCCACAGGAGGAACCCTTGGAAAATCGCGTTCCTTCTCAGAAAACACCAAAAAATAAGCTGTTTTTTGCCTATTTGCAACAGCCTAGAGACACCATATATGGTAGGCAAGTTCGATTTTGACCACTATATCTTGTGTTCCTATGGCTTCTTTCTTGGTAGTAACTCGAAGTGGGGCGCGCGTGCCGTTTGATCTCGGCATGCTCGAAGAGTCTCTTCAGCGTGCGGCGAGCGATGCAGGGGAGCGCGATCTTTTTCTCGTACGTTCGTTTGCGGAACGAGCCGCGGAAACAACGCTCGAGCTGTTCTCCTCACATGAGGAGGTAGAGAGCACGGATATTCAAGCGTGCATCATGAATTCTCTGCGAGCACAAGGACGAGAAGATATCGCGAAAACCTACGAGCATCTTCATGCCGCTTCTTCAAAGCCGCTTTCTCTTGAAAAACCTCTTCCTGTTGAAGAGCCTGCGCGCGAGATGCTAAAAACACCCGTCAGTATCTCGACCGTGGGGGAGACGCACGCTCCAAGAAGACGTCGCTTAAGCGAGGAACGAAAAGCGCTGACGCATAAGTTCTGCGTGGGAGGGCAGGAAGGGTATATCACGGTTGGTTTATATGATGATGGCCAACCAGGGGAGATTTTTTTGAAGATGAGTAAAGAAGGCACGATGCTTTCAGGTCTCATTGATTGCTTCGCGACGAGCATTTCTCTTGGGCTTCAATACGGCGTGCCGCTTCGTGTGCTTGCGCGCAAGTTTACGAACATTCAGTTTGCGCCGTTTGGAGCAACGGAAAATCCCAATATTCCCACGGCAGAATCTCTCGTGGATTATGTGTTTCGTTGGATGTCGCTGAAGTTTCTCTCCCCAGAAGAGCGTCAAACGATTCTTGATGAGGTCGAAACGCTCCGCGCGCCTCCATCCCTCGAAGAGTCCATCGCCCGATTGTCGCTCTAGATTCTATGAGTAGCTCGTCCCTTTTTGGTTCGTGTCCCCTTCTGACGCATCGAAAGTTCTATCGTCCATTCGAGTATCCGCAGTATTTCGAGTATTTTCGCAAGCAGAATCAAGCGCATTGGCTCCCTACCGAAGTGCCGATGGAATCGGATATTAGCGACTATCGTTTTCGTCTTTCTCCCACGGAAGTGTCTCTCATTATTCAAATTCTTCGTTTTTTTACGCTCGGCGATCTTGAAGTGAACAACAACTATAATTCGCAACTCATTCCTTCGTTTCCAAAACCAGAGATCAAGATGATGCTCTCGGCGTTTGCCGCGATGGAAAGTACGCATGTGTGGGCGTATTCGTACCTCAATGATTCCCTCGGTTTACCGGATAAAGAGTACGCCGCTTTTCTCGAATACGAATCCATGCGCAATAAGTACGACTATATTCATGGGTTCGATGTGACGAATGTGCGCGATCTGGCGAAAAACCTCGCGGTGTTCGGGGGATTTATGGAAGGAATGAGTTTGTTCGCCTCGTTCGCCATTCTCATGAACTTTCCGAGGCAGGGAAAACTGAAAGGCATGGGGCAAGTCGTTACATGGAGTATTCGTGATGAGAGTTTGCACAGCCAAGGCGTCTGTGCGCTCTTCCGTGACCTTATGGCGGAGAATAGGCACCTTTGGACGTCAGACTTCAAACAAGAGCTCTATCAAGCGTGTGACGACATGGTGAAGCTCGAAGATGCCTTTATTGATACGTGCTTCAGTATGGGGCCCGTTCCAGGTCTCACCGCCGAAGAGGTGAAGCAGTATATTCGTTATATTGCCGATAGGCGTTTGCAGGATCTTGGTCTTGAGGCGCGCTATCATGTGAAGAACTCGCTTCCTTGGCTCGATATTATGGTCAACGCGAAAGAGCATACAAACTTCTTCGAAAATCGCGCGACGGAATACGCAAAAGGCGCGGTGGTGGAAGATTGGACGTAAAATGAACACATCTTTCTTTTTTCTCTTCTTTTTTCTATGTACACAACCGTTCTTGACGCTCTTTCGCAAAACGATTTGAAAGCCGCGCGTGATCTTCTCCTTGGAGAGATTCTCGAAACGACGAAATCGCGAAACAGTTGGGATTGCCCGCACTACATCGTCGATCCTGCTCTGCAGAAGGGGATTGTGATGGATCATCGTCGCAACGAGCTATTTACGTATTTTGGACTCGAAAACATGCGTGATCGATATTTCTTACATGATGCAGAAGGAGAAATCTGCGAAAATCCACAAACGTTTTTTGCGCGCGTTGCGGCAGGGATGTCTCGGGGAGATGCTACGCTCGCGCAGCAGCTCTACGATCTTATGAGTAAGCAATGGTTTATTCCTGCGACGCCCGTTCTCATGAATATCGGCACGAAGAAGGGACTGCCTATTTCGTGTTTTCTCAACATGGTTCCTGATACGCTCGAAGGCATTTTCGATATTTATCGAGAGAATGCGTTTCTTGCGAAGTTTGGAGGGGGAATAGGGACGGATTGGTCAGAACTCCGTGGACAAAACGCGCCTCTTCAATCGAGCGGCCTTCGTTCAAGCGGCGTAATTCCGTTTTTGAAGATCATGGATTCGGAGACGCTCGCGATCTCACGTAACAGCCATCGAAGAGGAGCAGCCGCGGCGTATCTTCGCGTTGATCATCCAGATATCGAAGATTTCCTCGAGATGCGACGTCCAACAGGGGGAGATGCAGATCGGAAGTGCCTGAATATCAACAATGGTGTCGTGATTACGGACGCGTTTATGGAAGCGGTGGAAAAAAACGTTTCGTATCAGCTCATCGATCCGCACTATAAAACGGTCACCAAAGAACTGAACGCGCAGGATATTTGGCGTCGCATTTTGACGGTGCGCGCCGAGACAGGGGAGCCGTATATGCTCTTTATCGACACGGTGAATAAAGCCTTGCCTCCGCATCACAAGGAGAAGGGTCTGAAAGTAAGACAAAGCAATCTTTGTACGGAAATCGTCCTTCCCACGGACGAAACGCGTACAGCGGTGTGTTGTCTTGGGAGTTTGAACCTCGAAACGTACGAAGCGTGGAAAGATCAACAAGAAGAGATTGTGTATACGTGCGTGAAAGCGCTTGATAACAATCTTGATAGTTTCTGCGAGATGGCAGGACCAGAATATACGAAGGCGACAAATTCCGTTCGACACGAACGCTCGATTGGGCTTGGAACGATGGGGTACCACGGCTACCTCATGTCGCAAAGCGTGCCGTTTGAAAGCTTGCAAGCTCGTTTGATGAACAAAAAGCTCTTTAAACGGTTTGGAGAAGCGGCGCGCGCTGCCTCGAAACGTCTTGGCGAAGAACGCGGGCTTCCGCTTGATGGGGGAACGCAGCGCAATAGCTACACAACCTCTATTCAACCGACGGCGAGTACGGCGTTCTTGTGCGGAGAGGCAACGCCAAGCATCGAACCGGTGGCAGGAAACGCCTTCCTTCAGAAAACGCTCTCGGGGAGTTTTCTCGTGAAGAATAAATATCTTGAAGCGCTTCTCGAACAAAAAGGGATGAATACGGCCGAAGTTTGGCAGGAAATTATCGCGACGAAGGGGAGTGCGCAACACCTCGAGGGTCTCACGGAACATGAACGCGCCGTGTTTCGCACCGCGTATGAGATGAATATGCGCGAGATCGTCCAACAAGCGGCCGATCGGCAGCCTTTTATCGATCAAGCACAATCGCTGAACGTGTTCTTCCAAACGCCCGTGAGCGGCAAATACATGCATGAAGTACATTTCCTTGCGTGGAAGCTCGGTGTGAAGAGCTTATACTATCTGCGTTCCAGCGCTCCGATTGAAGCGGAGAAAATCAGTATGAAGGTTGAAAAGCGCAATCTCGAGACGGAAGAATGCGCGGTGTGTCAATAAGTTGGCGGACTTCTTCTCTCGTGCTACGCTTTTTCTCGATATGAAAACCAACTGGCAAAAACTCCTCCGCTCGCTTGGACTGAGCGATAGTGAGGCGCAGGTATATCTCGCGTCGCTCGATTTGGGTGCGGCATCCGTACAGGATCTTGCGAAGAAGGCAGGCGTCTCTCGCGTGACGACGTATGCGGTGATTGAGCATCTCATGGCGCGAAATCTGATGAGTTCCGTCGAGAAAGGGAAGAAGACGCTCTTTATGGCGGAATCTCCCGAGCGGCTTGTTGCCGTCATGACGACGCGCCTTCAAGAAATGAAGGCCACGTTAAACGAAGTAGAAGACTCCATTCATGAGCTGAAGCTCGTGCAGCGTGGAACGAAACCTGTGGTGCGTATGTTTGAAGGAGAGGAAGCGTTTCGTGCCGTCTTTGAAGATATGGTAACAACGCGTCCAGAGGAAATTGATGAGTTTGGAAATTTGGATGAAGTGAGGAAACATGTACCGAAAGAGCTTTCCATAAAACACCTTGATAAGACATTAAAAAATACAAAACGCCGCTTGATCTATACAACGGCTCGTTTGGAGGACCCCTCTACAGAATCGCGCTCATTCACGACATTTCTTTCACAAAAAAACTATCCTTGCCTTGGAGATGTGGTGATCTATGGGAAGAATAAAGTCGCTCTTTCAAGCCTTGGTCCGAAGCCTGTATCGGTGATTATCGAAAGCGAAGTGATTACAGAAATGATGCGCTCGCTCTTTTCTCTTGCGTGGAAACAGGTAAAAAATCTGTAAAAAAATTCCCGCCTTGTGAATGGCGGGCCATTCGAGGCGGGCAGAGACCGGACCAGAAACTTTTTCATTCGAAGGTTCCTTCCTGCGCAGAAAATATCTACGCAGTGTTGTGAGATCCCCCATGGCTTTGACGAGAACCGTCTTTTTCAATTTTTCAAGGCACGACCGGAGAGAGGTTCTGATGTTTGAAACATCACCTCATCTCCTACAAGCCCCCATGGCGCTTCTTTTTTCGTGCGCGCTTTTACAGCGCGTTTTCAGTTTTCGCTCACCATGGTGAGCCTCCAATCCGAGGCATGCGCTTGGCATCCGGAGTCCGGTCGATAGGGTATAGCTGATAAGCCACCGGAGAGAGAGTTTGTCGGCTCGTACTCTCGCGACCGTTCTTCCTACGTCTTCGAGGGGGCATGCGCGCCGCTTGAAGATAAGCGAACCTTAGCAGAAAAGACGCTCTTTGTCAAGAGGAGTCAAGCAAAAACCCGCTTGATTGGCGGGTTTCTTGGCTTCCTTACGATTCTTCATCTTCCTTATTAAACAGCTCATCACGTTCGCTTTCCATCTCACCCGCAAGCTCCTCGATCATGAGAAGCTCGTCTGAAGCCTTCCGTTCTTTTGCGAGCTCGTCCTCTTCCTCGCTCACGGGTTCTGGAGGGTGAACCGTGCCACTCTCTTGCTTCGCGATCTCCTCTTCAACGCTTGGACCATCCTCGTCTTCTTCCTCATCGTCAGGAAGAGAAGATACCCCTGAAGCGTTCACAGAGCTGGAACGCTTTTGCGTCTCGCTCGCAGCGGTATAGGGGTCTTGAGATTCAAGCTCGTCACCGAAACCGACAAGGTCTTTATCAAACGTAGATGGCATAGAGGGGAGAAAATACTTCCACAAGCTAGCGCACGCTCACAAAACTGACAAGGAGGGGGAAAAATGCTACGCTTTTCGCGCTATGATTACTCTCGTTCTTGGTCTCCTCTGCGTGGGAATTCTTGTGCTCATCGGACTCTTTTTTTCCTTTCAACGAGAACAGGCCGCGCGTCCTGTGCTCGATCCATCTAGTTTCTTGCTGCTGCAAAAGCAGGTCGATAGTCTCTCACAAGATGTGAAGGGTACGCTTCATGAACAAACACGACAACAACAATCATCGAGCCATCTCATGACCTCGAGCGTACGTGATGTGACGGAACGTCTTGTAAAACTGGAAGAGACAAACAAGCAGATTCTTTCTTTCTCAGGACAGCTCGAAAATCTTCAACGTATTCTCACGAATCCAAAACAACGCGGAATTTTGGGAGAATACTATCTTGAAACGTTGCTCAAAAATGTTTTTGCCCCAGAACAATATCAGATGCAATACGCCTTTAAAGATGGGGAGATTGTGGATGCAGCGATTTTTGTGCAAAATAAAATCGTTCCCGTGGATTCGAAGTTCAGTCTTGAGAACTATAATCGTCTCGTGACGGCTGAATCGCCTACAGATCGAGCGCTGTATGAGAAAGCATTCATCAATGATCTTAAAACGCGAATCAAGGAAACGGCGAAATACATTCGTCCAGAGGAAAATACGATGGATTTTGCGTTCATGTTCATTCCACACGAGGCTATTTATTACGATCTTCTCGTGAACAAAATTGGGGAGGTGGGGGAGGATACGGAAAGCCTCTTGCATCGCGCAGCAGGGAAGTGGAAGGTGATTATTGTCTCGCCGACCAGTTTTATGGCGTACCTTCAGACGGTATTGCAAGGCCTGCGCGCTTTGAAGATAGAAGAACAGGCTCAGGAGATTCGTCAGCGCGTGGCAGACCTTGGGAAGCATATTCAGACGTTTGAAAGCTGTTTTCAGAATGTAGGAAAGCATTTAGGGACAACCGTGAACCAATACAATCTTGCAGGCAAAGAACTTCTCAAGATTGATAAAGATGTGCTGCGTACGACGGGAGAGAAGATCGGACTGACGGCTCTTGTCGTGGAAAAACCGGAAGAGGGAGAGTAGGAACAAGGGTCTGCGATGCGTCGCACAATAGACCTTCTACGACACATGAGGGGTTTTTATCTTACGTACACCCTGCCCTGAATACGCACATCGATAAGAGTCTCTAGTGGCAGACGTTGTTCTTTCGCTTTCTCTTGATACAAGGCTAACGCCTGAATTTGCGATTCTAGCGATTCAAGGGTATCTATGGCCACAGAAACGTTCTGGACGAGGATAAGCCGCTCCTCGCCCTGCTGGATCGCTCCATAGCGTGCGGATAGATGCTTCGCCTCAAGGATCTCTCGAAGGCGTATCCATCGTTCAAAGAGTTTCGCATCTACGGGAATACGATAGCGTACCTCTAAGGCCTCTGTGAGGTCAGGCATATCAAGAATGAACCGAACGTGATCTGGCACAGATGGTTCCGTGGCGCCCGTCATAGACTGAATAACGATCAGACGATTCTCTGGCGAAAGCTCACTTCGGACAAATCCACGAGGATCAATCTCAAGGTACTGCTTCGCGGTTTTGAGAAACACGACGCGAGGTTCTTGCGTGACGATGAGTCGCACATTATTTGACCAAGGAGAAGTGAGCACTTGCACATCGCGTGCGAACCACTCGGTGCGCGCGAATTCGCGGAGACGTTCCTTCGGAAGGAACCACGCATGTCGCTTCGCATGCCAGAAACGTTGCGGTTCTTCATCAAGAATGCGAAACACAAGCGCCGTTGCCTCGTGAGGCGCGATCCCTTCCCCACCCTCAACCGTGATCTCACGTACAGAAAAAAGCGTCCCTCCAAAAAGCAGAGCCATCCACCCAACAACGCTAAACCCACCAAGGAGCGAAAAAAGAATGCGTCGTCGAAACTGCGGATCGATCGCAAAACGGTGGCGGGCAGGACCTGCCGAGAGCATGGAGGGATTATGCCACACCTTCCCTCACGGCTCCAGACGGTTGATGAGCCGCGGGAACGGAATCGTCTCACGAATATGATGCAGACCGCAGATCCACGCGGTAAGACGCTCAAGCCCATAGCCGAAGCCAGAATGCGGCACAGAACCGTATTTTCGCGTATCGAGGTACCAAAGAAAGTTCTTCTCATCGAGATGGTGCTCTTTCATCCGTTCACGAAGAACCACGATATCTTCTTCACGTTGCGAACCGCCGATGATCTCTCCATACCCTTCCGGTGCGAGCAAATCAGCGTTTAAGACGCGGGTTGCATCATCCGGATCACGTTTCATATAGAACGCCTTCACGATTGCAGGGTACTTCTCCACGAAGATGGGACGGTCGTATTGCTTCGTAAGGAGCGTTTCATCATCCGCGCCAAGATCGTCCATGTCGCCGATATCTGAACCGAGCGCACGAAGTTTGAGAACCGCTTCAGCGTGCGTCATGCGTACGAACGGCGCTTGAACCTTTTTGAGCGGTTCGATGTCGCGTTCAAGAATGCCCAGCTCTTGCGTACATGTTTTCAATACACGATCCACGATCGCGATCACAAGCGTTTCTTGTGTGAGCATGTTTTCTTCATGATCAGCAAAGGCGGCTTCTGCATCCATCATCCAAAATTCGGTGAGATGCCTTCGTGTTTTTGATTTTTCCGCACGAAATACCGGACCAAAATCGAAGCACTTCCCCACCGAGGCAATCGCCGCTTCAAGATAGAGCTGTCCCGATTGTGAGAGATACGCTTTTCGTTCGCCAAAATAGTCTACTTCGAACAGATCCGTCGTCCCTTCGCACGCGCTTGGCGTAAAAATTGGGCTATCAATCTTCGTAAACCCGTGTTCGTGCATCCATGTATACGTCGCGAAGATAATCTCGTTTCGCACGCGCTGAATCGCCCATTGTGAAGGGGTACGTAGCCAAAGATGGCGGTTATCGAGTAAAAAATCTGGACCGTGTTCTTTTTTCCCAATAGGAAATTCGTCAGCACGTCCTACAATCTCGAGTTTCAAGCCTTGAATTTCGTACACGCCCACTTTTTTCGGATGAACGCTCACCGTGCCCGTCAAGCGACAAGATGATTCGATGGTGAGCGACGACACCGCTTCCCATGTTTCCGTCGTGACCTGCTCTTTTGAGAATACCGCTTGAACGAAGCCAGAACCATCGCGAAGCTGAACAAACACAATAGAACCGCTTGAACGCACGTTTGCTGCCCATCCTTGGAGAGTCAGTATCTGTCCGACGTAGTTTTGGAGATGGGTGATGCGTTCGATCATATGCGCACCATCGTGAAGGAAAACACCGCGCAAGGCAAGAAAAACCCCCTCAGAAGAGGAGGAAAGGGAAAGGTCCGCGATTCGCGGATGTGTCTACTACCGACGATGCTTCATCTTGCCTGGAGCGGGTCGCGTGAACGCGGCCTTCTGACGCTTCGCTCCGATGGAGAAGCTGGCGCCCGTAGTTTCGACCTCGTGCATGCGAGGCGCGCGAGAAATCTCTCGCTTGCACCCACGCTTCGTGATCGGTTCGAGCGTCTCTCCAGAATCAGTCCCCTGCTCCTGCTCACTCATGTGTGACCCAACCTTTCGTGAGAACCTCGAAGTCAAGAAGAAGGAATGTGCAAAAGCCTAGCAGATCGCTCATTGTTTCGCAATATCAGCTCATACGAGAACGTTTTATGAAACGCTCACAAGATACCCCGTTCTTGCAGGAGATTGCCTCACGGGGAGCATCTGGAGCATACCCTCGCAGAGAAAACTCGCATCTTGAAGCATGCCACGTGGCGCTGAAACCCGCATCACCTCCTCAAAAGACGCACGTTCGAGGAAGAGCATCATACGTCGAAGAAGCTCGAGGTCGCTCTTGAACGAAAACGAGCGGGGAGAAAACTGCTCTGTTTCACATCGCTTGCAGAAAAACCCTCCGTCAGGGAGAGAAAAGCCTGTACACGAAACAGGCTCCGCTCCACAGCGCACACACGCACGAACGGAAACGCCATAGCCAATAAGCCTCGCGAATCGCGTGAGAAAAAACGCTTGAAGAAACAGCGCGCGATCAAGAGAGAACCGTTCAGGAAAACGCTCTGTAAGCGCATGAAGTTCGAGAAAGAACGCGAAAACGCCGGAAGGTTCTTCGGGGAGATGCGCCACCGTCACCTCATCACATAACCGAGTGATCGAACCAAGAATACCTATCCATTGAGCATGTGTACGGATGTTCGCTCCATGCAGCGACGTCATGCGGGCGATGCTGAGGCGATGGAACCACTTCCCTTCTGCGAGGACGAGCTCAACACACGAAAACGGTTGAAGATGCCCCGCGTGTTTTGCTTTCGCGCGTCGTAAACCTGTTGCGAGTGCTTCTTGCTTGCCGTGAAATTTTGTCCAACACGAAATCCACGCGTCCGCCTCTCGATACGGACGCACGGAGAGAACGAAAGCCTCATCACGAAGATACGCGGACATAAAAACACCTCACCCCCTACGATCCAAGTAGCTCTGCAAAATCGCGTAGGCGGCGAGATCGTCGCGTTTCCCACGACCGCCTTGTTCGCGCTGCCATCGCTGCGCAAGCACCGTTGAGAGCGTTTCATCTTCAAATACAACTTCCAGAGGAGAGGAAAATCGTTCCACCCATGCACAGATCGTTTTTTGTTGTTCCGTCGCTTGCTCGCGCTTTTGAAGAAGATGCGGCAGACCGATGACAAGCCTCTCTATCCCCTCTTGTTCGATAAGCGTTTGAAGTTTTGCGAAGCACCTTTCTTCTGGATGCGCTTCAAGCGTCCCCCAAGGAGACGCAAGACGTGTTTCATCATTCCCCATCGCGACTCCAATGCGCGCCGCGCCAATATCAAGTCCGAGGATATGCATATCACACATCCTGCCACACGTACTCCCCCTTGTCATGACAAAGCACAATTAGATTTGTTGATTCCTTATGGAAATTGGCGTGAGGCTTGCGTCGTAAAACGTTGTTCTCTCAACATCAACAAACACATCTACGTGATAGCGCGCTTTATCTCGTTTTTGTAATCCTGCTTTTGGATACACCGAGTGCTTCTCACCAAGCGAGAGATGCACGCCGCGCTGTCGTTCAAACGCCGTTACATCTTCCACGTACGCCTGTTTTCCGAAGGCAGGATTGAGTCCAAACCCAAGCTCACGAACAATGCACCGTTCCGTCTCTTGAATGCGTTTAACGATCGTTTGGAAGGCTTCAGGCTCATTCCCTTGAAGCTCTACCTCCCCTCTCACGACCCGCATCGTAAATGGTTCAAATAACTCCATTTCAAACCGATCATTCGCGAACGCAAAAATACGCACCTCGCCATCTACGCAGGTGAGGTCTTTCGCTTCGGTAAACACCTCCCCGATGGGGAACGTCCCTCCGATGTTTTTCGCTTGTGAGTACTCCCCTGTATTAAGCTTTGGCTCTTCTAGCTCCCCTTTCCATACGAGCTTTTCCCCTCCTACGGACAGAATCTCAAGAGCCTGCGTGTTGCGAAGCACTTCGCGTAATGCGTTTGCTTGCGTCGTAAAATAGGTTGGTCCATACGTACACGCTTCGAGATACCGCGTTTGCTCTTCTCGCGTTTTCATCCGCGCAAGATGCACGTGTTCGATCGTTTTCAATCCGCGTGAAAAGAGCTCAATACGAATACGAAACGCATCTAAACGGAAGTTCGTGCTTTGAATAAGTATGACGAGCGTTCCTTTTGTGAGCGATTGAAACCGCAGGCGCATCTCCTCTGGGCGAAGCACTTCGGGATTCCAGGGCCAGATGGTCGCAAAAGGATACGCCGCCCCATACGCGGCAAGCAGCGTTTTCGCGAGGAGGCTTTCTTCATCTGCGAGAATGACCATCCCCTCTGCAGGGGTGTGTTTGATCGCGTCTTCGACCATGGTACGGACGGCGCGCGCTGGAAGCGGCAAAGATTCATACATAGATCTCCACCCTACAAAAAGACCTCTGGTTCGACCAGAGGTGAGACGTCCGCCTGCAGAGCTAGGGACGACGAAACTGTTCTCCGTATTTCGCTGCGAGCGCGAGAAACGCTCCTTCGATCTCTCGTTCAAGAAGCTCCATACGTTCGAAATCCCGTTCTGACGCACACCCTCCAAAACAGAGCAGTCCGTTGAGCTGATGCAGAAACGCCCGCGCCTTCACCCAACCGCGTGAACGTTCTTCCATCGTGAAGGGTATCTGCTCATTCTCGAAAATCTTCTGCAATAAGACGACATGCCGACGCAGACGCGCCTCGAAAGAGGTAAACGCCGCTCGACGATCTAACAGCTCTTGCTCATGACCCGCGTCTTCTCGCTTCGAAGTCTCAACCGCCTCACGAAACCCTTGCATGACGTGGTCGTTCGCCGTTTTTTTCTGAAGCGTCGCTTCGAGGAGCTGCTTCTCTCGACTTCTCATCGACCAGTAGAGCCAAATCACGAGAGCAACGAGGATGCTCCATTCCATAAAACCACTCGACAGCTCTTCCAGCATGAGGGCACCCTTTCCCCCTCTCAAGCGAGAGGATGTATAATCCTACGGAATATCTTCGTATCTTGTCAATCTATGAGGAGTTTTGTACACTTCCGCCGCGTGGCCTCATCGTTTAATGGCTAGGACATCCCCCTCTCACGGGGAAAATGGGGGTTCGATTCCCCCTGGGGCTACCAAAAAGGACTTCTCATCAGGAGAAGTCTTTTTTTGTGCAAAGACTAGCGACAATTCGGGGGTTCCAAAAGAATTACCATCGAACATGAGCGGTTTTGCGAAAATCAAATGCTGGAGGTTGATCCGAGCCTCGTAATCGTCGGCTAAATCCATCCAAACTTTGGATGCGTTGCGGATGAAATGAAAACAATAGTTCAAAGCCATTTCCATATCCAACTCCTTTTGCCGCGCATCTTGAAGAAGTAGGCGCTTTTGATCGATGCGCTCGTTAACGAGATGCTTCTGGGTCACGAATTCGTCATCGGTGTACTTGCCGTTGCGATGGAAATCGAAGACGGTCTGACGTTCGTGCTCGAGTTTTTCGATATCCTTGCGGACGCGGGCGTTGGTATCATCGAATTTCTTGTACCGTTCCTGCCACGCATCGAGTACGACGGCTTTGAAAAGTTTCTCGTACTTCGTATCCGGCTCAATGGTTTCCAAGAGCTCGACGAATTTCTGCTCGAATACAACCTTTTGAATGGATTTGGAGTGCGTGCATTTCTTGCTTCCGTGATGATAGTACGGATGGCGCTTCCCTCTGCGACTACGAGCAAAGCTTCCGGTCAGTGGCTGACTGCAATGCTGGCAAACAACAAACCGCCGCAAGGGAAAATTGGGATTATTGAATGCGCGAGGCTTGCCTTTGAGATGAAGCCCACTCTTCACGCTTTGGCACTGAGCGAATAGCGCTTCATCGACAATGGATTCAAAATTGCCTTTCGCCATCTCCCCGAATGCCTTGATTCGACCGCAATATACGGGGTTTGTAATGATCTTCTCGAGCGTCTGTTGAAGCGGATATTTCCCTTGACGTGTGCGTAAACCCCGATCACCTAGCAACTGAGCCAATGCCTTGAACGTATACGTGCCTTTTGCGTAAAGCTCAAACGCCAAACGAATGAGCGGAGCTCGATCAGGTTCAGGCATGATGTTCGTTTTCTTCCCCTTCACTGGTCTGTGATAGCCGAGTGGAGCTGACCAGCACCAAATACCCTCGCGCACGCGAGCCTGCATACCGCTCTTACAGCGTTCGCGGCGGTTGTTGTTATCAAATTCTGCGAACACGGAGAGCATTCCTTCCATCACTCTCCCCGTCGCACTTTCATCGAAGGTTTCCGTAGCTGAACGGAGTTCGGTACCAGCGCGTTTCAAGAGACTTCGGACGACAACGTGATCGTCTTGATTTCGAGCAAACCGATCAATCTTGTACACGATGAAGTTCTGGACACGGCCTTTCTTCTGGGTGCAGAACGCGATAGCTTTGGTGAACTCCGTCCGGTCTGCCGTCTTTGCCGATTCGCCCATCTCCACGAATACCTTGAGGACGGCTAAACCGTTCCGGTCGGCATACTCCCTACAAAGTCGTTCCTGATTTTCTAAGCTCGTACCTTCGACCTGCTCTTTCGATGATACGCGACAATAGATGATGCACGCTTTTTGGCTCGTTTCGGGCATAGCGGATCAGTTAGGCGACTTTGCCGCATTCGGGGAGCAGAGCGGGCGCGTGAGTCGGTTTTGAGGCTTCGTGACGGCCGAGAGAGTCCAAAGCCGTGTTCGCCACGGCATAGAGTTTGTCACGTAACGCCAAAAGCTCCTCGTCGGGGAGATTGGCGAGATCGGGATCGATGCGGCGGCATTGCTCCAAGCTGAGCATGGAGTAATGGTATTGAACCCACCGCCCGGAGAGGCGGCGTTATTCACACAGGCAACAAAAGAGGGCTGCATACAGCCCATTTGTTTGCTTAGTATTTTGGATTTGGCAAATCAGCAATCTATGGATCTTCAAATAAGATAAAAGTGTACTTGATCCAAAATAAGAATCGATTGCAAAGCTCGTTTACGAGAATAGTCGTTTGATATTCCGTGAGCGACCGTATTCCGTGATGCATCTTGATTGGCCGCGTTCGCGTCGAACGGCTTGTTGAATTCTTCTTTCAAATACTGAAGGAAAGCATCCGGCAAAAGCAATGAATCGCTAGATTTGTTTCTGCGTTTGCATTTCTCAATGAGAAGTTCGATGAACTCAGGGAGTTTCTTGTCTGCGCTGATGCCATCGAGCTTGCACACCTCTCTCATAATGCCTTCTACCAATGGGTATAGAGTGCTGATGCATTGTATGTATCCATGATCATTCGCCTGTCTATACGCCGCAATTCCTGCTTCGATCTGTTGTTTTTTATTCTGAAAGGCCGGTAAGTCCCACCATTTTTCAATAATCCCATCAAGACGAGAATCGATTTTATTCATTACATCATCAGTGCGTGAATCGATGTCGATCTTATCCTTGTACATTTCCGCAAAAAGTCTGAACTCATCCAGTACGCAGGAAAACGGGAACCATCCGTCCTTGACGATGGCTGAGAAAGATACATCGTTCTCCAAAACGGAATAAAGGTATTCGTATTTTAGGTAACGGTATATTGAGCCGCATGTTTCGGGTACTTCTTCGATATCTAACTCTTGCCCATCCGGAAAGAAGTTGAAATACCAACCAAATTTCCAATCGGCCTTAAAGCAACAAAACACGCGATCCGTTTTTTCAAGAGTAACACCAAGAAAACGCAGAGCTCCAATGTCGGCAATATCTTTCGATGTCACCATTTCGCCGGCCGCGATGTCTCTTCTTGGTCGGATGTATATTTCTATCTGGTGGTTCAAGTACAGATCAGCACTTTCATCTTGATGAATGATGTAGATAAAGTTGAACAATGAGTCAGGAACAACTTTTACGGCAGGGCAATCATTGATGATGACGTTCCACAGATGTTCAGTAATGCGATGAAAAAGCTCCTCGTCAGATGTGCCGCATGCCTTGGTTGTTACTTTTGCTGTAGTAGCTCCCACGGGAGCTGTTTCAGCAATGAAGCCGGCAAGCTTTTGAGCCTTTTCGATATGCATCTTCATAGCTCATGCTCCTTCAGGAATTTTGTAAAAGCCTCTTTCGTTACTCGAAACTCCTTCCCAAACTTATAGGCGTCCAAGCGGCCAGCTTTAATGTAGCGGTAAATCGTCATCTTGTTTACACGAAGTTTCTGCGCGACCTCATCTACCAGATAGAATTTGATGCTGTCAGCGATTGCTTGCATATCAGTCTTTCTTGTTCAGCCACTTTTCTTGGATCTTCTTGAAGTACTCGATTCGCTTGGCAATTTTCTCAATTTCATGAGGATAAAAAGCGAAAAGCTCGTTGCACAATTCTAGCATCCATTTTTTACGGCTGTATTCCGGATTAACGATGATATTGTTTGAATTGGCGATCTGAATTTGACCCCAGCCGAGCGCGCCCAGAGTTAGGCAATCCCAAGAGAGATATTCAATCGGTATAAAGTGAACGCTTTCCACCTTGAGCTTGAGATTCTTTACGTTGTAGGCGATTGAGAGAATGACGAACTTGTTTTTATCGTCCTCATAGAAACGCGCCAACCTTTCTACCGAGGTCAGGTTTGGCATGTTGAACTTTGTATCAAGTCGGTGCGTTTTGATATCAATGACGTTGTAGAAGCCATCCTTATCGGTAAAAGCCAAATCAGCCATCGCGCGGCGGGCGAAGCTTGCTGAATACTCTTGGATGACATCCGACATCAGCTCCCCAAATTTTTCCTCCAGTAAGCTTTGAAGCGCGTCACCAACGGCTCGAGGACTGTCTACCGTTCGTTCGGAAAGAAAGTCTTTTTCTTTATTGAGAAAATCCTTGATACGTTTTTCTATCGCCGTATATTTCGTCTTTGTGAACAGAGTGCTTTTGGTCATACGGCTAAATAGAGAATAAGCTTTGATTTTTAATCGGCGAAACTTTCTGATCGCTTAAGCTATTCCGTTCCCAAAAAACGCCATCCGCATACCCCTGTATCTTAGCGTTTGTCCGTGCCATCTCGAGTCGTTTTTCCGTAAGGCAAGCAAACGTTTCATCAACCTCTATGCCGCAATACTTACGTCCAAGTTTCGCCGCTACCACGGAGGTCGTACCCGAACCTAGAAAGGGGTCAAAAATGAAGTCTCCTTCTTGTGAACTAGCCAGCAGAATCTTAGCCAGTAGCTTTTCGGGTTTCTGCGTTGGATGATCGGTATTCTCCGGCATTGACCAGAAAGGAATGGTGAGATCAGTCCAAAGATTTGAAGGGAAGGTTAGGCGATAATTACCGTCTGTCTCTTCTGCCCAATCCTTCGGTTGGCCGGACGTGTCTTTGTAGGGAGCGATGACCTTCTTTTTCAGCTTCACGGAGTCAGGATTGAAATAGTAATCATCGGAAACGGTTGCGAACCAAATATCTTCCGAGGCATTTTTCCAATTCGACAATGCGCCGCGCCCCTTCTCACGTTCCCAAGTAATGCGGTTTCTGACATTGAGATATTTGGATAGGACGCTGTAGAGCGCACCGGAAGATTTCCAATCACCACAGAGATAGACGCTCGCGGTTGGCTTCAAGGTCTTAAGCAGCTTGCTAAACCACGAATCCAGCCAATCCTCATAGTCATCATCCTTCATCGCCTTGAATGAGTTGGAGTTGAATTGCTTGTTGAGGTTGTACGGAGGATCAATGAATAGAAGATCAACAAACTTTTCTGGTAGATGGTCGAGTATTTCAAAGAGATCATGATGAAGCGTCTTGTTAGTCAAGTCTGCCGCCGAAACGGGTTGGCTAATTTTCAACAAACGGCTCTGCAGGAGAGCTGTTTCGGCATCGCTTAAGGCGATGGTTTTATTACGCTCGGAGCGTTCTTTAGTTTTGGTAGAATTTTCTGGCATAAAGTGAGAGGAATGACTGTTTACAATAGTTTACTCTCGTATCAGACTACCTTCAACGGTTTGGCAAGGGCTAGACCTCGAACATGGACACGGCGAACCCAACAAAAAAACAACATTTCGTGCCGCAATTCTATCTGAAGAACTTCGCTGACCCGCAAGGCAAACTTCAGGCACTCGACATCAAAAATAAACGAATAGGGAACCCCCACCCTTATCAAAGTTTTGGCTACGAACATTATTTCTATGCGGTTGAAACTGGAGTGCCCGACGAGGTGTCGCAGCACGTTGAGCAGTGGCTGAATCAAATTGAAAGTCGAGTCTCCCTCGAATTGCCGAGAATCATCGACGACATTACTGCTTATAAGCAGATTCATCAGGATGATCGATATATCCTCGCGGCACTCATGAGTATGCTTTGGCTCCGGTCACCTGGAATGAGAAAACAGCTCAATGCCATGCACACGGATCTGACAAAGCAGATGATGCGATTTTATGCGCCCGAACAAGTTGAGCGCTTCGCCAACGAAACGGAAGCTGATTTATCTCAGCAGGAACGCAAAAAGATGGTGGAGATGATGGAAAGCGGTTCTTACGACCTCCGCTTTAATAACGCACATCATCTCAGATTCATGATGGAGTCACTTGGCTATGGCGAGCCGGGATTCGCAAATATGTTCTTTGGAATGAATTGGAAAATCTATCTCGCTCGAGGAAGTGAGCGTTTCATTACGATGGATTCGCCGGTCGTCGAATGGTTCCTGCCGCCACAGAGCTTTTACGGCGCTTCATTTTTGGAGAGAAGCAAGTATTTCCCGCTTACGCCAGAGATTCTGTTCGAGCTCACTTATCCGATTACGCCCAGAAAAGCGACGAGAGAAACTCTTTTCAAGAAAGATGATGACCGAGTTAAGACCCTCAACATGCTCCTCGTGAGCCACGCTCAAGGGTCTGCATATTCTGGTGAGCGGCCTCTGCTCGATGGGCTACTTTCTGGCTATACGAACCCCGGCAGCCTAGAAAGAGCCTATTTCGAAAAATACGAAAAACCTTGGCGCGAATATCACCTGAAGAAAAAGCGCTCTCAACGGATGACCTGATCTTTGAAACGAAAACCTAAGAACCTAAAACGTGGCTAAAATAAGCGGCTAGGTTTTCTAGGTTAAAAACCTAATAACCTAGAAACCAGTACCGAAAACGGTACTCACAAAAAATCGCGCGGCGTCCGCATGATTCCAAGAACGTACATCAACCAATCCCCAAGTCTCCCTCTCTAAGACGGATAAAGCTATTTTAATCCCTTATGGCAGTCCTAGATGAACGCGATCTTCGCTCCGTTTACGCCAATGTTTGAGCCATTTCCCTCGACTTACCGAATTCATGCCAGCGTTCCAGCTCGGAAACAAGCTCATTCCACCGCGCACCCACATGGGCTACCAATCAAAGAATCTCGCGCATGCGAGGTTTTTTTGATTGGTATTCCTTCATGAGGGAATCGAACGGGCGAGCACAGAACGTGCGGGGCACGTTCATCCGTGCGAAGCCCCGGACCTGAGCGATAAGCGAAGGCGATTCCCCCTGGGGCTACCAATCAAAGAATCTCGCACATGCGAGGTTTTTTGATTGGTATTCCATTAAGCCTCGCACTTCGCAACCGAGCCGCTCTCATATCCCTTCGTGAACCATCGCACACGTTCAGCGGATGAGCCGTGCGTCCATGTTTCCGGATGTACGCGTCCCGTGGCGGCTTTTTGGATGCGGTCGTCTCCTACGGCCGCCGCAGCATCGAGCGCCTCATTAATTTCTCCCGGTTCGAACACGCCAAGATCACGAACAGAATACGCCCACAATCCTGCGAAACAGTCCGCTTGCAGCTCTGTTTTTATCGAGCTCTCGTTATCACGCGCATCATCGAGATTGCCGAGCGCATGTTGCACATGATGTCCCACCTCGTGCGCGATCACATACGCTTCCGCGACATCACCACCCTTCGCGCGAAAACGTGTTTGTAGCTCATCAAAAAACGTTTCGTCGAGATAGATGGTTTTGTCGAGCGGGCAATAGTGCGGACCCACCTCGCTCGTCGCACCACCACACGAAGAGCGCGTCGCCTGCCGAAACAGCACGAGCTTGGGTGGAACATACGTTTTTCCATTCTGCACAAACACCTTCGACCACATGTCGTTCGTCGATCCAAGCACGGTCGAGGCGAACACTTCGTAGGAATCCTCTCCAGCAAAATCCTCCGCTTGATACGTATTTTGCGTTTGAATTTGACTCACCTCAAGCTGCGAGAGGACGTCGTTGAGATCGCCTCCGCTCAATAGCTGAAACGCGAGCACCGCGATCGTGCCTACCACGCCCAACCCTCCTCCAATGAACGCAGGCCCAACGCCGCGTCGATCTTCAACGTTTCCTCGCGTGCCAAGGTCATTCCAATTCGCCATAGGAGTATGCGCTTAAGGATGAGGTCTCTTCTTACCGTAGCGCCGATAGGAGTGGAGGACAAGGAGAGACCGCGGTGCAGCGCACCCATTCGTGCAGAGTGAGCCCATCCGAATGAGACAAAACGAGTGGAAGATGATGGAGGAAGTAAAACTTCGCTTTGGTTCCTTTGTAAAACAGCTAAATTCGACTAAGCACAACAAAAAACCCAGCTTAAGGCTGGATCCAGGGAATTTCCGGAGCGGCAAAGGCTGCTTCTGCCGCGAGCCAAAGATCGGCACCTGTGCCGGTCTTTGTGTAACGATCAACCCTCCATGCGTATTCTCCGCCGACGATTTCGCTGAAAAAACCGGATCCTTTGCACTCACGACGAAACCGCACTTCTCGAAACTGTTTATGTCCTCGAAGTTCGATCTGAAGAAACCCCTCGATCGTACGCGTCGCGTAAAAAAAGTTTGAGCTTCTAAGCCACTCCTCTAAATATCGACACACGCCGCTCGACACGTGCGTATCTCTCTGCGTGGAGAGAGGTGTGCTTTCATCGTAGTGTTTTCCTGCGCGAAAGTTTTCGATCCCCGTCTGAAGCGCGTGCAGGAGAGACCAATCTTCCGCGTAACGAGGCGGTTTACGATCTACTTCCGCATTCCCTTGCGCGATATGCACAACGAAACTTCTCACATAATCTTTACAAAAAACCATAAGAAAAACGTCTGGCTTCAGAACACCTTCCCATTCAAGCGTCGTATCCATACCGTACCTCTCTTTCGTAGAGAGAGCATGAAGCGGAGCGCGCACCCTGTCAAGCTTGACTTTTAGGCTTATTTCTGGTCTAATTTGAAGTAGGAGGATACGATGGAACAGCCTTCTTCCGAGCACCCCTATCGCTCCACAACCACCAAAGATCGGGACGCGGTCATCACTACGTTGCTGTACCAAGTACGAACAATGCGCATCGGTCTCGTAGCCATCGTGCTCGCCGCTCTGGTCGGATGCATCTTTCGAGCCTGGCAGATCTTCCCTCGCAATGGGAATTGCGAGCAGGTACCGCGAACCAGAAAAGCTGGGGATGGGAACCTGAACGAGTATCTCGTTCGCAATCCGAACGTTGGCCAATTTTTTTCACTTCGGAACGATCCATTGAATCCATTTCCCGGTCCTGATCAGCAACCACAAGAGATAGCGTTTCATAATTTCCCCTTGCCAGCAGCGCCGTGCGAGGGCAGGGTCACCGTTACGTACCAGCGTTCGGAATTCCGTCTACCTCTCTCCTATGAACGTGCTCACTACGGAAGCTATCGGTTTCTGATCTGGCACCGGAGCGATGGCTCGAACTTTCTCTGTGTAGAACGCTGGGAGGATGCCCCATTTGGATCCAGAGGAGGTCTCTGCTCCGCCACTTGCGGAAGACACATGGAACTCGACACGTTCGCCGATCTCATGGACGGATCTTCTTACACGCCGCCCGAATCGGACGACTAGCCCCCCGTACTCTGGGGGGTTTTGCTTATCCCTACACATCCAAATTCTTCACCGTTTTTGCGTTTGTTTGAATAAAGCGTTTGCGTGGAGCGACATCCGCTCCCATCAGCATCTGAAACACTTCGTGCGCGTGTGTCGCATCTTCCACCGTCACCACTTTCATGAGACGTGTTTTTGGGTCCATCGTCGTTTCCCAGAGCTGATCGGCGTTCATCTCTCCAAGACCTTTATAGCGCTGGATATACACCCCTCCCGTCTTTTTCGCTTCCGTATCTTCGCTTGAAACAAGCACTTCTTCCGCAGGCTCCTCTTTCCCCTTCTTCTTCGAGGCGCGTTCCTCTTTTCCTTTTATGAGCTCTGCAAGAATCGTATCGCGCTCCGTATCGCTATACGCATAACGAATATCTTTTCCCATAGCGAGACGATAGAGCGGTGGTTGCGCGATGAGAATATGCCCCGCGTGAATCAGCTGCGGAAAATAGCGATAGAACAGCGTGAGCAAAAGCGTGCGGATATGCGCCCCGTCGACGTCTGCGTCTGTCATGATGACCACGCGATGATAGCGAAGTTTTGCAATATCAAACATCTCGCCAATATTTGTGCCAAGCGCGATGAGAATGTTTTTTATTTCATTATTCGTGAGCATCTTATCAAGTCGCGCACGTTCGACGTTGAGGATTTTTCCTTTGAGCGGCAAAATGGCCTGCGTTTCACGATTACGCCCTTGTTTTGCGGAACCTCCGGCAGAATCTCCCTCAACAATAAAGAGTTCGCTGACAGATGGGTCTTTCGAAGAGCAGTCAGAAAGCTTTCCCGGAAGCGTGAGCCCATCGAGCGCACCTTTTCGCAGTACCGTATCGCGAGCGGCACGCGCCGCGGCACGCGCCCGCTGCGCAAGCACGCACTTCGCGAGAATCGCCTCTGCATCACGCGGATGTTCTTCGAGGAACATCGCGAACCCTTCTCCCATCACCGATTCCACCGCCGTACGCACTTCGGGTGTCCCAAGTTTTCCCTTTGTTTGTCCTTCAAATTGCGGTTCAGGAAATCGCACGGAGATCACCGCCGTCATCCCTTCACGCACGTCTTCTCCGCTTAAATTATCCTCTTTCTCTTTCAAAAATCCCTTGTTTCGAGCGTACGTATTCAAGACGCGCGTGACCGCTGCACGAAACCCTTGCACATGCGTACCACCCTCTGGATTGATGATGTTGTTCGTGAACGCGTAGAGCGTTTCTTGATAATCGTCCGTGTATTGTACGGCAATCGATACTTCGCTTTTATCCACCTGTTTCTCAATAAAAAAGATGTTGTCGTGTTTGATTTGCTTTTTTTGGTTCAAAAATCCTACGTACGACGCCGTTCCTCCTTCAAAATAAAATCCGTATACCTGTTTCCCTTCTCGTTCGCGATGGTCTTCGACGATAAGACGCACGCCTTTCGTGAGATAGCATTGCTGTCGATAGTGGTCGACGACGCGGTGGTAGTCAAACGCCGTACCATCCGTAAAAATCGTCGCGTCTGGCTTGAACGTGATCGTCGTTCCATGACGACGGCTCGTGCCAATCTTCTTCGCTTTATAGAGCGGAATCCCTCGTTCGAATTCCTGCTTCCACATCTCCCCATCACGCTCAACCAACGCCTCGAAGTGTTCGGAAAGGGCGTTTACGACAGAAGCTCCCACGCCGTGGAGTCCTCCGGAAATCTTATACCCACTCCCCTCTCCCCCGAATTTTCCTCCTGCGTGAAGTTTCGTAAGAACCAGTTCAAGCGCTGACACGCCGTATCCCTTATGCGTATCTACAGGAATACCCGCTCCGTTATCAGATACAGACACCGTATCATTCGCGAGAAGAGCGATCGTGATCGTGTCCGCACGTCCTGCCATAGCCTCGTCAAAACAGTTGTCAGCGATTTCTCGCAGCAAATGAAACAAACCATCAGGACCGGTCGATCCGATATACATCCCAGGACGCTTTCGTACCGGTTCAAGCCCCTCGAGAACGGAAATTTGATCCGCTCCATAGACCACTTTTTTGGAAGAACGTTCTTTCGGAGACATAGGTGTATGCGGCTGATCCTAGCAAAACAACGAAAGAAAAAGAAGGGCTTCGTCAAGACCGGTTCTGTGGTATACTTCCCGTATGTCCCTCTCCTCTTCTCGATCCATCGGCAGTGGTCAAAGCTCGCAAGAGCTTGCCTTTGCGAGCTGGTTCGTTCGTCATGATCTCGCCTTACGTAAGTTTGGCTATAGAGCGCTGATCGCTCTCTGTGTCCTGACGTGGGGATACAGTCTCTGGACGCTGTTTGATGCCTACGCCCTCTCCTATCCACGAGAAAACCGCATTCCCGCGCGCATCGCTTCGCTGTTTATTCATGAAAACGCGAATGAAATGGCTGCCCCTCGCGAGATAGAGATCGGCGGAACGCTCACATTCACCGCAAACGGACAGGAACAAATGCTCGCTCCCGTCAATAATCCGAACGCTCTTTGGTGGGCAGACGTGCGTTTTCGCTTTCGTGATGGCGCGCTCGAAACCCCCCTTCAAACCGCCACGCTCCTCCCAAGCGATACACGTCTTTTGACAGAACTTGGCTGGAATAAGGCGCGCCTCGCCTCACCCTCACTCAGTATAGAATCCGTCACGTGGAAACGTATTGATGCGAGCGTTGTTGGACCTGATGGATATGCCGCGTTTGCGCAACAACGTGTGCAGCTTCTCGCCGACCAGCCTCGATATGAAGGTACGATCGAAATCGAAGGAAAACGCCTCGGTAAAAGCACGTTTCTTCTGAGGAATCCAAGCGGCTACACCTATCGCAACGTGGAAATACTCACCATGCTCTACAGTAACGAAAGTCTCGCCGGCATCCAAAAGCTCGTGTTACCTCGTGTGGAAGCAGGGTCTTCGCAAACGATCAGCCAAGTGTGGCCCGACAACCCAGCAGGAATCACGCGCGTCGAACCGAAACTCTTTTTGAACGTGCTCGCTCCAGAAGCGTTTGTGAGGCCATGAGGAGTAGGCTATCCTCTCTTCATGCGTCGCATCATCGCTTTTTTCGAGCGTTTTGATTGGTTCTTGGGATTGTCCGTTCTCGCCCTTGTGGGTTTCGGCTGTCTGTTGATCTATTCCATCAGCATCTCGCAAGAACAAACAAGCTTTCTTCGCCTAGAAAAACAGGTGTTTGCTGCGTGCCTTGGTATCGTATGTGCAGGGATTTTGACCTGGCTTGACTATCGTCACACTCGCTCGTTTAGTACCATCGGCTATCTTCTTGGTCTCGCTCTTCTTGCGAGCGTATTAGTGTTTGGCGCGCGTATCAACGGCACATCAGGCTGGTTCCAGCTTGGAACGTTTTCCTTTCAACCTGTTGAACTCGCGAAACTCACACTCGTTCTCTACCTCGCCGCGTTCTTCGCGAGACGCGCTCGCGGCCGTCTTACGTGGAAGATGTTCCTCCAAAGCGGCGTGACGGTTGGGCTGTATGTTTTTCTTGTGCTTGCACAACCAGATTTCGGTTCCGCGATGGTGATGGTGGGCACGTGGCTGATCTTATGTTTGTTTATCGGTCTTCCACGTTATGCGTTCTTCATCCTCCCGATCGTGGCGCTCCTTGCTGCAGGCACACTGTGGGAAGTTGGCCTCAAACCCTACCAACGCGCACGTGTGCTCACGTTTTTTGAAACCGAACGCGACACGCAAAACACGGGATATAATGCCATGCAAGCAAAAATCGCCATCGGTTCAGGCGGACTTATGGGGAAGGGTCTTGGCGCAGGGTCACAAGCGCGTTTGCGATTTTTGCCAGAATCCTCAACGGATTTCATCTTTTCCGTGTTAGGCGAAGAGCTTGGTCTCGTGGGAATTCTTCTCACCTTGTCGCTCTATACGCTTGTGATCGGACGCCTTCTCTGGATCGGTTACGCCTCACAAGACGACTACGCAGCTCTTGTGCTTGTGGGCGGCGCAAGCGTTCTCACGATTCATGTGACGGTCAACGGGGGGATGAACCTCGGTCTCTTGCCGATTACAGGCATTCCGATGCCGTTTTTAAGCGCGGGCGCTTCGTCACTCATTTCCTGCTTCTTGTTGATTGGCATCGCAGAAAGCATCGCGCTTCGACGCAATCAACATCCGTCTACAACGGACGTTCATGCGTTTCCGCAATAATCGCGAACGCTTCTTCCGGCGTCTCTACAAGCTGGAGAAGGCCGAAGTCTTGCTCTTCGATGTAGCCGAATTCGTTCAGCATCATCTCGCGTATCCAAGCGAGCATCGGCGTCCAAAACGTTTTTCCCACCAAAATGACCGGCACTTTACGCGACATCTTTCCTGTCTGAATGAGCGTAACCATCTCGAACAGTTCGTCCATCGTTCCAAACCCTCCCGGAAAAAAGATGTAGGCCTGCGCGGAGGCAGACATCATTACTTTGCGCGTAAAAAAGTAGTTGAACCCAATCCCGCGTTTCACGTACGGATTACGCCTTTGCTCGCGAGGAAGTTCGATATCAATCCCAATGGATTCTCCTCCGACGTCATACGCGCCCTTGTTTCCCGCTTCCATCACTCCAGGACCGCCACCCGTGATCACCGTATAGCCCGCTTTTCCAAGCAAACATCCAAGACGGTACGCGCTTTCATACACGGCTGAACCAGGAATAGCTCGAACCCCTCCAAAAAATGTAACTTCGTTCTTGAGCTTTGAGAGAAATTGAAACCCTTCGATAAATTCCGCCATGATACGAAAAATGCGCCAGTTGATGTTTTCCGTAAAATCTTGTACTTCATACGGCGTACAATGATTTTGCGCATCGCAGAGCCATCGTTCAAAATGCTTCGGCGGGGCGTTCGGTTTTGGAGGATTTGGACCTGCCCACGAAGGTTCAATGGGAGAAAACGATACGTCTTGAGGAGAAAAAGAAGGGGCGAACATACGGATGACGGAAGTGTAGCACACGAGTCTGCACAAAAAAACCCACGCATCGCGTAGGGTTTTCTTGAACGGGTTTAGGACTTACACGTTTGGATGAGATTCGAGATGCTGGAGCCTCGCAAAACCGGAAACGTACACACGCTGTACGTTGAGGATTTTGTGAGGCGAAGCGCTCGAAGATCGCCAAACGCGTAAGTCCTAGTGTTTAGCACGTCTTTACCACGTTATTCATCTGCATACGAAGAAAGCGCGTAGGAACAATCTTTTCCCCGATCTTCGCGACGAGCTGTTCGATCAACTTCTCGACAAGCACATCTTCGTTTTTGATAAACGCTTGTTTCGTGAGACACACATCGCCAAACCACTTGTTGAGTTTTCCCTCAATAATCTTGAGTTTTATCTCTTCCGGTTTTTTGTCGTCTGCAAGCTCTGCGAGAAATTCTGCGCGCTTTTTCTCGAGCTCTTCTGCAGGAATAACGTCTGGACTCACGTATTGCGGATCAAGCGCCGCTACTTGAAGAGCGAGATCGTTCGCAAGAGCGCGAAATTCTTCGTTACGAGCCACAAAATCTGTTTCACACGCGAGTTCCACCACGGCAGCAAGCTTTCCGTTATGATGCACATACGTCGCGATAAGCCCTTCAGATGCGGTGCGTTCTGCCTGCTTTTTCGCAGCTTTAATCGCTCCACGCTGCTTCAAAACCTCGATCGCTTTCTCGATATCCCCATTCGCTTCTGTGAGCGCAACCTTGCAATCCATCATCCCCGCACCCGTGCGTGCGCGCAGGTCGCCCACCATTTTTGCATCGATCATAGAATGTACGCTAAACGTGTGTTAGTTCTTCGCTGCACCGGCGACCGCTTGCACGAGCGACCCTCCAAGACGAGCGCGCGCGCTTTCCCATTCATCGCGACCCTCTTTAATCGCCGTTGCAATCACCCTCGCCACAAGTTCGATAGATTTTATCCCGTCGTCGTTCGCGGGAATCGGATACTCCACGTCGAGCGGACTCACGTTCGAATCACAGACGGCGATCACCTTCACGCCGCGACGTACCGCTTCTGCGAGAGCCGTTTTATCTTTACGAATATCGAAGATAAAGAGCGCATCTGGAATACGCGTGAGCTCTTGAATCCCCCCAACGCTGTGATCCATAAGCTTAATCTGTTCAGCGATTTTCAGCTGTTCAAATTTCGTGTATTTTGCAAGCTCTCCTTTTTCTTGCTTACGCTTCAAATCTTTAAAACGACGAATGGTTTGCGCGATACTCGAAAAGTTCGTGAGCGTTCCCCCAAGCCATCGGTTGTGCACGTACGGCATACCACAAGATTGCGCAGCTGTTTCGACGATGCTTGCCGCCTGCTTTTTCGTTCCCACGAACAGCACGAGTCCTCCACGACCAGCTGTTTTCTTGGCAAAGGCCGCTGCTTCTTCAAGCGCTCCTTGGGTCATCTCAAGATTCATGATATGCACCCCGTTGCGCTCCCCAAATAAAAATTTCTTCATTTTTGGATGCCATTTCGATGTTTGATGACCGAAATGCACACCCGCTTTCAAAAGCTCTTCAAGTGTAGGAATCTGTGCCATAGGTATGCCCTTTTTACTGATAGAATCGCTCACGATATCTCGAAAATGAGAAGGGAGTCGTGCGCGAGGCGTAAAGCCCACGTTCTATCAAGGATGAATAGACCCTCTTTCAAACGAAAGAGATGGGGGAAGGGTACAGAAAAGAGGTGGTCGGGTCAATCACCCTCAAAAAAACACCCCGCTTCTCGTGAGAAGGCGGGGCATTCAGCATGTTTTGCGAACGTTACGCAGGTCTTAGGGCGGCGACCACCGCATACCGTCTTCGGCGACGATCGCCTCTCCCACGAATCCAGCAGCCTGTGTCGCTTCGATCATGCGAAATGGGCGATTATTTCCTATGTAATGCGTCATCCACAGCGTGCGCGCATGGAGATCTTTCGCAAGACGACCGCATTGTGCGGGATCCATGTGCCCATATCCACCGACGTACCCCTGCCCTATGGGCGTGGAGCAGTCAGCGATGAGGAGATCGACCGATCCTTGAAAACGCTTGTCGAGAAACTCGGTGTAGCCACAGTCGCCCGTGTATCCGATCGTTCCATACGGCGTTGTGAGACGAAACCCCATCGACGGATGCTTGCCAAAACCGTGATATACCTTGAATGGGTACAGCGACACTTCGTTCGTGATGGTGTGCGCAATCCCCTCTCGAAGCCCCACAAATTTCGGCTTGAAATCATCCCAATACTCCGGACTCTCTGGACAGTGCCATCGCCACACTTCGCTGAACGGTGGTGTACCTGCTCCAGAGAGGAGCGCGTCCGGCATATACACCGTTAGCTCCTGCGTTTCCGGTGGTTGAATTTCGTCGCGCGTAAAGATGTCGCTGCAATACTTCGCTTGAATGAACTGGGGGAGCGCCGCATGATCAGGATGTCCATGCGTGATCGCCACATGCGTCACAAGGCGAAAGTCCACCGCCTCATCTTCGAGAGCCATGCGCGTTCCCTCCCCGCAATCGAGAAGCACGTGCACCCCATCCACGATCACGAGAAAGGCAGGTGGTCGACGACGCCTCGCTCCACGATGGACACTGCTACACGTTCCCGTTCCCAGCGCGATCACTTCGAGCCCTGTTTTCTTCATGTTCTGTTCCTTTCTGCGAGCTCAAAGGCTCGTTTGACGTACTGTTTCGCGCGTTCGATATCGAGCGCGTCTTCCTGTTGCCACGTTCGTAGCCCACCCTCCGCATCAATATTCAGCATCTGCCCAAACTCTTGAAAGAACGGGAGCGCTCGATCAATAGAGTGCGGGCTGAATCCCCCAGCGATGCCCACGAAGAGACGCGGAAATGCTTCACGAAGGCTTCGCACCATCACGAGCGCTTCATCGTCGTTAAAGAGAATTCCTCGTCCACCGCTTGAATCGATGAGCACATCCGTAATGACGTCCGCATACCTCTTCAGCATGTCGATGAGCTTCTTCGGATCGTGCTCCACCGTATCCATGGCAAGCTTCCCAATCTGCAGCACCATACGAAGCTTTCCCGCAAACAGTCGAAGGTGCTTCGGACGAGGCCACTGTACATTGAGCTGAAACCCATCGAGAAGATGCTCCCCGTGTTCGACGAGCTCTTTCAGTTCGTCTTCCAGCGTCTCGACATGATCTGTCGCGTAGTGGATGAGATTGATCACGTTCTCATCATGCACGAAGATCTTCTTGATATCCGTAACGAGCGGGTACCGCCCAGGCCACTTGTTCTTCTCACCACGAAGGGTTTTCGCGCTCGCAAGAACGCCTACCATGAAAGCGTGATGCGGGTTTCCCGGCACCGCCTTGAACACGTCTTGCACCTCCGTTCGCGACATGAACCCCGTTACGCCGATATACGGCCGACCCAACCGTCGAAACATCGGTGATCCTGTCTTCATCGTCTTGTCTCTTTCCTCGCCGCACTTCGCAGCGATGCTGTAGTATGTGAGGATTTTTGGCTTTTTGTCAATGCGAGGAGGGACGTTTTCTCAATAAAACACCCAGCCGCTTACGGCTGGGGCCAGTATCCTATCTTACTCGAGATTTCGCCCATGCTTGTGCCTCTTCATGCGTATGAAACGCGCGAAGAGCACACATTCTTTCTTCTTTGATATCCAGCAATACCGTGATCAGCCCAGTAGACACGATGATCGATGCACCTCTGACGTTTTTCAATGCCACTCCCCGTTCCAATTCTTTGCTTTCCCCATAGAAATATGTGAGCCAGGCCATCCAGTGATCTCTCTGATCAATGATCCAATTTTCTTCGTCATTTGACGACGAAGGCCCGTAACCATTCACGAGGAGGATCCTGACCAGACCCTCTTCATCCATCACAAGCCACATCTCTTCTGTGCGCTCGACCAAAAGCTCTTGTGCTTGATGAAGTTCCTCTTGCAGCTCCGCATCTACCGTCGTCTTGCTCGTAAGCTCCCGGATCTTCGCGACGAGCTGTTCGATCGACATCTTCTCGAGAGAGGTCTCTTCGCTCGAGAGCGTTTCGACGATCGGCTTCAGATCCTCCTCCGACCAACGATACTTGTCGACCCACGCTTGGGCGGACTCACGTTCGGAAAAGAGCCGAACCGCCCACCCTTCGATGGAACAAGCCGTGTTTGGATCATTAAGAGGAATCGTGCGAGCGCTAGGAGCATCACTTATGCATATACCTCCATCAGGTCTTACTACGACATCCCAAACACGCTCATCAAGCCGTAGAGAATTGAAACGATCAGGCGCGAATCCACACACCTTTCCAAGGTGCGCCTTTATCACCCCCAAGAACACCGTCGCCGTAAGCAGACTGAGCTCTTCTTGCGCGTCTTCGAGCTCCTTCTCCAGTCGTGGAGGCCTGTTTGGACGCCTCTGCAGCTCTTCGATGCGGGTTTCCAAGCTGTATTGCCTGCTCATTCCATCCTCTCTTTCCTCGCCGCACTTCGCAGCGATGCGGTAGTATGTGAGGATTTTTGGCTTTTTGTCAATAAAAGCCCCTCGTTTGACACGAGGGGCAGGCGCTTCGTCGTTACGCGGACGAAGATACGGATACGCTCGCCGCAGGCGACGCCGTACCGAGGAACTCCTTCCAATCCTTCCAGCCGGAGGAGCGATAGTACCCATTTGGGGTGCTCGGCAAACGCGGGTCCTCCCCATGACGAACCTGATACTCCTTCTGCGTCCTAATTCCCATCTCTCTCACTGCCACACACGCCTCCTTGTAAGAATAGAACTGTCCCTTCCCCAAGAATATACGCCAAGAAATCCATCCAGAACTACGATAATAGCTGCTAGGAGTACTCGGTAAACGCGGATCCTCCTTGTAGCGCGAGGCGTAGTCAGGTTTTGAGACAATCCCCCTCCTCCTCACCACCTCACACGCCTCCTTGTAGGAGTAGAATTCTGTACCAAGAAAAACAGCCCATGACATCCAACCAGAAGAACGAAAACACATGAATGGATTGCTCGGCAACCGCGAGTCTTCACAGTATCGTGATCGATACTCCTTCTGCGTCCTAATTCCCATCTTCCTCACCGCTTCACACGCCTCTTCATACGTATAGAATTCCACCTGCGTACGACGCAGAAGCTTGAGAATGTCGATCCCCTCGCTCGAGATACTGAAGTCGTAACCATCGCCGCCGAGCACCATGATCCCGCGAGGAGTAACATGGTCGTCTCCGATAGAACCACCATCCGTGGCGTCCGGACCATCGTCCGCATCCTCCTCGATCACATCTCCGTCTCCCTTTCGCTTCTCCTCGATGTCCTTCATAAGCTCCTGCACGAGCGCGATACGCTCCGCATTACCGACGAAGTCGAGCAACGTGAGATGCGGCTTGTTCGACGCCCGCCGAAGCCCACGTCCAAGCTGCTGAAAGAAGATCGTTGGTGAACCCGTCGCGCGGAGGAAGACCACCCCCTGTGCATCCGGCATGTCGACACCCTCGTTGAACTTGTTCACCGTCACGAGGTACTGAAGCTTCCCGCGCGCAAACGCCTTGAACGCCAGCTCATTCTCCTCCGGCGTCCGCTTCGAATGGTACGCCTGTGCGTTCGAGAGCTGCGCCGCGATGCGATCAGCATGCGTGATGTTCTCGCAAAACACGATCTTCGAACCCGGCTCATCTTCGATCGCCTTCACGATCTCGTCATCTCTCCGCTCGACGAAGAGCCGTCGGTTGAGATCCTTGATCGTCAATCGTCGCCCTTCTTCGAACACCTCCTTGAGAAGCTGCTGCAGCTCTTCCTGTGCGACAGAACCGACCGTCATCAGCTTGTACGTAAGCGGCGTGAGATACTTCTTCGCGATCGCCTCCTCGAGACCAAGCTCCGCCGTCTCCTCACCGAAGATCTCGCGGATGTTCTTGCGATCCATGCGATCAGGTGTCGCCGTCATACCAAGAAGATACCGAGGCGTGAAGTACGTGATCGCCGACTTGAACGTCTCTGCCTGACTATGATGACTTTCGTCCACCACGACGACGGAAAACGTGTTCTTCTTGAACATCCGCTTACGAAGATGCATCGTCTGAAGCGTCGCGAAGACGAACCGCGCATGCTCCTGCTTCCTCGTACCGGAGAACAAACCAAACGTCCCCTCCTCGTCGCCGAATACCTTCTTGAACTCACCCATGGCGTGCTGCAAAATATCCTCGTTGTGACAGAGAAACAGGACACGGTCATGGCGCGTGAGCAGGCGCTTCAAAGCGAGTGCTGCCGTAATCGTCTTGCCCGTTCCCGTCGCCATAATGAGAAGCGCCCGACCCGTATCTGCCAACGACTCCGCGACCACGTGAATGAGAGGAACCTGATAGGGATGCGGTTTGATACAAGAAGCCATGCGTGATCTCCCGGTTGTGTGCCACGTGACACGTGGAAAGAACATCTGTACAAACACTGCACAGACGTCGCGATCATAGCAAAAAAGACCAAAAAGTCAAGGTTTCCGTGGCGAACCCGTCTTGACGCAGCACCATCCTTTGTGCTAGCATCCTTCACTCGTTCTTTTCAACACACCTCTCGGAGAGAGTAGGCACTATGGATGCACAAAACGAAACGTGTTTGCGTTTGCGCGAAGAACATCTTCTCAAAAAAGTCCGCCTTGGCGGACTCAGCGAAGGAATGCTCGCTTACGTAATCCATGTAGAGCTTCCTCGTGTTTGCGCAGCATTCGAGCGCCTGCGTCAAGGCACGTACGGCACGTGTGATACCTGTGAAGAGAAAATCGAAACAGATCGTCTGCGGGCGATCCCGGAAATTCATACCTGTAAAATGTGCGCCACACAGGAACGCGCTATTCTCGCGAGGCTTCGATGAACAGTTTTCAAACAGAACAAACTCAACAAGCGATTCAACTTGTTGAGTTTCTGCGTCAGCGTCTCACGAGCAACGGAGCTCTAAAGGCTATTCGCTTCGATGCCGAACACAACTGCGTCGTCTTCACGGTCGAACTTCACACGAAGGTCGTTCTCGACGTTTCTCTAAGCGTTCGTGAGTTTCTCACCTCCTTCATTCCACCATCTTAACTATCTCCACTTTCCCTAGCGTAAAGTGGAGGTTTTCTTTTTTATGGATGCATCTTATTCTAGAATACGAATTTCTTTCGGAGATACAGATCGCGCAATAACGACGACTCCCTGAAACGCATTCTGCGTGCCGGTGAACCGTGGCTGCACTACCTCAGCAGGAATATCCAGCTCAACAATAACGCGATCTTCTCCAGGCGGCAAAAAAGGTGGCACGCCAATTGTACCGACGGTGAATTTTATATCTTTCTGATAGGCAGTCGCGTGCGGCGTCAGCCCCTCCTTCCGAAGAGTATCTGCGTACACCCGTGGTACTGTGACGCGTGGACGTTCACCAGCTGCGATAAATGCACGAATAATTTCATGCGCCTCACGTATTTCCTCCGGTGTCGCACGACGTTGTGTTGATACGCGTATTTCTCCTGTTGCAAGCATAGCCTGCGTATCTTCCTCGTAGGTATCGAGATAGCGAACGAAATGATCTTGTACCACTTCCAACGGAACGGATGAGCTCTTCTCATGATCTGTATTCTTATAAAATACGTGTGATAGATAAAAGATATTTGTCTTAGACCCACCCCTCCCCCTGCCGACAGAGCAGTTCTTCCGCACGAAGAGGTTCTGCCATGAGCTCTTTGATGATCCGTTCGAAGCGCACACCCGTCACGAGACCAAAGTTCGCGTTTCGTGGCCCAGGTCCTTCCGAGGCTTTCGCAAGCACAAGGTCTCCCGTGCGAAGCATATCTTGTACTGCGATACCCATATCTTCCGCGTCGCGCATGGCATGAACCGATGCCTCATGCATCCCACCAAGCTTCGCTCCTCGTGCGAGCGCTTCCGCCCCCGCTCCTGCGACGAACAGCTCATCCATACCGAGACGTGCAGCTTCTCGCCCGATCATTTCGTGAAGCGTTTCTGACTGCTCACCAAGTTCGCGCATCTCTCCAAGACAGACAATCTTTCGCTGTTTCGTTTCATCCACTTCGCACGAAGCGAGGTCGCGGAGCGCCAAAAGCACCGCCACAGGCGACGCGTTGTACGTATCATCAAACAGCATCGTATGTTTGATGCCGCGCACGAGCTGCGTACGTCCGGGAAGCGCTTTGTATGAGGCGAGGCCCCTCACCATCGTTTGCGCTTCGAGCCCAAGGGCGAGGCCCACGCTTGCCGCGGCTGCCATTGCGAGCGCAGCACTTCGTCCAAAGACATCGGCGAGAAAGATCGTATAAAACCCATCTTGTATACGAAGCTGCACTTCGAGACCGGTAGGAAACGCTCCCGCTTCGCTCTTTTCCATACGAAGGCGCGTGTGAACGACCTGTACATTCGCCCGTTCCGTGCTCCCAAACGTAAGCACCTTCGCTGCGCGCCCGGAGCGCATCGCCAGCACACGCGCGTCATCACCATTCAAAATCATGGTTCCTGTTTCAGAAAGGGCTCGCACGAGCGTTGCTTTTTCCTGCGCAAGTGCTTCGATAGAGGGGTAGTTCGCGGCATGAACCGGCGCCCACGAAGGGTCTTCCGGCGTAACAGCCGTTATCACGCTGATGGAAGGCGGGGCGATCGACGTGAGATAGGCAAGATCTCCCGGACGATCCGCTCCCATTTCGAGCACGAGAAGCGTTTTTTTCAACGGCATGAGACCAACACGAAATGCCCATGCGCGCGTAAGAAGCTGCATCCACGAAAAGAACGAACGTCCCGGAGCAGGAAGATCAAGCACCGTGAGCGGCACACCGATCTCGTTATTATAGTTCTTCTTCGTGATACACAGCGTTTCTTGTGGATACGCCGCACCGAGCATCGCCGCGAGCATTTGTTTTGTAGAAGACTTCCCTACCGTTCCCGTGATCGCCACAATCGTGGGCGATGTGCGAGCGAGACCAAGACGAACGCATGAACCAAGAAAACGCTTGAGAAAAGAGGTGAGCATACAAAGAAAAGGTTACGGCGTCGTTGATGAGGCGGCAAGAGGAGGTTGAGGAGGTTTTGGAACCACGATCTTCCGCTCAGGAGGAATATGCATGAGGGAAATCAGCTCTTTCGCCACCTCGCCAAAAATAGGTGCCGCCGAAGATTCGGCGAACTCCACGGTCGTTGGGCGATCAATCTTCACAAAGATCACGAACTTTGGTTCTTCCGCGGGAGCATACCCCACAAACGAACCGATCGTCGCATCTTTCAAATAGCCGGGGCCGTTTGGATTCGGAATCTGTGCCGTACCTGTTTTTCCTGCGACATAGTACCCAGGTACGCCTGCCCGTTTTCCATGACCGTTCTCCACCACGTTCACCATCATCGCGGAAATGAGGCGGCTCGTATTCTCTTCGATCACGCGCTCAACCACTTTTGGTGGGAGACGCTCGACAGAACCATCGCTACGGCGATATCCCTCGATCAATCGCGGCGCGAAGCGAAGCCCTCCGTTCGCGAGCGGCACAAAGGCCATCGCCATCTGCAAGGGCGTTGTCGCGATCCCCTGTCCGAACGAGGCGGTCGCCCCAAAAATCTCTCCCTTTTTATAGATTTGCGAAATATCTCCTTTTCCCTCAGCAGAAAGCGGCACGCCCGTTCGCTCCCCAAACCCGAATTTTTCGATATAGGAACGAAACAGATCTTTTCCAAGCAATCGTTCCACGTAAATCGTTCCTGTATTCAGCGATTTTTCGAGCACTTGTGTCATGGTTTGCACACCATGCGACTTTTTATCTGAATTGCGAATCGTAAATTCATCAATCGTTTCCGCACCCGTATCGTTGTAGGTGCTACGTGGCGTGATTTTCCCCGCATCAATGCCCGCCGCAAGCGTGATCGGTTTGAAGATAGATCCTGGTTCGTAATGCGTGAAGGTGATCGGATTATTGAAGGTCGCGATATCCTCTACTTTACGAAAAGAGGCGGGATCAAAATCCGGATCAGAACAGGCGGCAAGAAGCGAACCATCTTTTGGATCCACCACCACAATCGAGCTCGCTTTTGCCCCAAAACGCTTCGTTGCTTCCGCCGCCTTCGCACAGACAAAAAACTGCATACGACGATCAATCGTCAGAACGAAATCTTTTCCGTCCTGTGCTTCTTCAAATTGAATAGATCCAATGGTAAGACGCCTGCCTGCCGCGTCACGTTCAGCGATGAGTTTTCCCTCTTTTCCACGTAGTTCCTCGTCAAAATAGCCTTCCAGTCCGTACTTCCCCACACGAACATTTGCGTCATTCACCGCGACAAACCCGAGCATCTGTCCGCCCAACCCCGCTTCTGGATAGAGCCGCGTACGCCCCTTATGAACGCCAATACCTCGCAGTTTTGCGGTGCGTATCGCTTCAATCTGTTCATACGATGCATCACGATGGAGGACAAGATACGTCGTCGATGACGCCATGAACTTCTCTTCGACACCTCCCCGATCAAGGGCAAGCATCGAAGCGACACGATCAAACGTGCTAGCGCGATCGGTCATCTCGCGCGGATTCGCGAACACTTGCCACGCATCACGATCCGTCGCGATCGGATAGAGCTTTCCATCCACACGATCACGCACGTAGATCGTGCCTCGTTTTGGGTACAGCGCGCGTTCAAGACCATGCTGACCGCTCGCGAGCGTTTGATACGAAGCGTGTTCGAGCACCTGCAGTTGAAAAAACCGCGCGAAGAGGATCAATCCAAAAAACACGCATCCCGCAAGAAGAAGGCGTAGCCTCCGTTCGAAGAGCGGAAGCGTTCCGGAGTGTCGCTTGAGCACGTCTCGAAGTATAGCACGTTAGACGCTCTCTTTCTCTCTTTCAATCGCCACATCCGCCACAATCGCGCTCGCAAGAAAGAGTTGCGAGAGAAAAAAACACCACAAGAGCAGATAGATAACCGTTGAACCTGCCCCAAAGAGCGAAAAGACGCTTCGTGTCTGCGCGAGCGATGTGACGAGCGTTTTTCCAAAGAACAGCCCCACCGTGAGAGTCGCGAGGGCAATCCACAGGCGACGCGTGTTCGGTGTTGCAGGTGCAAGGGTTCGATAGAGCGTCCCGAAGATGAGTAAACTCGCAAGCAAGGTCGTGAGCGTGCTGAGTACCGGCCAAAGCGCAGGCGAGGAGAGTCCCACGAGGCTTTGCGAAATAATTGGCCCAATAAGAAGTCCCATCGCGAGAAGAAAAAACCCTCCTACCGCGACGATGGTGAGCATTCCCATCGCAAAAAACGAACGAAGGAAACCCTGCACGACACGCGACACCGAGGTCGACACGGCGGGAGGCGTATCTTCCGTCACGGACGCCCACACAATCGCGAGACTCGCCTGCATATGCCGAAATAAGGCTGCTGCCCCGATCGCCGTGAGCAAAATATTCACGAGAATCGTCGCCATACCTCCTTCAAATATTCCCGGTTGCAACACAAGCGCCTGAAGAGCGGAAGCGGTTTCTTCGCCAAGTCCACGAACGAGGGTCGCATAGAGTTCGCTTCGCGCCACCCCATCGCCGAAGAGCCGATCAAGAAACGACAGTAGCAGCATGAAGAGCGGCGCAAGAGAGAACATCGCGAAAAACGCCATCGCTGCGCCACGCTCCCAACAACGTGCACCGATCCATCGAAACCATGCTTCGCGAGCGAACGTTATTTTTGGAGGAAGAGCCATATGGCGCAGAGTGTAGCACAAGTACGTATGGTATACTGAAAGAATGGGAATATTTCTGTTAACTTCTGTCATTCCTGCGAAGGCAGGAATCTATCCTAGAACAAGCCGCATCATCCCGCTCTTGGATGGATTCCTGCCTTCGCAGGAATGACAGGATAGATAAAATAAAGATAGATACAAAAACACATGAATCGCTCTCCTTGGCTTCACGAGCTTGCTCGTACGCGCACCGTGTATCGTCTCGATCATCCACGATCAGAGGACGTCGTTATCGTCGGCGGTGGTATCGCAGGCATCATGACCGCCGCGTTTACGCTTCTTTCGACGAACCGCTCCGTGCTTCTTCTTGAAGCGACGCATCTTGCGCATGGAGCAACGGGACATAATGCCGGACAGCTCGTCTCGTATTTTGAACGCCCGCTCCCCGATCTCGTCCGCACATACGGTCTTCAAGCAACACGCGAGCTCGTTCTTTCTGTTGAGTCTGCGTGGGACCTGCTCGACCTGCTCGTTCGGACATTTTCCCTCGAAACACCCATCCATCGGTTCCTTGGGTACGCCGCGCTCACAACAAAGCACGCGCTTCGAGCCTTTCTCACCATGCACGCGCTTCGTGAACAGATGGGGCTCACCCCGCATATCCTCTACGTAGATGAAACCGTTGCGCTCGCACGCATACCTTCTTCCGTCGTGCGACTACCTTGCACACACCTCACGAACCTCGTAGAAGCGAACGTACATCCTCTCCTCGCCGTACACGCGGAACCAAAAGGCACCACGAACAGCGCGCGTCTCACGGAAGAGCTCGCTCATGCGCTTACGGCGCGTTTTCCTGATCGTTTCGCGATTCTTGAAGAAACGCCCGTGAAAGAGATACATCTTCGTTCAAACACGCAACTCATTCTCACAGAGAAACACCCCGTTGAGGCAAAAACGGTCGTGCTCTGTACGAATGGGTTTGAATCGTTTCACTTATTTGCAGAAGATGACGCGCGGCTTGATACGCGATTCCATGCGAGCGTAGAAGGAACGGTTGGTTCTATGGCGGGCTATCTCACACAAAAAGCAGATCCTCTCGCGATCAGCTTTTTGAATGATGCCTACGCGCACGGGAATGCCTACCCGTATTTCACGCGCAGACCACACACCGGCACAGAAAGTCTCGTCTGTTGGGGCGGTCCTGAAGAGCGTCTTCCTGAAGCGAAACAGTACGCACGGAACACTCCCCTCTCTCCCGCGCACGCGCGCGAGCTTCGCGCTCTCATCAAGCAGTTTCGTCCGCACGAAGCGCGCAAGCCTTTTCTCTTCGAGTGGCATGGCCTTATGGGCTACACGCGCGACCGTCTTCGTCTGATTGGACCAGATCCAAAACAGGCGCAGCTTTTCTACAATCTTGGCTGTAATGGGGTAGGAATTCTTCCTTCTATTTATGGCGGACAGCGTATAGCGAAACTTCTCGCAGGAGAGAAGCTCGCACAGTCGCTCTTTGACCCTTCTAGATCAAGAGGAGCACCGCGATCCCTAAAACGACGCGATACACGGCGAAAGGGATGAAATCATGCGTACGAATATAGGCGAGAAGCCATCGCATCACGAGAAACGCGACCACGCCAGAAACACAAATCCCGAGAGCAAGCGGCAGGAGCGTGTTCATCGTGAGGAACGCGCGCTCATGCCACAAATCAAGCGTGGTTGCTGCGCCAATCGTGGGTACGGCAAGCAAAAACGAATACATCACGACTGTCTCACGACGAATCCCCAGCGATAACCCTCCAAGAATACTCGCCGCGCTTCGTGAAACACCCGGCACGATGGCGAGCGATTGCGCAATCCCCACACACATCGCTTGCGTATGCGTCATCTCGGTGAGCGAGGGTTTTTCTTCTACCATTTTGCTTTTTGCGTGAGGGAAAAATCGCTCGAAGAGATACATCACAATACCTCCTGCGATGAGCGTGTATCCCACGAGTTCAACGCGGAGAAGATGCTCTTTCACAAGCGTGTACAAGACAAAACCGATCACCCCTGTCGGAAGAAACCCCGCAAGAACACGCGAGAGCACCTCAGGCTTCTTCCACTCACGCCACGTAAGCACGAGCACGGCGAACATCGCCCCACTCTGAATAGCGATAGAGAGCACGCGCGAAAACGCTTCGGGCGTACCAAGAACACGCTCTGCAAGAAGAAGATGCGCCGTAGACGAAATAGGGAGGAACTCGGTGATGCCTTCGAGGATGCCCAAGATCAGCGCGTGAAAAAACAGCATAAGAAATTATTTCACAGGTTTGAGCTCTTCATGCGACAGAAACACCGTCGGCAATCCTGCCGCGTAGGGCGCCACTTCATACGGCTGAAAGAGAATACGCGCGCCTTCTTGCGTAAGCACGAAGTTCGTTGAGGTGGTCATGCCCGTGATACCCGCGCTCCAGAGTCGTTCTTGCTCGCGAAACGACGCATCAACATACGCGCGAACACTCGACGCGACGTCATCAAACATCATCTGCCCCATCGCACGATCTTGAAGGAGAAGCTCTCGCCCAATGAGCGCTTGTACGCGAAGCACATGCTCTGGACGAATACCGAGCGCCTGCTCAAATGAAGTCAGCGCCCCTGTGCGTAGGTCAAACGTGATTCCCACGCGACGAGAGTTCCCATGCGCCCCACCGGAATAGGCATATTCATCTACTTGAAACGACAGCCACGGAAACGTGTTGATGCCCACAATGGTATTGACCTGCTTGCTGCGTTCAAACATCGACCCAGGATCGCTACCATCTTTCCACGAAGCGCGCTCCGCAATCACGTCATCTTTACACGTTCGCACATACGTATCTTTCGCCTGTTCTGGCGTGCGACGGTCTTCGAGCATCGTTCGACGGATCGTTTGGTTGATTTTTTCTGCAATCACGAGCGAGACACGGTCGTTTTTCTCAACGACAGGAAGCGTGAGATCAAACTCGCATCCGAGCTGCTTCGGTGCATCTCGCCACGCGCCACGCGCTTGGAGAAACGAGAGTTTTGCGCCCGTCGTCGACGGATCAACCGCGAGAATGGGCGTTTTTTTCGTGTCGATAAGCGTTTCGCCTTCTACTTCTTTCCCTCTCCATGTCGTGGTGGCAATGGCAACCATTTCGCCGTTTGGCATCGTGGCGCGCATGGTAAAGCCGTCGCCTGAAGGTATTTTCCCTCCTGACACATCGTACGTGCTCGATGAAACGTGATAGAGGCCTCGCACCACCGCATTTTCTACCACCACATCCCATCTCCCCAGCCCTTGCGGCGTGTTTTGCGTGAAGGAAATCGCGTACGGAGCATCGCTTGGACGCTCAAAAACCGTCTTCGTAGAAGAAGGCACTTCAGGTGAACGCCCTGCTGCTGGTCCCTGTTTCACCACCGAGGAAGAATCTTTGAGCCATGTTTGAACACCGTACCCAATCTTTGACGGACCTAAAAAGATCACCACACCCACGATCGCAAAAAGAAAGAGGAAACGAAGAGACATACGTTATTGCAAGTCTTTCAGCACCTCTTCGGCATGCGTTTCTGGTTTGACGTTCTCGTAGATCTTCGCAATGTTCCCTTTTGGATCAATCAAAAAGCTCATGCGAAGAATCCCCATGTATTCGCGTCCCATGAATTTCTTCTTCGCCCACACACCGTACGCTTGTACGAGCGTTTTCTCTTCATCAGCAAGCAGTGTGAACGGAAGCTCGTATTTTTGCGCGAACTTTTCGTGCTTTTTAACGGAATCAATACTCACACCAAACACACGCGCGTTGAGTTTTTTGAACGCCGGAAAGCTATCACGAAGCGCGCAGGCTTCTTTTGTACACCCAGGCGTGTCGTCTTTTGGATAAAAATAGAGCAATACCCACGAGCCTTTCGCTTCTTGGAGCGTATGAAGAACTCCGTGCTGATCAGAAAGAGAGAAGTCGGGAGCTTTGTCGCCGATGGAGAGAGGGAGAGACATACGAAAGAAAGCGTAGCATTCCCTCCTTCTCATTGCGAGAACCAGAGCAATACTTGTAGAGTAGCCTTCTATGCGCCTCCCCAAACGCCTCTCGCAGACGCTGCGCGATCAAGACACGAGCGATGACGTGATTTATCTCACTCCTCAAGGAAAAGCGCATCTCGAACGCGAACTTGTACGTATCGAGCGTGACGAGCTTCCTCCGACGCTTGCGAGCATGCAATTTGCGCTTACGCTGGGAGATTTTTCCGAAAATGCAGAATATCAAGAAGCGAAAGGAAAGCTCGCTCGTTTACACACACGCGTTCTGACGATCAACGACCGTTTGAGACGCGCGATTCTCCTCACAGAGACTCTCGATTCTCAGGATGCGCCGAGCTGCGTTCAGCTTGGATCACGTGTCCGCGTACGTGTCGGCGAGAAAGAACGCCTCTATCAACTCGTTGGCTCGCATGAGGCGAATCCTTCGGCGGGAAGGCTCTCGCACCGCTCGCCCGTTGGCGCCGCACTCATCGGCAAACGCGTGGGTGAGAGCGTGAGTATTTCTCGCGAAGACGACACGCCTCTCGTGTATACCATCCTTTCCATTGACCCCCTCGCTTCGTTATGATGGCATAGCCTTGCGCGCACCCTTTTCTCAAGGAGGCTCACCATGACCGCTCGCACGGACGCTTGGCTTTTGCCCGTCGTTTCTCGCATTCCCTCCTTCATTCAGCCTGCGCACCTCTCCATTCTTCGCGCGGCCCTGCTCATTCCCGTATATCTCACGGCACGCGAGACGCCCTGGCTCGCCGTAGGATTCGTGGTTCTCTCCTCCTGTTGCGACCTGTTCGATGGACCGCTCGCCCGCTTTCACTTCAACGCCACAGAGCTCGGCGCCTCACTCGATGCGTTCTGCGACAAGGTGTTCGTCATCGGATGCGTGTTCTTTCCCTGCTGGAACAGAACGGTCGCGTGGCTCGCGTGGATTGTGCTTCTTCTCGAGCTGTCGTTGATCGCGATCCGTCCCATCAAGCGTCTCGCAGGCGTGAGCATGAAATCAAACATGTTCGGCGCATGGAAAACGTGGCTTCAGAGTATCGCGATTGGATTCCTCCTCATTCCACGTACGAGCTTCAACATCATCGGCAACGCCCTTCTTCTCTTCGCAAGCCTTTTCGCCATCACCTCCCTTGGAAGTCACGCGTGGGACATTGGAACGAAAAAAACCTCTTGACCCTTCTGGGTCTGTTTTTTTACCACTATGGTATACTTTTCTCATGTTTTTCTCCTCATCGGTCTTTTTGCTCGTACTCTTGGGAAGCGTGTTGCTCATGGCAGGAATATGGTTCTGGTTTGGGCGTGATGCCCGTGGACGAGAAGTGATCGTTCCGCACAGCGAAGCGCCCAAAGGACTCAAACCGTACGAAGCAGGCACGCTTCTTGCGGATAACGCGGATTATGGAAGTTTTCTCGCGCTTATTCTTGATCTCGCGAAACGCGGGTTTCTGCTCTTCGAACGAAAAACAGGAAGTGAAACATTCGTGTACATACTCGAACGTACACAGAAAACCGAGGGACTCGATGCCGTTGAACGAGCCGTTCTCAAGCGCTTGTTCCGCTATCCAACACTTCCAGATGCACAAGAAGGTGTACCAGAACGCACTTCCAATACCGAAGCCATCATCCTCCTCTTCGCGAAACGGAACGAACAGGTCAAACTCGCTTTCCAACGCTTCGTGAAAGAGATGGATCGCTCACTCATTGCCCGCGGCTGGCATAGGTGGCCAATGCAAAAAACACGGCTTTGGGGAGCTGCGCTCGTTACGTTATGGTTTGTCATTCTTACGATCATTTTCAACCCCGCTAGCGGCTCATGGCAGATGCTTCTTCTGGCTTTCTTCTTTTTTCTCTTTTTCGCGTGTGTATGGTTTCTTCCGCAACTCACAAAAGAAGGGGCGCTGATGCAGGAAGCTGCCGCAGGATTTGCGCGTTACATCGAAGTAGCGGAAAAAGATCGGCTCGCTTTTCATGAACATCCAAAAACAGCCGAGGGTGCGTGTGGCGATCTTCTTCCTTACGCCGTGGCGTTTGGTATTCATACGGAATGGACGAAGCTTTTTTTCGCTGCCTATGGTACGGTGTAAGTTTTTTGAGCGACAAAAAAACCGCTCATAGAGAGCGGTCTAAGCTAGGGATTGGATTCGACGCTCCATGCGAGCGTCTGACCAGCGAGAAAGGGTTGCGGCCGAGCAGGGTCTTCCTCCACACGAATAGTGATCGGGTGTTTGATAAGACGTACCTTTCGCCCATGTGACGGAAGGCCGTAGAGCTTCACCGCGTTATTCCAAACGAGATCTGGAAGGTGCGCAAGCGCCCGCTCCTCTTCAAGAACAGCTGCGTAGACAGAGAGCGCTGCCTCCACGCACCAGATCCCTGATGGTGGTTTGTGCCCAATAGGCGCGTTTCGCTTTCGATCGATCGTATGCGGTGCGTCATCAAGACCAATCAAGACGCGTGGATGTCCGCTCGCGAAAAGCTTTCGTAAAGCGAGACGATCGAGGAGCGTTTTGATCACGGGCATGCAGAGATAGTCTGCCATTCCCAGTGCATCGTCTTCGGTGAGCCACAGATGGTGCGGCGTAACACCCATCCACACGTTCGGATACGGGAAACATACATCGATCGCTTGTTTGCTTGAAATGTGCTCGAATACGATAGAAAGATTCGTGTGCCGTTCTACCATGCGTCGAAAGAGGGGAAGAAACGCCCATTCGCGCGCACGAAAGGAACTTTCACGAGGATCTTCCGCATGAATACAGAGAACCATTCCTACATCCGCCATCTCATCCAAGCGATCATGAAGCTCGTTCAACCGCGTGATAGGAACGCCATGAGCGGAATTCGTCGTCGACCCACCCACATACAGTTTATACGCTTTCACTCCCACCTTTGCCGCCTCGCGAACCATCTGACATGTTGTGTGTATCGTCAGATAGTTCACAGGAATCACCCCAAGCGTAGGTGCGTGCCGATGAATGCGGTCCAGATACCGCAGCGCGTCCTCTCCCGTCAAGATGGGTTTCGCCGTGTTGGGCATACCCGCGCACCAGTCGAAATGCGTTTCTTGCACCTTTGCCACGTGTGACAAAAGTTCCTGATCTTCCACCAGCTCATCGCGCAAATGGCTGTGCGTATTACATCTTCCTGGTAGTTCGATGCGATCCATGATCGGTGTATCTATCACGACAGCACTCCGTTCACCTTCCGAATAATGCTCGCGACGCGCCACGGACGCAGCATCGAGACACATCCAAGAAATACGGCACTTGCGCCTGCATCCAGAACACGCATCGCGTCTTGCTCGGAGAGAATCCCGCCGCCGCCAATGATGGGGATCTTCACACCAAGACTTCTCACCTCACGAATCCATTCGATGACGAGCGGAAGGAGCGGACGACCCGATAATCCCCCACCGCCACTTCCTGGCGCGCCTACGTCCGCGAGAGGCGACGTATCGCTTCCGAACAGCGCTTTCCAATCGATCCGATCAGGCAGTTTCCCGAACCCCACCGTGTTCGTCGCCGTAAGAAAGCTCCCCTCTTCTGCGATACTTGAAGCGATAGTGGGGTCGATATCGACGCTCAGCTTAAAACCGACAGGGATACCGAGCACCTCGAAGATCTCTCGCATCTCACGAGCTTCTTCCACTAAGTGCGACTGATCAAGTCCCACGTTCGGACAGCTGAGGTTGATCTCGAGAGCGACGCGTGCTCGTAACGCGTCATCAAGAAACGTACAGTTGAGCGTACGAACGAACCGTCGCAATTCTTCGAGACGATCCTCCTTCTCGGAAGAAACCGCCATGAACGAAATCACGAACGGCTCGACGTGCTTCTGCCAGATCCGTTGCTCGATGAGCCAGTAGGCTCCCGGACCCGTAAGACCGACCTTGTTCAAGGCATATCCACCGAAAAAATTCACCCTCACACACGACGGAAAGCGGTCTCGTGGCACAATGCTGTGCGGTTTCATCCGCATATTTCCTGCCCGCGAGGCAAACGTCGTCGTTTTCGAAACGAACGTCGAACCTGCGTAGTTCAGCCCCCACGGACGACCGAGGAGCGCACTCACTATCCAATAGAACGCTCGGAATATCCAGAGCCTATGGAACCAATAGGCATCCTCCTCTCTCCCAAAGAAGTTCCTCGCTCCTGCCGCACAGAATACATGTCCGAATTCCGTTCCTCGAAGTTTCATGCTGCTTGCGCCTCCTTGCGCGTGTACACACCTCTTTATGAGGCTGGCGAGAGCGTAGCATGGGGGATGCGGACGTCAATACAAAAGATCCTCCCCTTCGTGAGAGGGAGGATCAGGGGATGGCTTGAGGAGCTACTTGCTCACGAACAGAACGCGAAACTTGGCACCCCAGCTGCCATCGAACCAGTCGTTGCCG
>CAYSAI010000005.1:0-74163 GCA_964428975.1 uncultured Gammaproteobacteria bacterium | reverse complement strand
TGTGGCGTCTAATGGATCTGCTCTTGCAGGGCGCTTCAGAGAAGCCTTGGATGCGTATCGTGCCGTTGGCGCTCTACGCCATACATCCGGACGTTGTTCAGAGCAATGCGATGCTGATGGCAGACGGTCTGTTCACGTTTATTTTTGTGGGAGCGGTGCTCGTCTTTCTTCCGTATCTGCTTAAAATCCAGGCGCAGAACGGGAAACGTGCCGTGCTCCTCGGAGCCATGATGGGCATCCTCACAATGGTGCGTCCAACGGGACTACCGCTTTTCCTCGTGATGTTGATGGTGCTCGCAGGGAAACGCGCTTGGAAAGGGCTTGTTCTTGCTGCGTGCTTTTTTGTTGCGGTGCAGGTTCCGTGGGGAATTCGTAACGCGCTTACGTACGATCATTTTATCTATAATTCTGTTGTGGGCGGGTTAGATATTTGGGTTGGCTTATATCCAAAAGGTCCAGGTGAGTTCAATCTTGATGCTCTTCCGGAAATTACTGAGCGTATCCGTGGCCTTGCGCCTGACGAGCTTGACCGTGTCGCACTTGCGGAAGCGAAAACGATTATACGAGAACAGCCGCTCTTTGCGATCGGACGTACGACGTCAAAATTCTTTAAGCTGTTTGCGCTCACGAAGACGAGTGGTTTCTGGTTCCATTATCGTGGGGCATGGGATCAATGGGCGACGGTGGTTCTCTCGATAGCGTTCAATCTCGTACTTCTAGGATGCGCGGGGGCTGCGGTGGTATACGTTTGTGTGAAAAAATACTTTAAGAATCCCGTGTTTTGGATCGCGCTTGTGAGTATCGGCGTTTTAGCGGTCGCGCCTACGATCAGTGTGGTGGTGAATCGCTATCGTTTACCGATGCTTCCGTTTATGACGATCCTTGCCGCGTATTGGTTCGCGGTTGCCTCCACGAAACGTGAGCGCTTGATGACGCTCGCTGGGTCGTTTAGCTTCTTGCTCTTGTGCACGGGGATGGATCTGTGGGGGAGCTGGGGGAAGGTTATGGGGAGGTTGGAGGGATTCAATTCATGACAAAGCGGGCTCGGGTATGTCATGATGCTGCCTAGCTATGAAGCTCCTCTCTGAAGCGGGTATTGCCAGGCTACGATCGTTTCCGTGGCGCTTTTTTCTTGCGGCATTCGTTGTTCGATTTGCCTTATTTTTAGGCGTCTTGTTCTTTATTGGAAGTACAGGATTTGAATGGGGAGACAGTAAACAATATCTCGGACTTGCACGTTCTCTGCTCGATGGTAACGGTTTCTCGCTTGATGGTGCGCCATTCTTTTTCCGTACCATCGGGTATCCGCTCTTTCTCGCGGGAGGTCTCGCTGTGTTTCGTTCAACGACGGGTTTTGTCTTTTTTCAGCTTCTTCTTGCCTCGTTTCTTCCTCTTCTCATCCTCCATCTTGGAGAAGAATTAGGTTTTGAGAAGCGTACTTCACGCATCGCTGCATGGATATCTGTTTTTGAGCCACACATTGTCTATTTTAGTCTTATCATATTGACAGAATCTTTGTACACGCTTGTGCTTCTATTGGGAATACTCTTCGTGTTTCGCGCGATAAGAACCTCTCGTATAAGAGAGAGCGTGAAGAGTGGAATAGCTTTCGGTGTCGGTATACTCATCAAGCCCATGCTACAATTTTTTCCCATCGTTGGATTTGGATTGCTCCTACCATGGATACGTCAGATCAAATGGCGTGAAACGTTGAAGCATACAGTCATTATTCTTGCTCTCACGGGAGCCGTTCTTTCTCCATGGATGTGTCGTAACTATCGGATGTTTGGATCATTTACTTTGAGCAATCAGGGTTCTGCCGCCGCGCTCTTCTATCTGGGGACATCTATCGTGTCCGTGCGCGATCAGCTCTCTTATCCAGATGCTGAAGCAAAAGTCGGTGCGGAATTTAAAGAGAAGCACGGGTCATTTACAAGCAAGAGTGCGGAGAATATCGCGTATGGACGTGAGGCTTTTGGATATATTCGAGCCTATCCACTCATCTTTGCACGGCTGATAGCGATTAATACGTTCACGTTGTGGACATCGGCGAATTACAATATGTTCCTCCATTATTGGAAAATCACTCCTCCGATCGATCATAGCGTGCTGCCGCCTACGCACTACCTCGCACAAGGGCGAATAGGGGATCTCCTCACAGAATCATGGAAGATTTTTTCACAACCCTTTTATATTGTTGGAATACTTGGTCGAATCGTGTGGCTTCCGATCACACTCTTGTTTCTCTATGGAGGGGTGATGGCCTATCGGCGTCTTCCGGAAAAGCGCTTCCAAATCTTGTTTATTGGGGCTTTATGCGCGTATTGGACGATGACCATCTGGGTTGATGGCCTTGGCATTGAAGCGCGTTTACGGTATCCGTTGATGCCAATCGAGTTTTTATTTGCGGCGTATGGATACGACACGCTTCGTGCGGCTTACGACGAGCGACGACAGAAGGCTCGTTAATACGTATGTCCATGCACACAACATTTTCTCGAAAGATTTTTGAAGGCGTGTTTTGGGTTTCGGCCGGTGCCGTGGCTGTGCGTGTAGTGGGCTTTGTCACGTCTCTTTTTTTGCTGCGATACCTTTCCTTGCATGAGTATGGAACGTATCAGCTCGTGTTGGCGGCGGGGAGTTTATGCGCCTTACTGACTCTTCAGGGTATTGATGATGTGGTGTTGGCGGCAGGCACGCAAGCGGTGAGTGCGGGTGACACGGGAAAATTTCGTGATCTCACACGGGGGTATTATGCCTTTAAACTTGTTACGGGTATAGGAATCTGGGCGGGGATCCATCTTTTTTCCTCATTGCTGATGCGTTGGTATAGCGGCGATATCATTACTTTAGTAAAGAGCTACTCTTGGATTTTTCTGCTGATTCCTTTTGAACGAACGATTTTATTGCACTTTGCAGCACATCGTCGTTTTAAGCACGCAAGTCTCTATGTGTTTCTCCAAGAAATCTTGAAAGCGGGGTTGCTCGCGTTTTTTCTTTTATACGCTGGTCTTGGTATTTCGGGCATTCTTTGGGCGATGATTGGCGCTATGGGGCTCACGGCGCTCCTCTTCGCTCCCTCTATCATTACTCAGATGGCTACGGATGTACGCGCGATTTCGTGGAAGCCTTTTTTCGAGTTGTTGCGTGGACAGGGTCCGTGGGTTATCGCCCAGCGACTGTTGCGTCAAGGAGAGAAGAATATCCGTCCCTTTATTATCCAGCTTCTTTTGGGGCGTGAGGCGGTCGCGCTCTTTAGTCTTGCGGATAAAGTCTATACGTATGTCACGGGGCTCTTTCCTATCGATGATGTGCTGATGCCAACGATCGCAAGCGAAACCCATGACCGCGAACGTCTTCAGCGTATTCTTCAGCGTGGAATCAAGTACACCGTTCCATTTTATACGAGTGTTGCGCTCGTGATTGGACTGTTGGCGCCTACGATCAGTAGAATTGCCTTCCCGCACTATGAAGCGGGAATACCGCTCTTGTATGTGATGCTTGGCTATATTCCCTTTGTGGGTGTGGCGTATCTCCTCACGGCGTTCTTTATTTCGCATCAGGAGCAAAAACACATGACGGTCTTGGTTGCACAGCGATTCGTGCTCTTCTTGCTTCTTCTTCCTGTTTGTATCAAAATATTTGGTTCTCTAGGCATTGGTATTGAGTTCGTGTTCACGCTGCTCGTCTATAATTTTTTGCGCTATCGTATGCTACAAAAAAACCATCCAGAGCTACACGTCCGAATGGCTGATTTGTGGAGGATTGATGGATACGATCGAGCCGTCTTGCGTCGATTGATGCAGCGAGTAGCTCACCCCTTTTCGAGGACGTAGAACGCGGTGTTGACAAGAAGATTCTTTGTGTAACGAGAGGGAAATAGCTTCATGACCAACGGGTAGACGATGCGGTGCAGACCCGTGGCAAGGGGGAGATGATAGGCGCGGGCAACGATTTGAAAAGGGATAGGGCCGCATGCTCCGCGATAGGCGAGAAATTCTTCAAGTTCCTGCGGATTAAAGAACCAGCGGTGGCGATCCATGGGTGATTCGGGCGGTAGGCCATAGCTCGCTTGAGTTCCCGTTCCTTTGAGCATCTGTTTAAACATTTTGCGCCAACAGTTTGGTAGTGAGATGATCACGTGTTTGCTACTTACGCGTAAGAGATCATCGAAGGCGGTATGAAAGCGATCGATATGTTCGAGAACATCTAAACAGACGACGCTTTCGAAGCTCTTGTCCGCATAAGGGAGAAGCTCCTTTTCCCAGTTAAACTCTGGTAACGCAGGATTATTCTTATCAACCAAGGTACAGCGAGAGCCAAGGAGCTCTTGGATCGTGGCATCACGACTTCCAACATCCAGAATCGTTCCCTGCAAGAAACGCGAGAATCGATCTTTGATCAGGAGATACCGCTCTTGAGGGCGTGGCTTATAGGTCGTGTAGACGATCTGATTTTTTGTGAGATGATTCGTGCGTGCCGCATCTACGGCAGCGGTAAGCCCACGTTCTTGATAGGTGCCACGAAAATATCTCCCGTTTGCATTGTAGCGTTCAACTATTGACTTTTGGAGCGAGGCAAGAGTAGGGAACATAGAGTATAGTTGCATGTATACCTGACGCGTATCCTATCGTACAGCTCGTATGCTACCTCTTCTCTCGCGACTTATTCAGGTAAAAAATACCCTGCTCAGGCCGTACCACGTGCTACGCGCGCAGGAATTTGTCTGGAGACGCATGAATGCGGAAGCCTTAGAACGGTATACATCCGTGCCCGCGTCTCTCGATGCGGTTCAAGCGCGCATCGTTGATGATCTACGGAGAGATGGTATCGCTCGCAGCCATCTCAACGAACTTTTTTCTCACGAAAAACTTCTTGAGTTGCAGACGGAAGCTGAGCGTTTAGAGCTCGTGGCTACTCCCAATACAAAAAAAACGTTTCTTACGCAACTTATTCCACTCTATCCAGAAATCGATCTGGAGGATCCTTTCGTACGTTTTGGTTTGTCGAACACTATTTTGGACTGCGTGAGTGCTTATCTGGGCTTGTGGCCAAAGCTCTACTACTACACGCTTGGTATCACGAATCCTGTCGAACTTGGAGCGGTTCCCCGTCAATCACAACGCTGGCATCGTGATCCTGAGGATCGGAAGATGTGCAAGGTGTTTATCTATCTTACGGATGTCGATGCAACAAGCGGGCCATTTCATTATGTGAAAGGCTCTATTCGTGGCGGTCGATGGGGAAGTCTCTATCCGCAACAGCCGCCTGCGGGGAGCTATCCTCCTCTGGAAGAGGTTGAACGTCGTGTGTCGAGCGAAGATATCCTCTCGTGTACAGCTCCCGCGGGAACGGTGATCTTCGCTGATACGAGCGGTCTTCATAAAGGAGGATATGCGACGGGAAAGCGTCGCATCATGTCGACAACGGGATTTGTGACACAGGCCGCAACAAAGGGGGTCTTCTATACGCGTGGGGAGGATTTTGAGCAGAAGATGGGCGCTTTGAGTCCAACGGCTGTGTTCGCCTTGAAGAATACGAAAATAGCGAATCGAGACTGGAAGTATTAGAAGCGCTAAGAACGGCTATTCCGTCGTCTCGTGGGTGACAAGGGCATCAATCGCGTGATCGACTTTCGTTTTCTTACCGATCAGTTTTGGCATGTGATGAGACGTCAGACCCTTGCACGGACTCTTGAGTGTGAGCATGGCACGCGTAATAACGGTTCCTTTTGGAATATCGACGGCAGCGACAATGCACTTGCCAAGTTTTTCGCGCATCGGAATCTCCTCTGGATAGATGAGCTTTATCGGTTGTCCGAGAGCTTTTTCTATACGACGGATGTCTGCCACAAGTTTTACGAGCTCCGGTATTTCAAGGCTCGCTTTGTGATCTGAACCGCGCATCGTACGATCAAGGGTGATGTGACGCTCAACCGTGCAAGCACCGAGGGCGACGGCCGCGAGCGTGGGCTCGATCGTTGTTTCATGACCAGAATACCCAACAGGAAGCGGGGAAAAACGTTCCGCAAGCATCGGTAATGCACGGAGATTGAGCTTATCTTCCGGACACGGGTAGAGCGACACGCAATGATGGATAATGAGGCGGTGGTTGTGCTTCAGAACCGTTTCAACAGCTGCATCGATTTCCTCCATGGTGCACATGCCTGTCGAGATCAACACAGGTTTATTCGTTTTTGCGACGTACTCAAGAAGAGGAAGGTTGGTGATATCCGCTGATGGAATTTTGTAAGCACCCGTCCCAATAGACTCCATGAAATCTACGCTTTTTTGATCCCAAACACTCGCGAAGAAGGCGACGTCAAGCTCTTCCGCGTATTTGAGCAGTTCCAAATAGTCCGCACGAGTAAATTCTAGTTTATTGCGGTGTTCGCCATACGTAGCTCCCATGGCGCTAGGCGAATTATACGGCGCATCGAGAGCCGCCTTCGTGAGAATGTCTTGCGTCGTGCGCTTCTGGAATTTCACTGCATCCACCCCCGCGTTCTTCGCTTCACGCATGAGTGTTTTCGCTGTTTCGACGTCGCCGTTATGATTCAAACCAATCTCTGCAATGATGTAGACGGGCTGTCCTTTGCCGACGTAGCGATCAATGACTTTGACTTTATCGGGAAGTTGTCCAAGAACACGACGAAGTGTGGTAGTGATAAGCATAGGAGGAGAGAGAAGAGGGATTATTTTCGAGCGCTCCACGCGTAGCCGAGCGTGTAGTCGTAGCAAGCGGGAGTATCGATGTGCGGAAGAGGAAGATGTGTTGTACTTATCGTGAGGAGGCGCTGCATCCACCAGAGGATGCGCCACACCCATCGTTGGAGGGGCTTTTTCTCTGATGAGCCTATCATTCGTTGGTAGAATTGGCGCGCGAGCTGGTCGTAGGCATCTCGAGCGGTTCCTATCGGCTCGATCTGGATCTCTCGGAATCCTGCTTCTGTGAGAAGCGCGCGTAGCTGGATGTCTGTATAGCGGTAGAAATCATAGGGGCGTTGGTGCACGCCCACAAGGAAGGGTACGATGCCAATAGACCACCCGTCTGGACGGAGCATGCGGAAGCTTTCTTGCAGAGAAAGTGCGGGATTGGGGATATGTTCAAGAAAATTCGTCGAAAGGACAATATCGAAACTCGTATCTCGAAAAGGGAGCGCCTTGGAAAGATCAGTGATCACCTCCACATCTTGATACGCTTTGAAATCTACGCGCAGACTTTCGGTAAAACGAGTCAGCAGGGGTTTGAATTGATTTGGACCTGTCCCGAGGTCAATCAAACGGAGGTTGGAAGAAAGAGGTGCGAGCACACGTTCCAGAAACTCCGCGTTGCGTAGACGGAACAGAGTCCATCGTGAACGGTCGCGAGCGTGCTCTTCGGAGAGCATGGGCGGAATAGGGTGAGCGGTATCGAGAAAGGACACCCGTCCGTCGCGTTCCGTGCCGCCTGCAACGAGTACGCTTTCAAGCAAAGAAGTTTTATTCATAAGCTTAGGTGTACGGGACGAACGGTTTCTTTCTGAGCACCATCACGGTATGATCGCCAAACCATTTATTATTCGGAAGATAGCGCGAGATAAGCTTAAACAAGCCGTACGGTTGAAGAGAGAGGTGCGGACGCATGTAGGTTTTTTCGACAATATCGAAATACCGCAAAAATGTTTTTGCAAAAATTCCAGGAAAATACGGCATGATATGATTATTGTGCGCTTCATAATTCCGAAGCTCGCCCGTCTTCAGAAGGACGAGTCGTGTGGCGAGAGCCTCGACATTGGGGAAGCTGCAGATAAAAATACCCGATGGTTTGAGCGTGCGATGCACCTCACGTGCAAAAAAATGTGGATTCTCGAGATGCTCGGGAAATCCCCAACCCGTCGCGTAATCAAAGAAATTCTCTGGGTAGGGGATAGGCTCAGACCAGTAGTCCACTTCATGGATGCCCTTCAAGGATGCGCGATCCGCTTCCGTGGTTCCATCAAAGAAGTCGAGCGCATACAGATTTTTATACCCTTGTTGCTGCATAAAGCGTAGGAAACGACCATAAAGCGCGCCATGATCGGCGAGCGTCCCTTCTTTGTTTGGAAAGTATTTTAACGCAAGATCCTGAACGGTGCCTTTATTCCAACGCGGATCCCAGTCTCGTCCATCAGGTGTGTCGATGAGGGCGTGGTTCCGTCGAAGTTCATCAATACGTACAAACGGAAAACGACCAGGCTTCTCGTCGCGTGAGATACGATCAAATTTCTCTTGTTCTCGTGCATTCATAGAATGTGGCTTTATGGAATCATATCGGCCGATTTCCTGCAAAGAGACGACGAACACGACGCTGCATCTTTGCGAGAAGAAGGGCGCAGGAGAATGGGCGTTCGTTGAGCGTAAGGAGGTGATACCGTCCATGTGCATACTCTATCGTCGTGATAGAGCCTGTATCGATATGGGGCACACGCGGCAGATGGAAAAGTGTACTGAGAGCCGCTTCCATGACAAGAGCATGAGCTACCACGCATGGGCGCTCCGCTCCACTTGCGCGGATGCTGTCAAGTGCGTGGATGTAGCGTGAGGCGGCTGCATCAAACGATTCACTCTCGGCATTTGTAAGCGCGTGATCATGACGGAGAGCCTCGCGAAATGCCTTCCATGCAATACGATTCGCATGAGGAAGAATAATACGGTGCTCGTGAAGATCTTCTCGAAGAACGCGAGGCGCATGCGTGCGCGAGGCGATGATCTCGGCCGTTTGCACGGCGCGTTGAAATGGACTGTGTACAATAACATCAATCGAGCGCGTCGCAAGAGCGTGCGCCAAAGCCTCCGCTTCAATCACCCCGAACGGTGTAAGAGGTTGAACGGCATTCGCCGCGTATTCCTCCTTCAGCGTACCCGTTGATGAAGAGGCGTAGGATGCGTGTCGTACGAGAGTAAAAATCATGATCGTTTCGAGATAAGGTATTCGTACCGTTCCCAATCCTCTGGCGTATTCATACCGCTATGGGCGATAGGTAAAATAAGAGGAAGGATGTTTGTTCCGGTCATTTGATGCTTCTCTACAATCGTCTTACGCCACATCACATCGACATATCCAACATGTTTGTAGGCTTTCGGGAGCTTTTGTCCTGGTAAATTGAATGATTCAGGCACGCCTTCGATGCGTAGCAGAGGTTCCAGTAAGCCATTCGTTCCAATGCTATACATCTTATAAGGGCTTTGTTCTGGCTCGGCGACGGTACGCACGGAATCGGCTTCGGGGTGAGCTGCGAGGAGCTCGATTGCTGCATCGATGTGCTGTGTCTCACGCAGAGGAGAAGTTGGTCGTAGCTGAACGACGATGTCAGGTTCGTATCCTTCGTGTTCTTTCAGCCACGCAAGCGCGTGCTCAAAGACGGGGAAGTCTGTGACGGTATCGGCAGCTAGTTCCGCTGGACGAATAAACGGCACATCAATCCCGTGTGAGCGAGCAATAGCGATAGCTTCTTCGTCATCTGATGAGAGGATGGTGCGGTCAAGATAGCTTGAAGCTTTCGCCGCCTCGATCGTGTAAGTAATGAGAGGTTTTCCAGCGAGCAACTTCACGTTTTTTCTTGGAATACGTTTTGAACCACCACGTGCCAAGATCACCCCTAGAACAGTGAGAGAATGGATCATAGTTTTTGTATTTCATGCGTAAGAAGATGTTCGAGGCGTTCTGAGGCACGGCCATCAAAGGGCGCGGCAAGAAGCTCGACAATGGTAAGACGTTCTCTTTGTTCAAGTGTTGGATCGGCAAGATAGCGATTCACTTCATGCGCAAGCTCATCGGGTGAGTACGCGAGTCGTACGCCCTTGGTTGCGACAAGCTCTTCGAAGTGTGTGTAGCGATCATAGAAGCGTTTCACTGACTCCCAATACGGTACATCTTTTGCTATGCCGTCAAAAGCGATGCAGATCGTTGGTTTATCGAACGCAGCTGCATCTTGCGCAAACGTGGATCCCGTCGTGATGATCACATCCGCATGATGAAACGTATTCATAAGATGATGTTCGTCTGCATCTTCTAGTTCAAAACTGGCAAGGCTTGCGGTCTGATAGGTCGCTCCACGATCGGCTCGTACATGTTTCATGGCCTGCATTTTCTCGACGGGGCTTTTAAACTTGGGATGAGCGCGATAAATCACCTGTACCGCACCCTCTATTTTTCCTGCGTGAATCAGCTCTTCAAACACATCCGCAACGCCTCCCTCGTGAGGAAAGAGAAAATCGCCCATCGCTCCGTAGACGAGGAGCTTTTTTTGAGGATCAAGACCCATGCGTGCGAAGAATGCCTCGCGTGTTTCGATCACCGAGGAGAGGTTTTTATACGCATCGTAATGAGGGAGTCCAATGACGGTGATAGGCGTCTGTGCTTCATCAATCGCTTGATAGCGGCTCGCACACTCTTTCAAAAAACGACTTTGCACAATAAGCGCATCCGGTACGACGCGTAACATGCCGTGGCTGGAAAGCGTATCCCAACTACGGGTGAGTCCTATGGTACGAATCCCGCGGCGCTTTGCTTCGGTATTTACGGGTACATCGAATTCAAAAGAGGTGACGTATGTGGAGATCACGAGCGAGGGCTTGTAGCGATCAAAGAGATCAGCTGTGGCGGTAGCTGGCGCCAAAGTAAGAAATTGCGCACGCAAGAAGTGCTTGAGTGGGGTGCATCCACCGAAGAAAAACGTGTATACACGCTTTCCCCACGTAGCAAGGAAGGAAGAATCTCCGCGTAGATATGAACGCATCTTCGACCAGGTATTTGTATGCGTACGATTTGTGCTTCGCGCAAAACTCCCTAGGATATCGGCTTTTCGGCCTTTCCACTGGGGAGCGAGCCCTTCAAAGATCACGTTCTCTGCTCCAAAGGTTTTCGCGTAGTACTCGCGTTTTTCCCCTTGTGTGAGCACCACAATGCGCACATGAGCGTTCGCTGTACAAAAAGCGCTCCAAAATGGTGTACGAAAGATATTTCGTACGGTCATGGGATCGGCCATGGTGATGAAGATGGTCTTCATATGCGAAGCATCCTACTGAAGAGGAAGAATAAAAGCCATCATTGCATCCCTCCCGCCTTTTCCCTAAGCTACGGTCATGAAAAAGCGATATCTAGGGGTATTTCTCTTCGCTCTCGGTTTCCATCTCGCCTTTTTTTGGTTATTTGCAGGAAAAGCGTATACAGATCGTGAGGCCACAGATGGCGGACAATACATGGTCATGGCAGAAAACATGCTCGCAGGACGAGGGTTTTCTCTTCGGACGCAAGAACCGTATGTCCCTGATACCATCCGTACCCCTGTGTATCCTGCGCTCCTCGCCTTTTCAAAAGCACTTACGGGTTCCTTCTATCCGACCATCTACCTGTCGATCTTCTTGGGGGCGACTATCCCGCTCGCGGGTATGCTGATCCTTTCGCGCTTGAAGCGATCACCTCGTTTGGAGCTGCTGGCGGGTCTCTTTTTAGCACTGGATCCGCATCTTTGGTACTACAGTTTCGTTTACGGATCGGAATCGATCTTTCTTCCGCTTGCCGCGTGGGGGATGGTGCTGCTTGTGCTTTTGTTCGAACAGCCTACGTGGAAGCGAGGTCTCGCGGCGGGTCTCGTTGTAGGACTCGGAACGCTTACACGGCCGATCATTCAATTTCTCCCGTTCCTCGTCTTGGTTTTTGTCTTCTATCAACTTTGGACACGTAAACCACAGGCAAAAACGCTCGCAAAAGCATCATTCGTGTTTCTTCTTGGATGGGGGCTGGTTCTCGCGCCCTGGTTTTTTCGTAATCACACGCTCTTTGGTGTGTGGGATTACGCGAACGTTGGGTGGTTTAATATGTATACGCGCGTCGCAGCGACGGCTGAATCCATCGAAACAGGGAAGCCGTATGATGCACTTCGCGTCGAGTATCTCCAGCGTCTTCATGAGAAAGGGTACGTCGCGACCTCACCCGTCGAAGAGCAAGACGTGCACGGCTACGAATTCAAACCTATTTTTCAGAAAGAAACAGGGGAAGCGATCAAGCGCTATCCAAAAGGCTTTGTTCTTTCGCAAATAAGTGCGTTTTTTACGGTTGTCGCCCAAGATCAAGCTATCCTGTATGCACAAAGTTTCGGCCTTCTCACTTTTTCCTATCCAAGCTTCTCTCCTACAGTCGTTCTGTTAAACGAGGGGCCGTTCGCGCTTATTCGGGCGTTCGTGCAGGAGTTTAACCTTCCGTTTCTGTATGCGGCCTTCGCCCGCGTGTTCTGGATGGTGCTCTTTTTCGTGAGTCTTTCCGCGCCTTGGTTTGCGTGGCGCTATCGTCGTGAGATAGTTCCTGTCACGCTTTTTCTTCTCTTGTACGAGCTCGGTATCATCGCACTTTCTCTCAATGCGGCGGCGCAAGCGAGCTCTCGCTATCGTGCGCAATATATTTTTGTAGAGGTGGCGCTCGCGCTGTGCGCGTTTACGTTGTGGAAATATAAAACGCTGCGCGAAGAAGGTGTGAAAGAAGCTCCTCTCATACAAGAGGTGTGTCCTGCGTGCGGGTTTGGTTCTGCTCTACGCGAAGCGGGTTCCGTAAGATTATACGCGATTGAACGATGCGATGTATGTGGCGCACACGCCGTTTTGCCACGTCCTTCCCCCGAAGCAATCAAGCAGGTGTACGGCCAAGCGTACTTTACGGGTGGGGGAGCCTTCGGATACGCGAACTACGAAGAAGATAAGCGCGCTACGCTCGACGGACTTGATGCGTTTCTCGATATTCTTGCAAAGCACGAGGCGAGCTCGGGACGTCTCCTCGATATCGGCGCGGCGACGGGCGTGTTCCTCGAGCGAGCACGTCTTCGTGGATGGGACGTCGTGGGGCAGGAGATTTCTGAAGAAGCCGCCGTGCTTGCGCGAGCGAAGTCTCTTCCGATGGTTGTGGGAGACATGACGAACGCCTCGCATACGCCCGCGTCCTTTCAAGCGATCACGATGCTCGATGTGATCGAGCACGTGCCAGAACCGCACACGTTCCTCAAACAGGCAGCGACGTTTCTCGCGCCAAACGGCCTCGTTCTTTTACACACGCCTGATGCCGGAAGCGCTTACGCTCGTTTCATGGGACTCCGTTGGCATGCATTCGTTCCTCCTGAGCATCTTACGCTTTTTACGTCGCAATCATTGCGTCTCCTGTGTGAGCGCGCGGGTCTGCGCGTGATCTGGACGGGACGTGTACCGAAGGCGTTTCGTCTTTCGTATATCTTACAAACAGCCTCGCGATGGCTTTCGCTCGCGTTTCTTGCACGTCTTGCGCGTTGGGTTGATCGTCATACGTGGTGGAATGTACGTCTCCCGCTCGACCTACGTGATACGATGGTCGTGCTTGCGCAAAAATTCCCTTGAGTATGCACTACGTTGTTATTCCAACCTATCAAGAGAAGAAGAATATTCGAACAACGGTGGATGCGGTACTCTCTCTTGGAGAAGGTTATCGCGTGATTGTGGTGGATGATGCGTCGACGGATGGCACGAAAGATGAACTCGCGTTCCTTGCATCACAGCACGTAGCACGTTGTCATGTAGTGCATCGTCTAGGTCCACGTAGCTTCGCTCGTTCGTATATCGAGGGGTTTTCGTACGCGCTTGCGCACGAGGATTGTGAGAGTGTTATAGAATGTGATGCCGACGGTTCGCACCCCGTATCACGCATTCCGGATATGGTGCACGCGCTGCAAGAGCATGATCTTGCGATTGGCTCGCGGTATGTATCGGGCGGTGATATCACGGGCTTTCAACGGAGCCGTCTGTGGCTTTCTCGTGCTGCGAACGTGTACTTGCGAAGAATGACGAACCTCGCGATGGCGGATATCACGGCCGGGTTTGTTGCCTATCGGGCCGATCTCTTGCGTCGCATGCCGTATACTATGATCCGTTCCAATGGGTATGCGTTTCAAATAGATATGAAGTGGCTGGCTTCAGGGGCTACGACTCGTTGGAAGGAACTGCCGATTACGTTTATGGATCGTTCGCATGGCCAAAGCAAGATGAGTTTTTCTACGATGATCGAAGCGTTTATCATTGGACTTCGATATCGCTTCAAGAAACGGCCATCTCTGAATCCCCGCCTCCTCATCGCTGCGGGCATCTATCCTCCTGAAGTAGGGGGTGTTTCGAGCGTCGCGCATCGCGTGGTGGAAGATCTTCGTGGACGAGGGCATGAAGTGCTCGTGATCACCTACGGCTCTATGGATGCGGAAGAACGCGGCGCGTTCGGAGAACGAGTGATCCGTATCGCGCGTGGACATTCTGTTCTTGGGCGGTATAAGCGTTATGCGAAGGCACTATTTCAGGCGCTCACGCCGAACACGCGCCTCCTCGTGCTCGACGCGCTTTCCGTGGGGCTTCCCGCGCGGCTTGCGTGTGCGTTTCGTTCTCCGCAAAAGCTGGTGTTTCGTTTTGGAGGTGAGGCGCTTTGGGAACGTATGGTGCACGCAGGAAGAACGTCCGTTTCGCTCCGAGCCTATTGGGAGCAGTCGCTTGGAGGGTGGCGGCAATGGCTCATGAAGCGTTATTATCACTGGCTTCTTGCGCCAGCTGACCGTATCGTACTTGTATCGTCGCTTCTTGAAGCCTGTTTTCATACGTTTTTTGATCCTGTTGATACGCGATTTTCCCTTCTGCCAAATCGCCTCACGCTCAAAAACCCCTCAAACCCTCGTGAGGTACGAAGAAGCGAGCAGCCGCTTCGTCTGCTTTTTGTGGGACGTTTCGTTCGCGTGAAGAATCTTACGTTTTTATGTCATGTGCTTCGTCGATGTTTTGACGAGAAGATCGCGTTTACGTGTACATTCGTTGGTTCTGGACCGGATGAGTCGGCTATGAAAGAACTTCTCGCAGATATACCGCATGTTTCTTTCGTGGGAGATGTTCCAGCGCATGAAATCGCGAGCTATTTCTCGAAGAGCGATCTTCTTCTCTTGCCTTCCACCACAGATATCTATCCAAACGTGGTGATCGAAGCACTTGCGTGTGGTGTGCCGGTACTTCTCACAAAAGAACACGGCTTAGAAAAGGGATTTGGAGGTATTCTCGAGCTTTCGCCTACGGATGAAAGCTCATGGGTGAACGCGCTCGGCTGTCTTGAGGATGAACATGCATACGGCGCGTTTCAAGCAGGCGTATGCATCCCTCCGTACGTCGGTGTATCGATCGCGGACGAGCTATTGAGGGAGAAGTTCTGAGTGAATGCGTGCGATGAGGCGAGAAAGTTCGGCTTTTTCTTGGACCTCTCGTCGTGCGCTTGGGAGAGATGTGGGAGAATCGAGACACTCTCGCATATACGCGAGAGCTTCTGGAGCGAGGAGCGAGGGAATGTAGCGAACGTTCGTCAGGTGCGCATACACCTCGCCTGTCGCGAGGACGGGCGCTTCGCACGCCATCGCTTCGAGAACGGTTTTATCGAGACTTCCTGTTTTGCTTGGGTTCACGAAGAGGGCGGTTTGAGAATAGAGTTTCAACAGAGCTGTTCCTGTTTGCGTGCCCGCCCATCGGACGTACGATTCCATGCCGTGAGTTCGTATGAGATCACTCAGCTCTTGCGCATAGGCGTGGTCTGATTCCATGTACGGTTCACCCACCAACACGAGAGAAAACGGCGCCATTTCTGGAGATGTTCGTATGCTCGCACAAGCAAGAATGAGTTCTTGCAGGTTTTTTCGTGGAGTGATGCGTCCCACATAGAGCATCATGGACTCGCGTTTTATGCTTGAATCCGGTTTATAGATGTTCGTATCAATGCCGTGTCCCGTCACGTGTTTTTTTGGTGTGTCCAACCGCATGCTCTCCGGAGTGGCGGTGAGAATACGGTGCGCAAACACGTTCGTGATACGCAAAGAAAGGGGAACGTGTCCGTGCATGTACCATTGCACGATACGAAACCCAAGGAGCCGCCACCACCAACCCAGCGCAGCCGTGACGGGCGTAATCATATGAACAAAAACCGCGCCTATCGCGTGGCGTTTCTGCCAACTGAGCTTGAAGAGCCCCCATGTTCGACGCCATTTTCCTTTTGGAAACGCGAGGATAGTAACAGAAGAGGGAAGGTTCTCGCATCGACCGTGGTGCCAGCATACAACGGTGATGGGGTCGCCATAGGCTGCGAGAGTGCGTACCCAGCTCACAAAAAACCCAAGAATAGGATGGTCTTGATCCATGGCTTGGGTGATAAGCAGAATCTCACGTTTTTGCGTGGACATAGAGAGATGATGCGTACTCTAACTTGCTGCGGCGCGCATGACTAGGGTACGCTCATGCGTGTATGAAAATCGGCCTCGCGCTCAACGCGCGTTATCCCACGGAAAAAGCCTACGGCATTCAAGTAGACGCGATGCTGCGAGGGTTTGCGGAACAAGGAGTGGAAGTGGCGTTGTTCTATCCACGTCGAACGCAGGAGCAACCAAATCCGATTCCGGGCGTGGCATTTCATCCGTTTGGAGCTTTTCGTTTGTTGACACGTCCGTCGCTCTTTTCGTGGCTTCGCGTGGTGGATCTTCTCGCGTGTGTTCGTGAAATGCGCGCTTGGCAAGCGGATGTGCTTCTTATCAACGACCCGGTGCAGGCGTGGCTCTGTTCGTTTTTTGCGCCGGTGTACTGGGATCTGCATGATTTCCCAAACAACGATACGTGGTTTCGTCGTGCGTGTATGCGTTCGCTTGTGCGAAGGGTGAAAGGAGTTGTGAGCACGAATACTCTAAAACTGAAGAGATTGGAACTCTTAGAAGTGTCACTTCCTCCATCGATCGTTCTCCCAAATCCCATCACGTTTTCTCTTGAAGAGCTTGACCGTTTCACGCGCGCAGAGGCTCGAGAAGCGCTCGCGCTTTCACAGGATGTGTTTCTCGCGGTGTATATCGGACAGCTCTTTCCGTGGAAAGGCGTGGATACGGTGGTGGAAGCCGCCGCATTTCTCCCTGCGGATGCGCTCGAAATACATATCGTGGGAGGGCTTGGGGAAGATCTCGTACGTATGAAGAAGCTTGCTGGTACCACTTCGAACGTGCGCTTTCATGGGCAACGTTCTCGCGAAGAAGTACGGTTGTGGTTGAAAGCGGCGGATGTACTTCTCGTACCGAATTCAGGAAAGACCTCGCTTTCGCAGGAAGACACGAATCCCATGAAAATCTACGAGGCAATCGCGGCAAAGCGGTATCTTCTCGTGAGTGATCTGCCAAGTATTCGTGAAGCGATGAGCGACTATCCTCTCGTGGAATACGTCGAAGCAGATAACGTCGAGGCGTGGAAACACGCGCTTTTGCAAGCGACGTCTCGTTCGCACGAGCCGATAGAGGCGGAACGCGTTGATGCGTCTGTGAGCAAACTTGTTCTCACGCCAAAAGAGCGTGCGGGAAAGCTTCTGCTGTTTTGGCGAGCCTCTACACCCCCTCCCTCCGCACCACAATCCCCACGGTCTTCAGCAGAATAAGCGCATCCAGAACAAGTGAACGATGTTTTAAGTAGTAGAGATCGTACTGCAACTTCACAAGGTTATCCTCATTCGTTTGATTGGGTTTGAGATACTGTACCTGCGCCCAGCCCGTGAGCCCAGGTTTTGTGAGATGGCGCAGCGCGTAGAGCGGCTCGCGTACGAGAAGAGGCGCGACAAACTCCGGACGCTCCGGCCGTGGACCGATAAACGAAAGCTCGCCCCGAAGGACGTTCCACACCTGCGGCAGCTCATCGAGACGTATCTTCCGGAGCCATCGTCCAAGAGAGGTGATACGCGGATCGGTATCCGTTCCTCCGCTGAAGCGAGGGCCGTTCGCTTCCGCATCCAAACGCATCGTACGAAACTTCCATAAACGAAACGGTTTGGCATGCAGACCAACACGTTCTTGAGAATACAAGAGCGGTCCTCGATTGGAAAACAGATTGAAAAGCAGCAGAAGAGGGGCAAGAAGGATCGTGAGAAAAGCGAATGGAATCGCACAAAGAACATCAATCAAACGCTTCGCTCGATCGGAGAGCGCTTTCTCATTCTCTTTCAGATGGAAAAGAAGCCACGTATCATTGAGCGACGCAAGAGGAATACGTCCGGCGCTCGTTTCTTCGAGATCGATCAGATCAAGAATGGGGACGCGTAAAAAGAGCGCCGTGTGAACAAGATCGCGCAGTGAACGGTCAGGAACGAGTTTATTCGGCACAAGAATGCCGCGCACGCGACGTTCGTTGAGAGCGAGCCGCATCTCTTCGGTGGAAAGAGCGTTCTCTTCCAGCGTGTAGCCGAAACGGTTCGTTTGCATGAGTTCGATCGCGCGCGGGAGATGTTCGCTTGGACCAATATACGCAAATGGGCGAGATTTTTGTCCTTTTATCAATACACGTTCTGCGAAGATACGCCATCCGCATCCAAGAACGAGGCTGATGCCACCATGAAGGAACAGGTTGGTTCGCGGCTCAATCCCAAGCGGCAAGAGGTAGAAAAAGGCGATGGCCAGAGCAAAATTGACGAGCATGGACTGGCTAAACCGGCGTATAAGATGAAAAGGAGACTGGGGTTCGAGGCTATAGAGGTGGTTGATGTAGAACGTGACGCACCAAAGAAGACTGATGACGAAGAACACGCCCACATGCCGCTCAAGAATACCCGCAGTGATGGCTCCATAACGTAGAAGAAGCGCGAGCACGAGGGCTGTTTGGAACACGAAAAGATCTCCAAACACAAGGAGAAGCTGCTTTATTCGATACGATCGCGGAATCATATCGAGCATCATTGCAGAAAAAGGTGTTTTTTTCAAGTGGTTCTGGTACGATCACGACTATTCTATGGACAAGATCCAGTCGCGCTACTTTGGCAGCACCCCGTATGAGTATCGCCATGCATGGATTTTGGAAGAACCATTCGTACGAGAAGGAGAGATGCGTATCTTGCAACAGCTTTTCATGCGTGTACAGCATCTTCCTGTGGGTGGGCGTATTCTTGAAGTGGGGTGTGGAGCAGGAACAAATCTCGCGCTTCTGCAGATGTTTGATGCGACAAAGCCGTGTTCCGGTATTGATCCATGTCCGGAAGCGGTGGATGCAGCGAAGCGCGTGAACTTGCCCGTGTCTTTGGGTGATGGCTTCGCGCTTCCGTTTGAGGAAAAAACGTTTGACCTCGTCTTTTGTCGAGATGTTCTGCATCATCTTGCGACGTCCGCAGAACGGCGAGCTTTTTTACAGGAGATGGAACGCGTGACAAAGCAGGGGGGCGTCGTTATAGCTATCGAACCCAATGTTCTGCATCCGCTGATCTTCCTTCAACAGCTCACCCAGCCCGCAGAACGAGGCGTGAGAGCTATTCAAGAGCAGGATCTTTTACCGCTCTTTCCTTCATCTGCCGTCGTGCAGGTGGTTCGACATGAACCGTCTTTGTATTGGCGTCTTGCGTATCACTATCGTGTGCCCGCTTGGGGGAAATCTCTTTTGCGTTCGCCGTTCGTGCGCTTCGTGCTCACGACGTGGCAACATCTTGTCGCGCGCACGGTTCCCTCTCGTTTTTGGGGCTATCGCACCTATTCTTGGAGACGTTAACGGGTAAGCATTCCGCGTATCTCTCCAAAGCCTGTGCCTTTTGCAGCGGAACAAAAGATCAGCTCCGCATCAGGAGGAAGTCCTGCGCGAATCGCTCGTTCCTGCGCGGCACGTTCTTTTTGCGTGAGTTTATCGATCTTATTCGCGAGGATGATATGTGGAAGATGTTCCGTTTCAAGAAAGACGAGCATTTCTTCATCAAGAGCGGTGATGCCAACGCACGCGTCGATCAACAAAAAAATCTTCGTAGGACGAAGCTGCGTGAGCGTATCGTAGATGCGCGTTTCAAGCAGATTGCGCTTCTCTCGCGCGTGCGCCGCGAAGCCATAGCCGGGAAGGTCAAGTAGAAGCGTATGCTTTCCATAGGAAAACGCGTTTAACGTTTGCGTACGTCCTGGAGTGCGCGACGTGCGGCTGATCGTACTTTTTGTGAGGGTATTCACGAAGCTGGATTTTCCCACGTTGGATCGTCCAATACACACGTATACATGATCGTATCGTGTGGGAAGTTCGCTTGGTGAGGCGAATGCGCCAATAAACACAGGGGAAGACATGGGCGGACTATAGACGATTGCGAGCGCCAAGGCAACCAAGTATCCTCACAGGACCTACTCTCTATATATCTATGCCTCGCTCTCCTGAACAGCTCGCGGTGGACGCACTTGCCCTGCACGCTTCTTTACGCGGAAAAATACACATGCAGGTAAAAGCACCCATCGAATCGCTCGATGATCTGACGCTGATCTACTCTCCAGGCGTGGGAGCGGTGGCAAAACGTATCGCAGAAGCGCCTGAGGAGGTGAATCGCTACACGTGGCGTTCGAACGCGGTGGCAGTGGTGTCTGATGGCTCCGCGGTGCTTGGATTCGGCAATATTGGTCCTTATGCGGCGCTTCCTGTTATGGAAGGAAAATGTGCCATCTTTAAACGATTTACGGGGATCGATGCGGTACCGCTCGTGCTCAATACGCAAGATACAGACGAACTTATCACGATGATCGCCGCGCTCGAGCCTTCGTTTGGAGCGATTCAGCTCGAAGATATTTCCGCGCCGCGCTGTTTTGCGCTTGAACGCGCGCTTCAAGAGCGGATGCAGATTCCTGTGATGCATGATGATCAACATGGAACCGCGATCGTGGTTCTGGCGGGTCTTTTGAATGCCCTCAAAGTGACAGGAAAAACCATGCAGGAGATACGTGTGGTGTTGAATGGCGCTGGGGCAGCGGGTGTTGCTATTGCGAAGCTCCTGCGGACGGCGGGCGTGAAGCACTTCGTTGCGGTTGATCGAACGGGAGCGATTCGGTCTTCTCGCGAAGGTCTTACAGAGGAAAAACGCTGGCTTGCGGAGATGGCGACGTGCGGACAGCGGGGTGATGGATTAAAAGAGGTCGTACAAGGAGCGGATGTGCTTATTGGAGTGAGCGCTGTAGGAGCGTTTTCTGCAGAGCTCATCAAGAGCATGGCGCCACAAGGAATTGTGTTTGCTCTCGCAAATCCTGTGCCAGAGATTCTTCCGGAAGAGGCTCATGCGGCAGGAGCGCTCGTTGTGGCGACCGGTCGAAGCGATTATCCGAACCAATGCAACAACGCGCTTTGCTATCCAGGACTGTTTCGCGGCATGCTGGATCAGGGCATCACGCGCGTGACGGATGAGATCAAGCTTGTGGCAGCACAGGCAATTGCCGATGCGGTGAAAGAACCAACTCCTGCGCACATTCTTCCTACTATGTTTGATGGAGGTCTTCATGAAGCGGTTGCGGCGTGCGTCAAAAAAACCCCCTGATCCACGTGTGGGAGAATCAGGGGATGGAAGAGGGGCGCTCGTCGCTCTTCGGACTCTCGTCGGGCCAACCCCAGCCCCCATTGGGCGAAGTCTTTCCGAACCAGTCCGTGAGACCGAGCCATTGGCGGAGGAAGGGGAGGAGGTTGCGCTCGAGAGCGTTCACCGTATGGTGAATGGGCAAGAAGTTCCCGAAGCTCTTACACCCAGCAATTGGATGATGCCGATAGGGGCTCTCCTCGGGCAACAGATCACGATCATCAATCACGATGGCGTGTTTCGGTGTGCCGATCGTCGCGTGAACGGATGCGATGGACCACTCTTTCGCGAAGAGCTGGCTCCAGAAAACGACGACGATCAGCACAGGTGAGGTCGGATGTCCGGAAGCGAGATAGCCCTGTACGTCGCTCTTCTCGATGAGGTCGAACACCTGTCCACAGATCCGGAGCCGCTCCGTATTCAGGTTTGGCGTATCGATGAGCAGGAGATGGACGGTGTGCATCGGTTCCGGATACGCACTCAAGATCTCGGAGTCGTGCAGTTCCTCGTGATCTACCTCATCCGCCGGTGCGGGCACGGTGATTGCCGTGTGAACGCTTGAAGGGGGTTGTGACACTTTTGGTTCGTCGCTCATGATGAGCTCCTCGTTGATCATCGCGAGACATTCGCGAGACGGCTTATTCTAGTCAAAAAGAGGCCATTCTGTCAATGATTTGGACGCGCTCCTCTTGACCATTTCTCTTTTTTATGGGACGATTCTGTACCGGAACTGGTTCCGGACGTCCCTCCAGAAGGAGAGAATCATGCAGAGAAAACGTGCCTTGGGGTTCGCGGGTCTCATCGTCGCTATCGGCGGCAGTTTCATTCCGAATCGTGCGTTCGCGCAGCAGGTTTCCTTCGATCCGATCGGTCTGTGTCTTCGCGACTGCTTTGCTTCGACGAACGGTACTTCTATGCGAACACAGGTGTGTGCGCAGAGTACCTCGCCCAACATGAACGTATGCCTCCTCCGAACGGATGTTCCTTCGTGCGTGAGAGCGGCCAGCATCATGAGTGCGGGCAGAAGCGTTTTCACGTCGTTCATGTGTCCGGCAAGCGTGGCAAATACTTCGACGAATTCGACAACGGTCGCCGCTGAAGCTGCCGCACGTGAGCAGCGCAGACTCGCCCACCACACCACCTCTCGTCGTCGCATGTGCGGCAGCGAGACGGGGGATGAGCGTACCGAGTGCCTTGCATGCGCGGATCGAAACGGGTACTCATGGCTCTTGGTTCAGCCGGACGCACGGCAGGCGATCGAACGCCTCGCTGTCACAGCCCAGACCACCGTCGGGCGTCTCCGTTGCCAGCGTGCCGATCTGCTTCCGTACCATCGCATCATTGCGGAAACGCGACGCGAGGTAGAGCAAATGCGGACGGGCGTTCGAGATCTTTCAACGCAGGTCGCTTCCCTTCGTGAAACGGCTGGAGGATCTGGAGGATCTTCTTCTGCCGACATGACACGTCTCGCGATCGTGCTTCTCGGGACGCAGGCACGTGAGCAGCTGACACGCGAACTGGATCGCGCGCATGCGGAGCTTCGTCTCTGTCAGGATGGTCGTTCCCTCGCGCCGCGTATCGATCCGAGAGACGTGGGACGTGAAGTCGCTCCTCCGAGCATGGCTCTCTGGCCGGCCGAAGCAGTGCGAGCGCAGGGCTTTCGTCCTCGTGCGATCGTGCAGGCGCAAACAGAAGCGACGCGTTGCGAGCAGGAACAGCTGCGGTACGCGAATGCGCGTGAGCAGGTCAATGGATTGGAGCGGAATCCGCTCTTCCCTGACGCGATGCGTGCGCGTGAGCTCGTTCCGTATCTTCAGCACATGCTCACGTACTGCCCTCGCGCAGGACAGGAGGGCGACGTGAATGCGTGCGCAACGGCACGTTCGAACTTGAGCAACGTGTTCGCACGGATGGGACTCCCGACGCTTCCGGGAACGGGTTCCACGCGCGATGGCGGTGTCACAGAGGTCCCGTCTTTGCCGCGCGACGTAGCAGGCAGGTAAACAATCCCACTCACCCCCTCTTCCAAGAGGGGGCATTTGTTATCTGACAAAAATATTTTTTCGATTCGCTGGAGGAAAACCTATCACCCGTTCGACCTCATCACGTTCGATAATCTCGTGTTCTACGAGATAGTCCGCAAGACGATCGAGTGTGTCACGATTCTCTGTAAGAAGCATGGTCGCGGTTTCAAGCGCTTCGTTCAGCAAACGATCAATCTCATGATCAATCATCTCGGTACGCGCTTCAGAATAGTTTTTTTGCTCACCAAAATCACGTCCAAGGAATACCATTTCCGGCTGATCGCCATACACGCGCGGACCTAGTTTTTCAGACATGCCCCATTGCGAGACCATATTCCTCGCGAGACGTGTCGCTTGCTGCATATCGTTTGTGGCACCCGTCGTGATATCGCCAAACACGCTCTTTTCCGCGACGAATCCGCCAAGCATCATCGCAAGATCTTCTTTATATTCCATAGAACGACGCATACGACGATCCTCCACAGGAAGCTTAATGGTATAGCCGGCCGCGCGCCCACGGCTAATAATAGACACTTTGTGCACGGCATCCGCGGTTGGGGAGAGGTAGGCAACGAGCGCGTGCCCTGCTTCATGGTAAGCTGTCACGCGACGCTCCTCTTCGTTCATAAGATGGCTACGACGTTCAGGACCAAGCATGACTTTCTCAATTGAGTTGATAATATCAAGCTGAATAATCTCTTCTTTATTGTTACGCGCCGCAAGAATAGCCGCTTCGTTCATCAAATTCGCCAGATCCGCTCCAGAAAAACCGGGTGTACGTTCCGCGATACGACGAAGAGCGACATCTTTCGCAAGAGGCTTGTTCTTCGCATGAATCTGAAGGATTTCTTCGCGATCGTTGAGGTCGGGCGAATCAATCACCAGACGTCGATCAAAACGACCTGGACGAAGAAGGGCGGGGTCAAGCACATCCGGACGGTTCGTCGCCGCCATGACGATGACACCAATATTTGGAGCGAAGCCGTCCATCTCAACAAGGATTTGGTTTAAGGTTTGTTCACGCTCGTCATGAGATCCGCCAAGACCCGCACCGCGCTGTCGGCCCACGGCGTCGATTTCATCAATAAAGACGATACAGGGCGCTTGTTTCTTTGCACGATCAAAGAGGTCTCGTACGCGAGAAGCACCAACGCCGACGAACATCTCAACGAATTCCGAACCGCTTAAAAAGGAAAATGGCACGCCCGCTTCGCCTGCCGTGGCTTTCGCGAGAAGGGTTTTTCCCGTTCCTGGACCACCCATAAGGAGAACACCTTTCGGAATCTTCGCACCGAGCTTGGCAAACTTTTCGGGGTGCTTCAAGAATTCCACGATTTCAAGGAGTTCCTGTTTTGCTTCTTTTGCTCCTGCAACATCCGCAAAGGTGAATACGGGGTCCTCTTTTGAGTTTTCACGCGCGGTCGATTGTCCGAAGTTCATCGCTCGCCCACCGCCGCCTTGTGCTTGCCGTGCCATGTACACCATGAGGCCTACAAGAATCAGAATAGGAAGCAGGTTTGAGAGAAGAACAGGAAGAAAGAGCTCCCATTCCGAGGGTTGGACGACGGTGATGCCGAGCGCCTGAAGGGTTTCGGGAGCGATACCGTAGTTGCGAAGAAGCTCGGAAAGCGACTCATTCGACTCTTTTTGAACGACTTTTATCGACGCATCCTTGAGACGAACGGTCATTTCAGGACCCTTTACTTCAATGGAGGCAACACGATTTGCGCGAATATCCTCCACGAGGGTTTGAAGATTGCCTTCCGCGGGCTTGTCGAGGTTGAGCTGGGAAAACCCAAATCCCATGACGAGAATCACGAGAGCGATCAGGAGTCCGTTGCGAAGCGTAGGGTTCATAGACATAGGAAAGCTTAGGGAAAAAAGGTTTTCCTGTCCAATAAAAAAACTTCCCGCTCATATGAGCGGGAAGTTTTTGTTCTTCTATGCTTCTTTCGCGTCTTTTTGCTTGCGAAGGGAGAGTCCTAAGCGATGGTTCTCCGGATCAACATTGATGATGCGGAAGTCGAATTCATCACCGATGCGCGCCACTTCGTTTACGTCTTTCACGGGTTTGTTCGCGAGTTCGCTGATATGCGCAAGGCCATGAATGTCTGCATCGAGCTCCACAAAGAGGCCGAACGGATTGATTTTGAGCACTTTTCCTTTGATGAGTTGTCCTACTTTATAGCGGTCGGCGACGCTCTTCCAAGGATCGTCAATGAGTTTTTTCATCGAAAGGAAGATTTTTGACCCCTCAATATTGATGATTTCTGCGCGTACACGATCACTCATCTTGAGAACATCGCGAGGATGATCGATACGTTGCCACGCGATTTCGCTGATATGGACAAGTCCTTCGAGGTTCTCTTCGAAACGCACGAATGCGCCGAAATCTGTCACCGCTGTAACAGCGCCTTCTACCGTATCACCCACTTTATACTTCGATAGGACGGATTCTTGCTTTGTTTCCCACACGGCTTTTTCAGAAACCACGATCTTTTCTTCCTCTTCGTTTACATCAATAATCTTGACTTCGAGCATGCTATTCACAAGACTCTTGAGTTTTTCGTGAATTTTGGACTTTTCGCCGCCTGCCACACGTGGGTAGTTGTTTGGCGAAAGTTGGGACACAGGAACGAACGCGGGAACGTTCTCGACGCGCGTGATGAGCCCGCCTTTGTTCGCATCCATGATCTTGATCGTCAAAATCGTGCCTTGGGTGAAGAGTTCTTTGATTTTGTCCCATGCGCGCTTGCGGCCGGCGCCTTTCAACGAAAGTTCAAGCTCACCAAACTCGTTGTCGAGTTCGATGACGCTCGCTTCTACATCATCGCCTACGCGAAGATCGAGGTTTTTATCGAGTTCTGGTCCACGAATGAGTCCTACGGAAAGACCGTTCAAATCACACCGCACTTCATTTCGACCAACGGCCACCACCGTACCTTTTACGACATCGCCAACGCGCGGAAAATGCGTATATACTTCATCATTGAGAAGCTGCGCGAGGGGGGATGTATCTACAGGAGACATGGAATTTTGGGTGATCGTCTCGATCATCGCTGAACGTAAAGCCGTCAGACCGATAACCTACCCGATCAAGTGGGGGAAGGATACGGGAAAGCAGGGGACTGGTCAAGGAAGGGGCGTTACGGAAGATCGAATATTCTTTTTAACTGCAAATCAACTTTTTTGAGCAGTGCCGGCTCAATCGATCCTAGCTCACCAAGCACGCTCTTCTTCTGAAGGGTGGCTATTTTATCCAGCTTAATCACGGAATCCATCTTCAGCCCGTTTATTTTTGTTGCTTTCATTTTGAGATGAGCTGCGTTCGCTTGTTTTTGTTGTACGGATGAAATAAACGCAACGATACAGTCTTCGCCGTTCTTTTGTGCATAAAGAACTAAGCATGGGCGTATCTTGTTTCCTGATACATCCGTAAAGGGGAAAGGTACAAGAACGATCGTTCCTTTACACATACCTCTTCTTTAGATCAGATATCGAATAGAGCTCTGGTTCTTCTGCTAAAAAATCAAAGCTATGCGATAGAGCGTTGATATTTGTTATTTCGTTCAGGTCTTTGTTGTATGTATGAGGAAACTGGATAATAAGCGCGTCTATAGAGTGTCGACGACCGATGCCAAACACTTCGCCGTGCATTTTGACACGGTCTATAATAGCGCTGATATTTTTTCGAGCGGCGGTTGTCGTTAGGACTTGCATATGTACAAATTGTACATAAAGGAGAGGACATTGACAAGAGCTCTTTCATACGGTTTTTTTGACTCTCTGTTGGTCTTTTGCTACGCTCCACGCACCATTCCTTAGGAGTGAGTTTTTCTACAGAAAGGAGCGTGGCTTTTATGGCAGATGTTAAACGCAAAAAAAATGAGTCTTTCGACTCGCTTCTCGGACGCTTTAAGCGTCGCTGTCAGGATACGTGCCTCAATCAAGAAGTACGTCGCCGTCAGCATCACAAGCACGAACCGAATCGCAACAAACGTCGCGACGGTGCTTTGCGACGCGTTACCCTCACGGGACACTATACGTATCTCGCGAAGACCGGTCAGCTAAAAGAAGAAAAAAACAAGCGCACTACGCGCCGATAAGTCGCCACACAGGACGTATGCTCATACGTCCTGTTATGTTATGATGTTGCTATGCCTACTCTTATTCAAACCATAGATCTCCATTTTAAAGAGGCGATGAAAACAAAAGACGCGGAACGACTGTCTACGTTGCGTCTTCTGCGTACAGCGCTCAAGAATAAACAGATTGATGTTGGGCACGACCTTGTGGAAGAAGAAACGATCGCGGTGATAAAAACGATGGTCAAGCAATATCAAGATGCGCTCAACGATTTCTTGAATGCGGGGCGCACGGACCTCGCTGATCGTCAGCAACACGAGCTCAATATCTTGCAGGCGTATCTTCCAGCGATGCTCTCGCGAGAGGAGCTTGAAGAGATCGTACGAAACGCGGTACACTCTTCTGGGGTTACGGATACAGGGAAAGCGATGGGTCTCGCTATGAAGGCCGTAGCTGGACGCGCTGACGGAAATGAGGTTCGGAAGATTGTCGAGCGCTTACTTGCTCCCTAACACGTTCGTTCGCCCTTTGGTTCTTTCACTCTTGAATTGTTCTTCCCATGCTTTGGAAGGGTTCCTCCCGCGCAACCGCTTGGATCCGATCGCTCACCACCGTGAGTATCGGTTTCTTTGCGGTTGTTTGCGCTTTTGCGCCGCTCTCTGTCCTTGCACAAACGGCCGTGCGACAAGATATCGGAGCGAGTAGCGTGCAGGCAATTGGCGCAGGAGCGGGTTTGGATACATCCACGGATATCTACGCGATCATTGGAAAGATGTTGAATGTCTTTTTCTCGTTTTTAGGCATTCTCCTTCTATTCTATTTTCTCTACGCGGGATACCTCTACATGACGGCGAATGGCGCTCCCGAGCCTGTTGAAAAAGCGAAAGGTATCATGAAGAACGCGGTGATTGGTCTTATTATTATCACTTCTTCGTTCGCGATATCGCAGTTTATTCTGAATTGGCTTGCAGATGGAGGCGGGGGAGGGAGTGGGGGTGCAAGTCAAAATGCCGGTGGTGGGGGAGGACGTCGTACCAGTATGGGTTTTCCCGGATCAGCGGGCGCGCTTGGAGCGGGTGTGCTCGAATATCACATACCAGAACGTGATGCGCGCGCCGTACCTCGTAATACGTCCATCATGATTTCTTTCAAGCAACCCATTGATCCTGCGAGTATTATCGCCGGATGGACAGAAACAACCAGCACAACCGCGCATGATGTGAGTGCCGACGCGGTGCGGATATTTCAAACAGGACAAGAACAGGCGACTACGCTTCGTCCGCAAGATTTAGAAGCGTATCTCTCTTTCGATAAACAGTCGCTCGTCATTCGTCCAAAGCAGTCGATTGGGAATGCGGTACGGAACTCCGATTATACGGTGCGGTTGCTTGGCGGAGCACGGGCATTGCGTTTATGGGTGCCCGAAGGTACAGGCCCGTCTATTTTTGGAGGAATTGAGGGGTATCTTTCCTCGGAGGGCGGCTACTCGTGGCGTTTTGAAGTGTCGACCGTGATCGATAACACCCCACCACGTATCGTTTCCGTTGTTCCATCCGCGAATGCAGAATATGCGCCGAACATCGTGGTACAGATGCATTTTGATAAAGCGCTCAACCCGATTTCCGCGTCAGGGCTTGTTCGTGATGGAGGAGGATTTCAAAATGTCGAAGTGTCGGCGACGCCTCTTCAAGGTACGGGCTCTACGCGCCCAAGCGGACTGTTTACGCTCTCGAACCATTTTCGAACGATCGAATTCGTGACGAACGTCTCGTGCGGAGTGAATTCCTGCGGTCGTCAGGTGTATTGTCTCCCTTTTTCCTCCACGATTGGGGTACGCGCGAAAGCTGCTTCGCTCTCACAAATTCCTCCGCAAGCGCGCATCATTCAGAATGGGGGAGCGAGTATTTATGATGGAATCGTGGACTACGTGGGTAATTCATTTGATGGAAATGATGATGGAATCGCGCAAGGTCCAGGACAAGACGACTACTCGTGGCGTTTTCGTACGGATGCGCGTCCGAACCTTACACCACCAACCATTCGTGCCGTTGTGCCTGCCGTGCGAGCGAGTAATATCGCGCTTGATGCGAGCGTTCATGCAGATTTCGATTCTCTTCTTCAAACATCAACGCTTTCTTCAGATACGGTCAGACTTCGCACAAATGAGCCAGAAGAGCTTCGTGATACGTTTTGGTGGACTGTAGATATGGCTCCGCTTCGAGCAGATGGAGGGCTCGCGCAATCAGGAGATCGAGCGACGCAATCCAGAACGAGAATCGGACACCGACCTTTTTCGCCGATGCAAACGGTACCTGATGGAACTATCTCTCCAGAGTACGCGCCGTTTGTGACGTCAGATGTGCAGAACGTGTATCAAAACTGCTTCGTTCCTGCGTCATCGGCACGTTGCACGGGCAGTCCGTACTGCTGCGATGATCGTCCATCGGCGACGGCATGCGCCTTTCCTGGACCCCTTCAGACTTTACCTCCACGACCCTAAAAACCTATGACTCGCCTGCGCTCTCTCGTTCTTCTCGGTCTCTTGCTTGGTAGCTTCTTTGGTGTGCCAGCGACCGTTTCCGCTCAAGCAACTTCGCCAGGAGACGATTTTGGTCTCACGCAAGTGGGAAGCGCGACGAAGCTCTCGGGGGAAGACCCGCGCGTGATCGTGGTGCGTATCATCAACGTGGCGCTTTCGCTACTCGGTATTATTCTCGTGTGTCTCATTTTGTACGCAGGATTTCTTTGGATGACGTCTGGTGGTGATGCGACAAAAATCGAGAACGCGCAAAAAATCATTCGGAATGCGGTAATCGGCGTCATCATTATTCTCAGCTCATGGGCGATCACACGTTTTATTCTGAAATCTCTCACGGATGCGACGGGAGGTGGTGGGGCAGGTGGACAATCATCGGATATGGGAGGACGCGGTCGAACGGGGTCGCTTGGCGGATCGGGCGGTATTGGAGGCTTCCGTCTCGAAGGGATCGAGCCTTCCGGTTCTGTGCCTATTCGCAACGTGCAAGTACGTTTTCTCTTTACGCAAGACGTGACACCAGAACAGGTGTCTGCGAACGTCAAAGTTCTGAAGGCGGCAGATCAAACAGTGGTTGCTGGACGCTTTGAGCTCGAAGGTCGTCTCGCAACGTTTACGCCTTCTGCGGCGTGTCCTGCGCCAAACGCGACGCGGTTCTGTTTCGATGAAAATACCGCGTATATCGCAAAAGTAGAAAACGCGATGCGTTCCGGAGGGGGGCAACCTATCTCGTGTGGAGGGCTTGGTTCTGTGTGCGAAGAACGATTCTCGACGGGTTCGCTTGTGGACGCGGCACCGCCGAGCGTGATCCTTCAACAGCCGTTCGAGGGGCAATCTCTTCCGCAAAACAGCCGCGTCGAGGTGGTTGGTTCTGCGTCGGATGATTCGGGTATCTCTCTTCTGCAATTTTCGGCGGATGGGCGGATGATCGCGCGCGTGGTACCACAAGATCGTACGTCACCACGCTCGTTCGAAGGACGTGGTTCGTGGGATACGATGGGTGTGACGCTTGGCGCGCATCGTGTCGATGTGACGGCCTTTGACATTGATTCGAACAGAATTACCTCTCAACCGGTTTCGGTGATGGTGCGTTCTGAGCTCTGTTTCAACGGAGTTCAAGACACAGATGAAACAGGTATAGATTGTGGAGGAGGGTGTGGAATCTGTAGCGGTTCAGGAGGTGCGTGTCGTGTCGCGAGCGAATGTGCAAGCGCCGTGTGTACCGAAGGACGATGCGTAGACCGGCCGGTGATCACGGGAATCACGCCTGATGACGCAGCGATTGGAACCATGGTCACGATTTCTGGCGCAAATTTTGGTGCACGTGAAGGAGAGGTTCTTTTTGCAAATGGTATACGCGCGAGACTACCGAGTGCGTGTACGGAAGTGGGAACGGGTTGGACAGCGAATGCGGTGATTGTGGAGGTGCCCGTCGGTGCCCAAACAGGCCCTATCAAATTGAAAAATATCGTTTCAGGTCTAGAAGATGGGAGTAATGACGCGTTTGGTCCTCTTGTAGGCGTGTTTACCGTTTCTACCACGACGTACCCAGGGCTCTGCGGCGTTACGCCTGTTGAGGGAGCGATCGGAACCAACGTGCGGTTGATTGGTTCAGGATTTGGCGCAAGCTCACAAAGTGTGTTTGTGGATAGCGCGCTCGTAACCGCTTTTCGTTCATGGGCAAATCGCGAGATTGGGATGAGCATTCCTGCGCTTACCCCTGGATCTGCGACCATTCGCGTGCGTGTAGGTGATCAATTCAGCAATCCTACGCCCTTTCTTGTGACGGGTTCGCGCTCTACAGAGCCACCTCTTATTGAAGCGGTTGAGCCGTCGCAGGGTCCTATTGGGCAGTACATCACGCTTCGTGGGCGGAATTTTGGCAATCAAGCGGGCGTGGTGAAGGTGTATGGAGCGAATGGTCTCGAAGGGAATGCGGATACGGATTTTCCGGATGCGTGCGACCTTGGGAGTCGATATTGGTCGAATACGTCGATCACGATCAAGGTACCGGCAACGCTGCGAGGACAGGGACTTGGCGCTTCGGCGAGCGTTGCGGCAGGGGTCTATCAGCTCGCGCTTCAACGTCAAGATGGATCAGCGATGAGTAATCGCGCGAATCTCACGGTGGTGACGGGTGAACCTGGACCGGGACTCTGCACGCTTCTTCCAGATACAGGTCCGACCGGAACGGAGGTGCGTTTCTCGGGAGAGCGTTTTGGTGTGCAAACGGGCGTGGTGCGTTTTACGGGTGCTGCAACTCCTGTGCCGGCGGGGTCTATTCTTGAATGGACCGATCAAACTATTCGAGCGGTGGTGCCATCTGGTGCGCGTACGGGCGCCGTGTCCATTGATGTGAATCAACAGGTGTCCAATCCCTTACCGTATACGGTGCGCAATTGTAATGAAGATGCGGCGATCTGTTCGACAACGGAACGATGCTGCGAAGGCTCTGGCGTATGTGTACCGCAAACGGGAGGTGTCTGCCCCTTGGTTTCTCGTGAAGCGCACTATGCGTGGCGCATGTCGACGGGAGAAATTCCGCTCTATCCAGAAGTGGTCGAAGAATGTAATCCGCCGTCTCGACGCCTCTCTTCTCCAAGTCCGTGGAGTGGACGTCCTGGAGGAACGCAAGTGTGTGTGAATGCCGACATGATCGTCCGTTTCACCACGCGGCTTGATGCAAATACGGTGAACGGTTCGACCTTTCTCGTGAAACAATGTACCTCTGCAGACGATGCGTGTGAAAACGGAGCGGTTATTCCAGCGGCGGTCGGTTTTCCTCGCATGGAAGCCGCAGATCAAACTTCAAGTCTTATTCGTTTCCGTCCAGGATCGAATAACGGACGGTGGGCGCCTTCTGCGTTCTATCAAGTGTTTCTCACAACAAATATTCGTTCTGAACGAGGTCTTGCCATGCCTCCTCGTGAAGCGTGTGGCGCAGGGAACGCCTACTGTTTTCGTTTTGCGACACGCACTTCAAACGAAGCGTGTGCGGTGGGATCGGTGCTCGTGAACCCAGGAAATTATGAGTTTGAAGATGTAGAACGCACGACGGATGTGCATGCAAATCCTCTTGCGGCCGATGATGCGTGTTTGCAGCTCAATCCAGAAGGGTACGCGTGGACGTGGAGCGTTCGTGATCAAGAAAATCGTCTCGATGGACGTGTGAATGTCACGCAAATCGCGGGAGCGCAAGGACATCTTCCTGATCAAACCGCGACCGCGCAGGCGGAAACGGGTTTAAACGATCCTTCGCGCGTGACGGCGTCGGTTGCGGCAGGGCGAGCAACGGTGTCCGGATTTGGAGAAATGAGCGTGGTTGAACGGCCTTTTACCATTCAGAGCTACGGTCCAAATTGTGAGGCAGCCTGTACAAATGCTGCTGTTTGGGCGATTACAAGTGCCCCTATACGTGCGGCGTCACTCACCGTAGCGAACGTTGTCTTTCGTCGTTGTACGGATGCGGAATGTCGTACGATGGATGAGCCATTCTCGCTTGCTCAAAGCGGTATTCGTGTGACCGCTGTTCCGGGAGAGGCAGCTCCGGGAGCTCTCGGACGCATGATTTTTATCGATCCAGGCGCGGCATTGCGCACGGGGCAGTTCTATCGAGTGATTCTGCGGAGCGGTCCAAGCGCGCCAAGCGGAGGAATCGTGTCGACGCGCGGTCGTTCATTTGCTTCGTTGAACCATGATCAAGGCTTTTCGTGGATTTTTAAAACAAAGACGGAAAACACGGGCCAATGTACCGTTGATCGTGTAGCGCTCGCTCCAGATGAAAAGATCGAAACGGAGGTAGGAGCCCGTCAGCGATTCGTGGCGTTTCCCTTTAGTGCGCCTGACACCTGTTCTGAAACGGGACAAATGCTCGTCGGAAATCGTTCTTACGCGTGGGCAGTCACAAATGCGGCAGGACAACCTGATCCAAGTATCGCGCGTTTAGTGATTCGTAATGATGGAGCGAATGATGAACTACGTGAACAAACAGCCACCGTGCGAGCAGGAGTAACCACAGGAGATACCCATCTCGTTGAGGCAATCGCTCTTCGTGATCCGGGTGAGGGAGAGACGCGTCTCATGACGAAAATTCGCGCGACGACGGAAGGGCGATCTGGAACGGCTGACTACGGAGTGCTGTGTGGACAACGGTCAGAAAATGCCTGCCGTGCAGGGTATGGTCTTACAACGGGTGGCTGTTGCGCGCTTCGTCCAACGATTCTTTCTCGCTATCCAAACATCGCCGGAACAGACATTTGTCGCAATACGGATATTTTTGCCGATTTTTCCACAACGATTGACCAAAGTGGACTTGAGGGGAAAATCTTCCTCGCAGAACGACACGTAGCGGTGGTTTGTCCTGCAGGAACGCGTTCCATAACGAACGTGCTCGCAGGAACGTCTTCTGCGTGGTATGCGCGCGTCTGGACACGCTTCATCGCTTTCGTGCGTCCATCCTCAGCAATAGCGGACGTTTGGTGCGTGGGAGCTGTACCTGCGCGGGTAGAAATGGGACCGCAAGGTCAGGGAACACGCGTTTCCCTTCGTATTGAAGATGCGCTTGGCGCAAATAAAGAGTATCGCGTGTATGTGCGTGGAGAAACAGACATGACGACCACAACGCGTCTCGGTATTTTTAGCACGCGTGGTGTAAAAATGGAGCAAGAACGCGTAGAATGGACCTTTCGAACGGCCGCGCGTATTTGTGCGGCAGATAACGTGCAGGTGACAGATACGAACGCCGATAGCCCGTATCTCTTCACGGTCCACCCTGAATCGCATTTATGGCGAGCGAACGTGCAGGCGCTTTCGCCGACGGGTGCAGCTGTACCGATCGTTTCCGTGCGACAGTATTTGTGGTCATGGCAGCCATGGGTCTCATCAGAACGAACGATTTTACCGATCAATCCTATTTCTGGAAGAGATGGAGCCACGACAAACGTCCAAACAAACAACAAAAACGGACAGGCGACTATTTCTGCACGCATGCGTATTGATCGCGATGAACTCAACGTTCCGTCTTCGACAGGACGGGTGATTGAAGGCGCGCAAAACGCGAGTGCTCGTTTTTGCGAGCGTCCTTGGCCTGCGCGCGATCTTGGTCCCTTTACGGACGCGGCTTCTTCGCGCGTGCTTGCTCCTTGGGCGCCAGCCGTTGCTTCGAGTAACACGTTCTACAATTTCTCAACGATGTACTGCATGGATGCAGGTGTGGCAGGCGAAGCGGGCGATCTTCCTGGATTGCGTCTCAGCACCGCGCCTATCGGACGTGCCGAAGCGGATCAGGGGATTGTGCGACAATATCTCTTGAGTTTTGCAGAGCCTGCGTTTCGTGGAGATGGAATTGGTATTCGTCTTGCAAACAATCCAACACATGTGAGCGCGAGAGATTGGTATGATGCACGTGGGTTTCGTGGATCACCTCAAACAGCAACCATCGACGGGTATGAAGCGGTCAAAGATGGAAATACGGTGTATATTTCTGCGAGCAACATGAATACGGCGGGGACGAGTGTCGCGAGCGTGATCTATATTCTCTCCTTGAGTCAAGATGCAAAATCAGAAACGCAAGAAATCTTCAAACGTCTTCTTGAAGCGTTTACGCTCAATGTGAATATTACGACGGGAAATAGTAACGTCTGTGTCGTACCTGCACGGAACGGAGGCAATGGACTGTTGATACGCACGCGAAACGTTGAAGAAAACGGTGTCACGACGCGCATAGAAGAAACGGTTGAATGTTCGGCTGATTGGGAGTGTGGTGCCATCGATACGAACGCTCGTTGTGCGAGCATCAAAGAAAAAGCGCAGCGTGATCGTACGCGTTTGAGCGACGTGTATCGCATGAATGCCTCGCTCGAAGCCGCAAAAATGGAGGCGGGCATCTATCCAGCGCTCACCACGGGTTCGTTTGTGAGCGGCGTGAGTACAAGCCGTTGGCCAAGCTGGAGCCAAACGCTTGGAGCTTCACTCGCAAGCGGAGCGACTCTTCCGCGAGATCCGGTGAATCGTTTCGTGAGCTGTGGGCGGTGTCGCGCGAATTCGGGCGGTGCGCTTGGAGCGATTTGTTCTGAAACAAGTGAGTGCGCACGGGCGGAAACATGTGTGGCGATGACGGGCGAAGACGCAAATCGCAATAATTTTGATCCGGCCACCTGTTGGAATCCAGAGCGTCAGCGCTATCTCTGTCCGATGCTCGCGGCGGCAGTTGGTCGACCACTTACCTCGCATATCTATCAGTATCGAACGATCGATCAGGGTTCTCGCTACGAACTCGCGACGACGTTCGAGGGAGTGGCAGCATCAGGGTACACCCCTGTATTAGAGAGAAACACGGCACGAGGAGGAACGGTGATCTACGATGGCTTCTGCGCAAATACAGAATATGCAGCCGCTTCGACCTGTGTGCAGGGCGCATCGCTCGCGACGGGGCAAACTTGTCGTGTGGGAGATACGCGACCAACGGCGTGCGTCGTGAATGGCCAACCAGGAACGAAAATTCAAATTTGTAGTGATTGCACTACGTTTATAGATGGCCCGCAGACGGTCTGTACGGCAAACGTGCTTTGTGGAAACGGGCGTGTTGATACGGGCGAAATCTGCGATGACGGAATTCGGAACGGACAGTACGGCTTCTGTTCACGTACCTGTCAGACGCCAGAAGGATCGTGTGGAGATGGGGTGATCGGCACGGGGGAATTATGCGATAACGGCTCTCCTGCAGGGTCGCCCGCACAAGGAACGTCCGGAGTCAACGGCGCCTATTGTGGACTCAATTGCACGCTCGCTCAATCATGTAGTCTCGATTGTCGTGAACGTGCCGCCTCGTGTGGCGATCGTCGCATAGACCCAACGGAAGAATGCGATGGAAATACCCAGCAAACCGCAAAAGGACTGTGTACCTATCAAGGAAATGAGTTGGGAAATCCCTGTGATTCCGATAACGATTGCCCATCAGAGGGTCGTTGTGCGCAACAGGGGGTTCCTGAAGCACAACCGTGCGCACCGCAAACGACGCGCCTATGTTCGGGGGGTGAACGTCGTAATCAGGCATGCGCGAACGACGCGGCCTGTGGTGTGGATGGTCGATGTATCGAGAATACCTATCCTACATTCCATGTACGCACATGTGGGGCTGCAGGTGAATTTGCTCAATGCAACTTTTCTGAATCTCCATGGTCGGCCTGTCGTCTGCTTGCGTCGTGTGGCAATGGAATCGTAGAAGCGAATTCAGGTGAGCAATGCGATGATGGTATTGCGGGAAATATCGGGACAGGTCGTTGTACACCGCAATGCCGTTTGAATAGATGCGGCGATGCCTTTGCTCAACAAGGCGTAGAAGACTGTGATTTTGGAGGAAGAAACGGCGTACGTCCAGGTGTGGTCGAATACGGTTCCGTCGGCATGATGTGTACGAACGAGTGCCGTTTGAGCGCGGTGACAGGAGGGTATTGCGGGAATGGTCTGATTGAATCAGGGGAATCATGCGATGGAACGCAGATACCGCCAGACGCGACCTGTCAGAGCCTTGGATTTGATTATCCTCGTGGAACGACGCTTTCGTGTACGAATCGTTGCGTGATTTCTGGATGTGAGCTTTGTTCGACGAGGCTTGAAGCAAGTGCAGAAAACACGATCCAGGCACGTGTCAACGACGGGATCTTGCAGCGTCTTCCTCTTCCAAATGCGCGCGTGCAGTTGCGCTATAACGGCACCCCTATCGCGGAAACCTTTACAGATACAACTGGACTGTTCCGTTTTGAAGGTGTCCATACAAATACAGTCTGTGGAAATTACACAATCGTGATTGCGCTTCAAGGGGTGAAATTCAACTACGCGACACGTATTTTGGCACGTACAACTGATCCAAACGATGGATACTTCACTTACACGTCAGAAGCGTTTTCAAAAAATACGTTTCTTGATCGCGTTGGGCGCAGTATACCAAACCAAACTAACGTGATCCTTCTCATGCCACGCCCTGGAACGGCAGAGACGTTTGTGATTCGTGAGTGGACAAGCTCGCCTGAACATCCAGGGCAAAACATCGATCCGCAACTGCTGATGCCAATAGGTATGGGGTATACGTATACACCGGGAACTACTTCGGCTCCTGCGGGTACTTATACTCGTTGTCGGGCAGCAACGGGCTGTACACGTACGATTAATTGGTCGCGTATGTGGACAACTCCAGAAACAATGGATCAACGCGGTTCCCTCAACATTGCTCAAGCGCCGTATGCTGGACTTGCTTGTTCAGAAGCAAGTGGAGATGGAGGGAGTAGCTGTACAAGTTCAGATGCGATTACGGAAACCATTCTTTACAAGCGTGTCGACCCTGTGCCGGGAGGGGTGTATCGGTACTTTTTGGTGGATTTTATTCCTCCAAATGTTACACAACAAGATAATCCAGCCGCGTTTGCGAACCCAGAACGTACGAATAGTAGCATCGATACACCAGAACTTCGTACAAAAGTGCGTGTGGCGTGGCGCAATCAAGACGGATTTGAGCAATACAGAGAATTCATTCCGTATGGCATAACAGCCCCGAACGGATGTCTTAAGTACTGGCATGTATTCGATCAAGATGCGATCACGGGAAATATCACCGAGGTCAACCGCTTTATGTGTAATCCTTGGGATATTTCACAGGGTCAGAATACGCCTCATAACGACCATAATAGCCTTATGGAAGGAACTCTTCGCACGTATATCAATCTTCTTCTCACGGCAACAGGGTATCCGATACGATAAATCTCGCTTATGTTCACTCTTTCCCCTGACACGTCTTCCTCTACGAACGATCCATCGTCTTCCACGCGATGGATCGTTGGGGGAGTGTGCGTTGCCGTTCTTCTTCTCGTGATCGTGGTTGTGGCGTTACGTTCACGTTCGACCGATGCTCCATCGCTACCCAACAGGCCCGCTTCTCAAGTGAAGCAGGCAGAAAAGAAGGCGGAGCCGAATAGCGAGAGCGTGTCTCCTGCGCCGGTGTTTGCGCCGGATGCAGACGGCGATGGTGTGCCAGACACGGTCGAGCAGGAGAAGGGGACAGATCCAAATGATGGCGACACAGATGATGACGGATACTCAGATCGCGAAGAGATCTTTGATCGAAAAAGCGATCCAAAAAAGCCCGATCCACCCCTTGTCCATCCGTCGATGAGGGCTTCATGACAAAACTTTGCTATACTCTTTCATATGTCTGACGCTCCTTCCAATCTTCCGTTCGATCCGCTCGATGAGGTCGCGCCTGTCGCGCCACTCATGCCGCCTGTTCCACCACCCATCGCGCCACCGGCGCCTCCCGTTCCGCCCTCTGTTCCGCTCGCGCCTCTTCCTCCTCAACAACCCAAACCACTGGTCGTGGAGGATGTGTTTGACGCGATTGAAACACCTTCTTCTGCGCATCTTACGCAGCAAACCGCAGAACCGCTGCACGAAACACCCGTGATGGTTCCGCCCATGCCCACCGTGCCTGTCGTGAGTAGTGGTGGCCATGGCACGACGATTGCGATTATCGTTCTTGCGTGTGTGTTGCTTGCTGGAGGAGGGTTTGGAGGCTGGTACACGTATGGACAGTGGAAAACAAAACAGGCCCCTCCTCCGAATCCGCTCGCTGCGTCGCCACAGCAGATTCCTGAAGATGTGCCGATTTTGCCTCCGCCCGCGCAGGAACCTACGATATTTGATGCAGGAGCTGAGCGTGGACCGATCATTGATATTGCGCCGCTTCCAGAACCGATTACGACCCCTCCAGGAAATGTCCCTCCTCCTACACCATTCATAAATCCGGTGATCAATCCTGACGCGCCGTTTATTCCAACCGCTTCCTCATCAACGGCCGCAGATACCACGACGACCGTTCAGTTTGATACAGATGGCGACGGGCTTACGGACAATCGCGAACGTGAGCTTGGAACGGACCCCTTGAAAATCGATACAGATGGCGACACGTTGAATGACGGACAGGAAGTGCTCACCTATGGCACAAATCCTGTGAATACCGATACCGATGCGGACGGCTTTCCTGATGGGGTGGAAGTGGGCAAGGGGTTCAATCCACGCGGAACGGGGAAGTGTGCTCAACCATCCTGTCAACTCTGATCTATGAGCAATCCTCCCTCTGAAACGACCGCCCCAGTCAAGAACGCCCGTGAATCAAAAATCGTGGTGATTCCAGATTCTTTTTATGGCGTCGCTCTCAAGATGCAACCGCCTTTTCCGACGGATGATGACCCTGTGCTCGCGAAACCTGTTCCGCCTCCTCCAAGTGACGTGCCACCATCCATTCCGCCTGTTGCGGGGGCGTCTCCTATGGGGTGGCATATGCCGCTCCTTATCGCACTCCTCCTTCTCGCGATTGGTGGTGGTTGGGTGTATTGGAATCGAGCAACGCTTTTTTCTGCGCCTGTCGTGAACACGCCTCCCGTGGTGGTGCAAGCGCTTCCCAATGCTCCAAGCGGCCTTGCAGGCACGAGCCCCGTTCCAGGAACGGTGCGCCTCACATGGGAAGATCATTCTGAAGGGGAGGCGGGATATCGCGTTGAGCGAAAAACGAATTTTGATGCTGCGTTTATTCCTGTACAAACATTGCCCGCAAACAGTCTCACGTTTCTTGATCCTACCGCCCCTCCAGATGCGAATGTTTCGTATCGCGTGGTCGCGTTCAACACGTCAGGAGAAACACCCGGAACAGCCGTAGATGTGCGTGTAATGGCACCTGCTCCTGCCCCGCCTGCCGCGCCAACTCTTCCTCCAGATGGACTTGATCAAGATTCCGACGGGCTTACGGATACGGAAGAGCTTGTCTATGGCACGGACGCGCGTCTTCCTGATTCGGACAACGATGGGTATCTCGATGGAAACGAGGTGTTTAACCTGTATTCGCCGTCTGCTGCTGCGCCTATAAACCTTCTCACGTCGCCTCTTATGCGTGTGGCGACGAGTACGATCGGTTGGCAAATGCTCATGCCTGCCGCGTGGAATCTTACGTACAGCTCTTCGAGTGAGGCAACGATTCGCGCTGGATCGGGCGAAATCTTCGTGGTGAAACTCGAAACGCGTCCTGGAACGGGAAATCCTCGCTCGTGGCTTCTTGCGGAACGCGCATGGGCACCAGAGCAAATTCTCGAACTTCAAAGCAATAAGTACAAAGTTCCGTTTTTCTTAGGACCTGATCGACTTACGGCGTATATCTTTTGGGAAGGACGCGTGCTTTCCGTCGCCTATCAACTAGGAACGCAAACGTTCGTGAATTATCGTATGACGTTTGGGCTTATGCTCAACTCGCTTCGATTGACGGGGTCTCCTGTTTCGCCTGATCTATCGCCGCCGCTCACCATTCCAGAAGCCTTTCAACGACCATGATCCTCTTTTCTGGTTCGGCGTGTACGACGCTTCTTTCCCCTCGATCGTGGAACGTTCTTGGAAAAGAGACAGCTCGTATACTTCGCTATCGCACGCCTCGTGTAGTGGGCGTAGAATCTCTCACGTTGAAACAGATGCAAGACGTGAATCGACGCTATCGTCGAAAAGATCATCCAACGGATGTTCTTTCGTTTGCCGCAAGCGTACACACGCCAAAACAGGCGCACGAACCTCTCGATATGGGAGATATTCTTCTTTGTGCTGCCTATGCGCGTACCGAGGCTTCGCGTCGTGGTATCTCGCAGGAAGAAGAGCTTGCGCGCCTCGTGATTCACGGCGTGTTGCATCTTGCGGGTTATGATCATGCGACGAAGCGCGAAGAAGCGATTATGTTCAAAAAGCAAGAAACGTGCCTCGAACGCGTTCTTTTGTTGATGCGCGTATGAATGTGCTAGAATCAATCAACCTTTGTTCTGTATGAAAGATCGTCTCATTGCTGGCCTTGATATTGGCAGTTCCGCCGTTCGTCTTGTCGCAGGACATCTCGTTATGGGACAGGACAAACATGAAACGCTTCAAATCCTTGGAGCGGCGGAAGTGCCATCGCGCGGCATTTCGCGCGGTCTTGTGAACTCTCTTGAAGAGGCGGTCACCACGCTTTCTGGATGCCTCGAGCAGGCAGAACGTCAGATGGGGCTGCCCGTCGCGGACGCCTACATCGGCGTGACAGGAACGTATATTACCGATCAGATACAGCGTGGCGTGATCGGTATTTCGCGTCCAGATGGGGAAATTCGCTCGGAAGATGTGGATCGTGCCCTTGAATCCGTTCGTGCGCTGATCAATCCTTCGAATTACGAAATTCTTCACATCCTTCCGCGTGGATTTACCGTTGATGGGCAAGTTGGGATCAAAGATCCTATCGGTATGCAGGGCATTCGTCTTGAAGTGGACGTGCACGTTATTCAGGGCGTGGCGAGTCATGTGCGTAATCTCACAAAAGCTGTCCTGCGAACGGGTATTGATATGAATGAGCTGGTCTATGCGCCGCTCTGTCTCGCAGATGTGCTCGCAACCAGTCGTCAAAAAGATGTGGGAGTGGTGATTGTGAACGTTGGTGCTTCGACCACATCGGTGGCTGTCTACGAAGAGGGAGATTTGCTGCATTCCGCGGTGATTCCGATTGGATCTGATCATATCACCTCAGATATTGCGATTGGTTTGCGTATTTCGCTTGATGTGGCAGATATTCTCAAGCGGCAGTACGTGCATGCTGATGCCGCGCAAGTGAGTAAGTTTCAAGATATTGATCTCCAATCTATTGGCGCACCTACGTCCGAAATCGTGTCGCTTCGATTTGTGTCAGACATTGCGGAAGCGCGCGTCGAGGAACTCTTCGAACGTGTCGAGCAGGTGTTGAAAGGGATCGACCGTTCAGGGATGTTGCCCGCTGGGGCACTTCTCACGGGAGGTGGCTCAAAACTTGCAGGTATGGCAGAAGTCGCAAAGCGCGTTCTGCGCTTGCCTGCCGTGCTAGCGAAAGCTACGACAGCTCCATCCGCGCTCGAAGATCTTTTGCAAGACCCCGCTTTTTCAACAGCTCTTGGCCTTATGCAGTGGGGGATGGAAGGAGAAAAGAGCGAACAGCGAACAGGAAATCGTGGAAAAGCAGGAAAAAGCTTTGAGTTTGTGAAAAAAATCAGCTCACCTTTCAAAAACATCTTCAAGTCGTTTATTCCGTAATGCTTGACCATCCTTCTGCTGCCCGATACTGTGGCAAAAACTCGCTCTATGGCTGAAATAAAACCCCAAATTGAAACCTTTGCCAAAATTAAGGTGGTTGGTATTGGTGGATCGGGCGGTTCTTCCGTGAATCGCATGATTGCCTCGAAAATTCGCGGGGTAGAATTTATTGCCATGAATACCGATGTACAAGCGCTGCACGCCTCGCAAGCGCCGCAGAAACTGCATATCGGTAAATCTTTGACGCGTGGGCTTGGAGCAGGAATGGATCCAGAGATTGGGTTCAAGGCAGCGGAAGAATCACAAAATGAGATACGCGAAATGCTCAAGGGAGCGGATATGGTGTTCGTTACCTGTGGGCTTGGAGGAGGAACGGGCTCGGGCGCCTCACCATTTGTGGCGAGCATGGCGCGAGATGTGGGCGCACTCACCGTTGCCGTCGTGACCAAGCCCTTCTCGTTTGAAGGGATGGCGCGTCGTACCATCGCTGATGCCGCTCATGAAAAGCTCGCCGCAAACGTGGATGCGATTATCACCATTCCAAACGATCGTATTTTGCAGATGATCGACAAAAAAACGTCCATGATAGAAGCGTTTAACATCGTAGATGAGGTGCTTCTTCAAGGCGTGCAGGGTATTTCCGAAATTATCACGCAACATGGGAATATCAATGCAGATTTTAATGATGTGCGAGCCGTGATGTTGAATCGTGGGTCGGCGCTGATGGGGATTGGTCATGCGCATGGGGAGAATCGTGCGGTAGAAGCGGCGAAAGCGGCCGTCGCCTCACCTCTTCTCGAGGTTTCTATCGATGGAGCGAAGGGCATTCTCTTTGCGGTAACGGGAGGTTCGAATGTGAGTCTCTATGAAGTACAAGAAGCGGCGAAAGTGATTACACAAACGGCTGATCCTTCTGCAAAAATCATTTTTGCAACGGTCATTGATGAGTCGATGAAGGATGAGATCAAAGTCACGGTGATCGCCACAGGATTTGATCAACGCACGCTCGCGCCGAAGCCAAAAAGCATTCTTCCACTCGTAAACACGGCACCTCCACGAGCGCCCGCGTACGACATGTCAGAGCCTATGGAGCGGTTTCCTCTTGGGGGAACGTCGCGAACGCCGTATCCCATCGCTACGCCTCCTCCGGTGCAAGCGCCGCCCGTTCCCGCTCCACAGGAAAACCCTCCTGAACGAGCTGCGCCTCTTGCGCAAGAGATGCCCGTCGCTGCGCCTGCTCCTGTTGTTGGACGAACGATGGTTCAGCCTCCTACCGCGCCCGCATCACCTGCACCTCCTATCGCGCCCTATCAGCCCACGAAGCGTCAAAATCCCCCGACTTCTCCCACTTCAGAAGAGGAAGAATTAGATATGATGCCCGCGTTTCTTCGCAAGAAGATGATGTGACGTGCCCCGTTTGCGGCAAGGGAGAAACGAAAGTCGTGGATTCACGACTTTCTTCGGATGAAGCGACGATTCGACGCAGGCGAGAGTGTGGAGTGTGTCAGTTTCGTTTTTCTACGTTAGAAGAGATGGAACTTTTGGGACTCGTCGTTGTGAAGCGCGATGGCACACGTGAGGCCTATTCACGAGAGAAGCTTGAACGAGGGCTTCGCCGCGCACTTGAGAAACGTTCGCATACGGATATTTCCCTTCGAGCGCTTTTTCAAGGGATTGAACTTGATCTTCAGCGAGAAAAAGCCAATGAAATAACGTCGTCGCGTATCGGTGAGATCGTTATGCTGCGGCTCAAGGCGTTTGATCAGGTTGCGTACATTCGTTTCGCGTCGGTGTACCGCTCTTTCGAAGATGTGGCGACCTTTCAACAAGAAATTGCAGAACTTGCTCCACGAAAACGAAAAAAATCGTAAAAGAACGAGAGCTTGGCGAGTTGATCTAGAAACAGGCTTTCGTTATCATGCGATCATGACATCTTTTTCTTCTGATCGAGGGTCCTCTCTTCAAACACTTACGATCGCGATTTTTGTTGGTGCTCTTGCGGGCGGTGTGAGTGCGATGGTCGTTCCTCGTTTGACCCTGCCAAAAACGGTGCTCGCTCCTGCGCAAACGCTCACGCCAGAGCTGTTCGTGGCTGGAAGCGAGGAAGAGCAGGTGCTTCGGGTCGTTGCGCGTGCCCTGCCTTCGGTTGTGGCCGTGAGTATCACGAAAGAAGTCGCGATCCCTTCTTCACGAGACCCTTTTTTTAACGATCTTCTTGAAGAAGCGCCTCCCACGACGCGTCGTGAGCGTATTGGTGGAGGTTCTGGGTTTTTCGTGAGTGAAGACGGGCTTCTCGTGACGAATCGTCATGTGGTGGCAGACCCATTGGCAGACTATTCGATCATTACACAAGATGGAAAACGGCATACAGCGAAGATTTTGGATGTAGACCCGTCGTTTGATCTTGCGATTTTGCGCGTGGAAGATATTTCCGGTATTACTCCGCTTGAACTTGGAGACAGTGATGCGTTGAAGGTGGGGCAAACGGTGCTCGCGATCGGCAATGCCCTTGCGGAGTTTCAAAATAGCGTGACGAAAGGGATTGTTTCTGGAAAAAATCGTCGGATTATCGCCGGAGGTGGGGGGAGTACCGAGCTGATCGAAGAGGCGATTCAAACGGACGCGGCGATCAATCCAGGGAATTCTGGCGGGCCGCTCCTCGATCTACGCGGGAAGGTGATCGGGGTGAATACGGCTGTTTCTCGCAATGGACAATCGCTTGCGTTCGCGATTCCTGCGCATGTCGTGCGACGCGCGGTGGAAAGCGTCAAGAAAACGGGCAAGATCGTCCGTCCATGGCTTGGGGTGCGCTATTTTATGATTGATGAAGATGCAGCAAAACGTGATCGTTTACCCGTCACCTACGGCGCGTTTATCTCTCGTGGGAGTGCTTCTCGTGATGCGGCCGTTGTTCCAAACTCGCCTGCAGATAAGGCAGGTATTCAAGAAAACGACATCATCCTTGAGATTGGCGACAAAAAACTTACGAACGAGCACAGTCTTGCTTCCGCGCTTGGAGCGTATCTTCCAGGAGAGGAAGTGCGCGTAAAGATTCTTCGTCGAGGCGAGGAAAAACTGCTCACGCTGAAGCTCGAAGAACGGAAATAGTGTATACTGGTATTCATGAACAAACGCACAAAAATTGTCTGCACGATTGGCCCCGCCTGCGCAAAGCCTGCTCTTCTTGAAAAAATGGTGTACGCCGGTATGAACGTGTGTCGTTTAAACTTTTCGCACGGTACACACGAACAGCACGCAGAACTCATGCGACTTATTCGCGCTGTGGCGAAAAAAACGGGCGAACACCTCGCTCTTTTGCAGGATTTACAAGGGCCGAAAATTCGTGTAGGAGAACTTCCAAAAGAGGGAATACTGCTCAAAACGGGGAGTGAAATCGCCTTCACTTCTGGAAAAGCACGTTTTCCTTACGTGATTCCCGTGAGCTACGCCACGCTTGCGCAAGACGTTCGTGTGGGCGACAAGCTTCTGTTTGATGATGGGCTCTTGCAAGCGCGCGTAAAACGGATCAAGAATCATGAGGTGCTGTGTGAGATGGAATTTGGCGGAACGCTTTTTTCGCATAAGGGGCTCAATCTTCCGGATACAAAGACGTCTATCTCTTCGATGAGTGAGAAAGATCGCGAAGATCTGCTCTTCGGTTTGAAACAAGAGGTGGATTTTGTCGCGCTTTCGTTTGTGCGTAGCGCGGAAGATCTTCGTGAGTTGCACACGCTCATCAAAAAACATGCGAAGAAGGGGCATCGGCCACACGTGATTGCGAAGATCGAAAAACCAGAAGCACTCACCTGTCTCGAGGCGATTCTCGAAGAAACGGACGGCATTATGGTCGCGCGCGGAGATTTGGGGATCGAGATTCCTGCCGAGCGTGTGCCTCTCGTGCAAAAAGATCTGATCAAACGCTGTTTAGATGCGGCGAAACCGGTGATTGTCGCGACGCAAATGCTTGATTCCATGATTCGTCAGCCGCGAGCAACGCGCGCAGAGGTTTCCGATATTGCGAATGCTGCGATTGATCATACCGATGCGACGATGCTTTCGGGGGAATCGGCGACGGGCGAATTTCCTCTGGAGTCGGTTGAAACGATGGCGCGCACACTCGAAGAGATGGAGAAGAGTACACTTGATGACCTTCCTCCGCATCTACGACTCGATCCGGAAGCGCCTGAAGCCGCGATGACGAACGTTGCAACGATTTTATCTCATGCACTTCAAGCGAAAGCGATCGTGTGTCTTGCAGAGACAGGGGATGCAGCAAGGCTTCTCTCTCGCCATCGTCCAACCATGCCCATTTACGCCTGTACCGATGCAGCGCCTATCGCGCGGCAGATGAACCTTTCGTGGGGCGTAGTTCCTTGTGTGCTTCCTCCTTGGAAAGATGTTCATGCATGGGAAGTCGAGGCCATCGTATGGCTCAAAAAACACAAACAGCTCAAAACGGGCGATGAAGTGATTTTTGTCGGAGGAGAGCCGCTCGGTAAAACGGGGCACGTGCCGTGGATGGAGGTTCGTACGATCTAATCGTGCGAAATGCGTCTCCTCAGAAGAGCAGAAGCGAATGTCATCATCACGGCATAGACGAGCGCAAGAATAAAAAAGACAAACCAATTCGCTTGAATAAACGCCTGTCCAACATAAATCGCGACGAGCGCAAAGGGGAGTTCTGCGAGAAAGGTGAGTAACAGATAGTGTTTGATTTCATAGCGAATCATGCCGAAGAGATAGCCCGTTTCTGCGGGCATCGCGAAACGAAACAAAAAAGCGAGGCCAAAACTCGCTTCTTTTTGGATGATGCGTGTCCATTTTGCGAACGTCTCTTTCTCAACGATATGTTCTAAAAGGGGACGTCCAAGCGTATACCCAAGAATATAGGCGAGTGTGTTGCCGATGAGCCATCCGCCCAGCAGGAAGACGGTGGTTTGAAATGGGCCCCAGATGAACACGGCAGAAGGGATCAGCGGGCTACTCGAAAAAGGACCAAGAAGAACGGAACAGGCAGCAAACGCGATAAACGCGAAGGGGCCAAGAACGGGATGCGACTGAACGAGGGCTTCGAGGAATTGTGTAATACCAAAAAACGCGCTTTGCAGCCATCCAAAAAAGATGATGCCCATGACAAGAAGAGCAACGACAAGGATGATTGCGCGTGTTTGTTTGGTAGTCATGCGATAGGTGAAGTATACCGCAGGAGCAACCAAGATGAAATGTTTTTGTTTACACAAGCGCTTTCCTAAACTTCAACAGCTTTTTCTCCATCGCAGGAACGAACGCTTCTTCGAGAAAAATACCTCCATTTGCTTCGATGATCGCTTTCGAAGCGAGATTATCTTCACAGCAGGTGATGAATACTTCCTCTAGGCCAATATTTTTTGCTTCGCGTAAACCGAGTTCTAAAATCTTTTTCCCGTAGCCTTGTCCTCGATATGCAGGATCTATTTCATAATAGATATGACTCGCCATGTGCGGAGGAACCGCATCGTTATGCGAGGCACGGTGTCTGATCTGCAACATACCGATCTTGTGCGCATCTTTCATGAGATCGTATTGCGAGGTGGGAAGTTTTCCAGAGCGGTCTGTGAGGAGGAGGGAGAGCATAGATAGTATTTCGTGCTTTACTGATACAGAGAATGATCTCCAATATCGATGAAAGAAACCGTTTCTTTATCAGAGAATCGTTTTGATCATTCTCGGTTTCATACATCGGCGAGCGCTTTGAGGGACGTAAGTGTTTTTAACTTTCCCGTAGCACGTTCGGATGTATGTGCATGAATCGCATCGAGTACTGACTGTTCTTCTAGAAAACGCCGTAAGGCCGTTCTTACAAGCTCGGAACGAGTCATGTGATGACGCTTTGCCGCTCTTGTTGATGCTTTTACCATGGAAGAAGGAAGCGAAATGGTTACGATAGAAGATGTGCGCATGGAGAATATGTTGTTACTTAGTATGAACAGACTAGCATATCCTCTTTCTTTGAGAAATAGGTTCTCGTTTATTTCTTTGGCGGTAAAGGTTCTTTGTTTGCTCGCATAAAAAAACCCTCTTTTCAGACTTGGTTTCAAGCTATCTAAATCATTCAGATGTTCTTCACGAGTTGCTTAACGAGTTCTTTGAAAGATATACCGACAGCAAGCGCTGCCTTAGGAAATAAGCTGACTGGAGTAAGTCCTACCCCACCAGGGGTGTTAATCTCTAAAATATAAGGCGTATTATTCACGACGATAAAGTCTGTGCGAGAATAGCTTCCTAATTTGAGATCTTGGTGGATGCGTAAAGCGATCTTTTGAGCGTATTTTTGAACAGCTTGTTTAACCGAGGGAGCAAAGGGGATCTCGTAGCTTTCCCCAGAATATTTATTTTTGTAATCAAACCAACCGCTCTTTGGTGGGACGATCTCGATTACGGGGAGAGACTTGTTAAAAAGCACTCCCACCGTGATCTCTACACCATGAAGCAATCCCTCCACAAAGAATTTGTTATCAGAAGATTTCAATATTTTTTTAACGCGGGTACTTGTTACATCTTTTTTAGAATGTAAAAGCGCTATCTCATGCGAAGACCCTCCAAATGCAGCTTTTAACACACAAGGAAAGCCAAATGTAGTAATATCGTGTGTCGTTTTAATACTATTCCATTCAGCTGTTACAATTCCTTTTTTTTCGCAGTATTGTTTGAAGATGATTTTATCGAAGGCTATACGCGCGCCCTTTGGACTTGAACCGACAAAAGGTTTGCGTGATGCTTTAAGAAAGCGGTAGAGCGTCCCCTCCTCTCCCTCTTTCCCATGCATGATTGGAAAGATAACGTCCTGTTTTTTTAGGAGTTTCTGAAGAGTATCGTATAAAAACAAAAACGACCACTTGGGTCGTTTTTATACATGGCGGGTTGGAAGGGATTCGAACCCTCGATCTTCTCCGTGACAGGGAGACGTGTTAACCGGGCTACACCACCAACCCATGAATTGTTCTGTCTATCTACGTTTTCGAACCCTCGCAGCTCGATTGCATCTCGCTGGCTTCGACGGCTTCGAGCAACGGGGTTGCTCGTTGCTTCGTCTATGCTCTCCGTGACAGGGAGACGTGTGAACGCTTCCCCCGTCGTATGACGGGGCGGGCTACACCACCAACCCAAGCGAGCAAAATCGTAGCAAAGAGCAAGCGTGCTGGCAAGAGAAGAAAAAATACAGTACCGTGTGTAGCATATGCTCCCTCTTGCTGGTATTGAAGCGTGGATTATCGATCTTTCGACGCATGTACACCTCGTCTGGTTTGTTTTTCTTGGAGAGGTTATCGAAGAAGTGATCTCGCCGATTCCGTCGCAGGCCGTGCTGCTCACAGGGGGGTCGCTCGCACAGGCGAAGGAGTACGGTCTCTGGGCGGTGGTTTTCTTCTCGCTTCTTGCGTCGTTCGCGAAAAGCATCACAACTATGGGTTACTACTATCTTGCAGATAAGCTCGAAGATCGTCTCGTGCCTCGTTTCGGCAAATACCTTGGTTTGACACACGAAGGCCTCGAGTCTATCGGGAAGAAGCTTTCTCGCAACAGTCCGCAGAAAGAATTTTGGTCCATCTTCGCACTTCGTTGTCTGCCGATTCTGCCAAGCGCTCCTGTTTCGCTTGCGTGTGGAGCAATTAAGGTGAACGCTAAGCGGTTTTTTTGGGCGACGGTCGCAGGGAATACGGTTCGAGGGGGAATGATCTTTTTGACAGGATTTCTCGGTTTTGATGTCTTTCAATCGTTGGTGAGTGGCGTTTCAGGACGCGATGTTTGGCTTGTTCTTGCTATTTTAGCAGCTCTCGTGGGAATTATCGCTTGGTCGTATTGGCAACGCTATCGCAAAGAGCGTCATGTGGGTTGACGAAACACGTTGTTTCCTGTACAATTGGGCATCGCTTTTCCTCCATGGTGGAAGAGGGCGAATGCTTGTTGAGAAGAAAAAACCCCTTGAATGGGGAGAAAGAGAGTGCGCTATGCGCAGCTTCCTAGCCTTGATGGTATTCGTGGGGGCCTGCGCGCCCGAGTTCGTACTCGTTCCGGTGGATGGGGGGAGGACAGTGGGGGCGGATGCCGCCGTGGTGGACGGTGGAACGATGGTGGGGTCAGAACTCCCGACCATCGGATCGGTATGCCGTTTCACGCAGGAGTTCTTCTACCGAACCGGATGCGACCGGCGGTGTCAGAACTCCGATATCGTCTGCGCGGGAGGAATCTGGCAATGCGTCAGCCCCGCGCGCGGCACGGTGTGCGAGGGGCTCACGCCACCGGTCGATGCGGGGCAGCCTGCTGTCGATATCGGACAGCCCATCGTGGATGCGGGAACACCCGCACGCGACGTGCCGCTCGCGATGCCGACGGACACGGGACGTCCCATCGTCGATACGGGAACGCTCATCCTCGACACGGGGGTCGCGCCTCCTGCGGATACGGGAGTCGCTCCCACGCAGGACGCGGGAACCTTCGGCCCTCCGGGCACGCGATGTGCGGTCGGGCTTGGATCCTGTTTTCGCGAAGGGTCTGTGATGGTGAACGCGTTCGGGAACCGGGCGTGCAGCGCCATTCCTGGACTGCCCATGCCGGAGACCTGCAACGGACGCGACGACAATTGCGACGGTACGGTCGATAACGTGTCCTTCGGGCAATGTGTGTGCATCATCGGCACGCAGCAGGATTGCTACACGGGGCCGCGTTCGACGCTCGGTGTCGGCGTCTGTCGCCATGGCTCGCAGGCGTGCCTCGGCACGGTGTGGGGTGTGTGCGTGGGAGAGCTTCTCCCGCGCGCCGAAATTCCCGGCAATCGCGTCGACGACGACTGCGACGGGTTCACGGATGAGTGATCTGACCTCGGTGGTTTCTCTCCTGTCTAGGAGATTGAGACCACCGAGCGTTTTGTTTTTCTAGAGTTTATCCTCACGTACTTTTGAACGCGGACTTAATCATTTGCATGATACGTGGTCCGAACGTTTTTCCGATCTCTTTCGCTTGTCCTGCGCGCATCATCGCACAAAGCTTATCCGCCTCGGCTTGTACGAGCTTTTCTGCGATAAGGAGTTTCCCTATTTCTTGCTCAAAGTAGTTCATGTCATACACAGTTTCCGCACACTCTTTTTTCATACGTTCAAGAAGGTGATCCGCGGTTGCATCGATCGGTACTTCCAATTTGCGCAGTCCGTTGATGAATGTATCTACCTTCTTCACCTCGAGAGAGGGAATCGTGCTCATGCCGGCTTTGACGGCGGCAATGATTCGAGCGTTTTTGCGGGAACCAAGCAGGCTTTGATAGTCTCCAAGATCGGGCGCGCCGTTTTCACGAAACGATGCCATCGTATCGACGTAACTCGCGACGAGCGCAAGCGCTTGCTCCTCTTCTGACATGCTCGAAAAGTACTCGCTGTATGTATCAGGCTTAATTTTCTTGAAAGAATACGCCACTTCATGATTTTCGATCGCGAGGAGCACTGCAGGCGCGACGCCCTCATATCCCATCGAACGCAACGTTTCCGCACCAGACTTGCCGTGTTTTGAAGAAGTCGTCTTGCGTTCGGTCATCGGCACATCCATTTCTTCATGGTAGTACGAAACACCGCTCACGTTATTTTCAAGAAACCATGCTCGCAAATCTACGGGGCTTGTCGCGACCTCTTCTGGGATGTCGTATTCTGCGCGCATCTCTTCGATCGTTCCCTGCCATACTTTCGCGCTTTTCTTTTCCCCTTCAAGGGGCGTGTGTTGCAAGCGAATCGTGTCAGCCTTTGTGATGTCGTGCAAAAATACATAGCGTTTCAGCGCATCGCCGTAGCGGATGACGATATCTTGGAAGAGAGGATGCATATCTTTCGGAAGATCTTTATGAAACACGCCCTCACGCACGTCTTTGATGGTTTTCAAAATCACGAGCAAATGCGTGTCCATCGGCATGCCTTCGTTATGATAATCGCCCCATTGCGGGACGTTAAACGAACGTTCGATACGTTCGCGAAGTGGGGCGAGCTCTTCTCCAGAAAAAAGCTTCTTGACTTGCTCACCTAAAAAACGTACACGTTCTGGACGCGAAGCTTGTTCATCGTGCGCACGTTGTTCTTGAATATCCGCGTGTTCTTCTCCATGGGTTTCGTTGGAAATAGACATAGATGGAGACAGGATAGCATACGTGCTATTCTTTACGCATGGAGCGAAGTTTTTCCCTGTTCTTTGTTTTCTGCCTCGTGATGATTCTCGCGTGTGGATTCCTCACACAAACGTTGCCGCTCATGCTCGCCGTGGTGATGGCGATGGGTGGAGTGTTTCTTGCTTGGCATGCGCCACGTTTTATGGGGTTTTTGACGCTTGCGACGGGGCCACTCATCGGATGGCTTTGGTCCATTTCCCTGAAGCACACCACCTATGGCGAGCGCTTATTTGCGGGTTCGCTTGATCTTCCCGTATCTGATGTGGTCGCGTTTGCGGGTGTGTTTGCCGTTGGCTGGTGGCTCATTCGCACGGGCGAGTGGCGTTCTGCATGGAGGCGCTTCCCGTTTCTTGGAAGTTATGCCGCACTTGTGGCAGCGCATCTCGCGAGCGTGTTTTCTCGTGCGGAACCTGATCCGTTGGGTGTTTTCAAATTTACGTTTCGTCCTGTCGCGTTTGCGTATATCGCGTATGTCGCTTTGCCGAGCGTGGTGTTGCGCTCATGGCGCGATGTGCGTCTTGCGTTTGGTGTATTCGTGGGAGGAGCATCGCTTTTCGCGCTGCAAGGGCTCGTATCGCTCATCGTGAACGAACAATGGTCACTCCTCGCCCTGCATCGTGCGCGGCCGCTTGCGATTTTTGGTGTGTTTCCGATTGGGGTCAATCATAACGTGCTGGCAGAATGGCTCGTCGTGGCAGCGCCGTTTGCGCTTGCACTCGCTGCATGGACGCACGAGAAAAAGCTGCGTTCGTGGCTCTATGCGGCAGCTTTTCTGTGTATGATCGTCGCTCTTTTGACGTTCGCACGTTCCGCGTGGATTGTCGTGGCTCTCGAGCTTTTTCTTGCGTGCGCGACGGTGTGGCGATCGCATCTGTCTCTCTTTTGGAAGAGAGTTCGGCGAGGTCTTTGGCTGTGTATCTTGCCATTGGTTGGCTATATGGGATGGTTTTCTCTGCGAAGCGAGGTAGCATCATCAACAGATGCGCGCGCGATGCTTGCAGGGATTGCGTGGGATGGATTCTCACGACATCCATTATTTGGGATGGGCGCAGGCACGTTTGTTGCGCGCGTTGGGGAAACGTGGAGCTATCAGCTGCTGTTTGGCGGGGCGATGGACGGGCATGGAATCATCCCCAAGCTCGCACTCGAAACGGGACTCGTGGGGCTTCTTGCTTATGCCGTTCTTTCGTATACGATCGCGCATCTTGTTCTTCGAGCGATTCGCGAGGTGGGATATACCCACCGTATGGGGCAGGGGCTTGTATTTGCGGCGATCGGTGCGACCGGCGCGTGGACGTACCAACTCTTTAATACGACGTACTGGACCGCAAAACTGTGGTTACCTATAGGACTTGTGTTTGCCGCGATGGCGATGATGAAACGGTCGAAATATGTCTAGACACGTTGTTCTTGCGCTCTGGACGCTTGGTCGTGGAGGCGCCGAGCGTATGGTGGTTGATCTCGCGCGACGTTTGCCGAAGCGTGGGTATATTCCTCGTATTGTCGCGCTTGGAGGTGGGGGAGATCTTGAAGAAGAGGTGCGTGCAAGTGGTATCGAGCTTTCTATCGCGCCGCGTACGCACGATCGTCGAGCAACGATGCTGTTTACACGGCAGATGCTCGCGGAACTCACGTCGGATGCGATCGTGCATACGCATCTCGGTGCGGACCATTGGTTTGGCTACCTCGCTTCGCGCAAAGGGCACGCATGGGTTTCGACGATCCATAACGATGATCGTGACGAATCGTGGATGAAACAACGTTTGCATGTATGGACGTGGAATCGTGTGCAAGGCCTCGCGTGTGTCTCGCGTGCTGTGCAGGAGTTTTGGCAGGAAAACGGTTTAAAAAATACGCGTTTGAACGTCATTCCGAACGGGATCGATCTCGCGCGTTTCACCCCTCGTACGAAGCTTACCTATCAAGATACTCCGCTCATCGTATCCGTTGGACGTCTCGTTCCGCAAAAGCGACATGAGTGGCTCTTGCGCGCGCTTGCGCCTATTCATACGCCGTGGCGTCTCGAGATAGTGGGAGATGGCCCGCTTCGAGGCACGCTTGAGGCGCTCGCCGATACGCTCGGCATTCGTCCACGTGTCGCGTTTCGTGGAGTGGTGTCCGACGTACGTTCTGTGTTTGCGCGTGCGGATCTCTTCGCGCTTCCCTCGGCGTGGGAGGGGCAGGGGATTGTCGTGATGGAGGCTGCGGCAAGCGGCGTTCCGCTCCTCCTCAGTGATCGCCCGGCCTTTCGTGAGTGGCTTGATGAGACGTCCGCCTGTCTCATACCCGATGACATTTCTGCGTGGACAGAAGCGCTTGAAAGCGCTCTCTACGATCCATCGCGCATGCAAAAACAGGCGTGGCACGCGTACGAACAGGTGTGCGCATTTGGCGATGTTGAGCGCATGGTAGACGCGTACGTCGAACTCTACGAAAAAACTCTTTTCTATGCGCATTCTTCACGTGAATAAATTCTTCGACTTTCATGGTGGTGCCGAAGTGTATCTGCATCAACTTGTCGAAAAGCAACGTCTTCAAGGGCATGACGTGCACATCTTTTCCACGCAAAAAGCGAGCACATCGCTTGGAGAGGATGCGAAATTTTCTCCTGCGTATCATGCGTATGATCGTTCTGAAGGATTCGTGGAAGATGCGAAAAAAGGTCTTGCCTTTCTTTGGAATCGCGAAGCGAAGCGACAATTTTCTGCGATGCTCGATGCGGTGAAGCCGGACATCGTGCATGTACATAATATCTATCACCACCTCAGCTCGTCGATTTTGGGAGAGATTCGCGAACGAAAAATCCCGTGTGTACAAACGCTTCATGATCATAAACTCGCCTGTCCGAACTACAAGATGTATACGCAAGGAGCGAATTGTGATCGATGTAAAAACGGCAACTATTTTCAAGCGGTGAAATTCCAGTGTCTTTCGACGAGTACGCTCGCGAATATCCTTGGAGCAACCGAGATGCATCTCACAAAAGCGACGGCTGCCTACGAAAAAACGGTGCAAGCGTTTCTCTGTCCGTCACGCTACATGCAAAAAACGATGATCGCATGGGGCGAACCTGGTAGCAAGATGGTGTATCTTCCGAATCCGACCGATCTTCCCCAAGAGATGGCGACGGGTGGGGGAGGATACGTGCTCTATACGGGGCGTTTATCGGAAGAGAAAGGGGTTGATACGCTCATCCGCGGCATCGTACGTGTACCGGAACTTGCTCTGTGGATTGCAGGAAGTGGTCCAGAAGAGGCGCGTTTGAAGGCTCTTGCCGAAGAGCTTGGTGCGGCACACGTGCGCTTTCTTGGGTTCGTGCCTCCGGAAGAGCTCGCGAAGATGCGTATAAAAGCAGAAGCGATCGTGCTTGCGACGAAAATGCGTGAGAACGCGTCGGGCGCGCTGCTCGAGGGGCTGGCGGCAGGGCTTCCGTGTCTCGCAACGAACGTGGGAGGAAACCCAGAGCTTATCGAAGAAGGAAAAACGGGATGGCTTCTTCCGCCGAATGATCCTATTGCATGGCACGAAGGATTTTTACGCCTGAAACAAACTAGCCTCGTACGTCGCCGCGAGATGGGGCTTCGTGGACGCGCCTTCATCGAACGTGAACGCACGTGGAAGAAACATCTTGACGCGATGGAAGAGGTGTATGAGATGGTTCGCGCATAAAAAAGACAAACCCCCGACAGGTGTCGGGGGCGAGAGTCAAGCGTTCGCGGTGATGGCTGGAAAAAGCGCTTCTGGCTAAGGCCTTTGGGCTTCGGGCTGCACGCTCAGGGCTTGTGGCTCTGATGGCTAACCGCTGCAAACCGGTATCGGCGCCAGGGTCTTGATCCAGTCCTCTCCCTGTGGAGGAGAGGGCTTGGCTTCATCTTTGTGATGAAATCTCGCGTTCTCTCGTCGTCGCACGCCCCGAAGAGCGATTGAGTCAGAGGTCTGGCGAGGAAGCCAATCACGCACGTTCGCGGTCCTCCTAGGCCCCTCCCGACCGGAATCGGGAGAGGGTGTTCCGTGGCCCCCGTGGGCCATCCGAAGGTCACTCCGTGAGGAGCTCCACTCGGATGGTCGAACGTCCGTTCATGCGGTTCACGGCCGCGATGAGGGAGTCCAGGCGCTTCTGCAGCGCCTCCACGCGGTTCGTCCGATCTCGTTCGGACAGGCGCGAGCGGTGCTTGGTCACCAGCTCGACCTCGACGTAAGCCCCGTTCACCACACGGTTACTTGGGCGCTTCTCGTCACGTTCGTGAATCGACAGGCTCTTCAGGCGAACGATCTCGCCCTTGAGTTCCTGCTGACGGAGCACGGCCTCCGTCAAGGGAATTTTCCCTCCATCCCACTCGATCCGGAGGCGCGCGTTCGCGAGGGCGAGCGCCGTCTTCAAACGGATCACGTTCTCCACCGCTCGCTCGACGGCGACGTCATCCTCCGCGAAGGTGAAGGCCGGGTTCACCGCCTCCTCTCCCTCCACGTACATGACGCTGCCGCGCGCCCGTGCCGACTTCTCCGCGTGCTCGCCGCGAATCCGCTTCGCGAACTGCAGCGCCTCGCCGAGGGTGAACTCGCGGGTCTCGGTCTTCTGGGTCTGGGTCACGTTGTTCGTCGTTTGGGTATTCATCGTCGTCTCCATCGCGCGTGGGATTGTTTGGGTCACGCGCTCCCACAGGTGTTTCTCTCATGATATGTGCAGAAAGGTTCGATATGTGCAGAAAGGTTCGATAAATCGAACCCCTACGTCGTAGGGGCGTGATTTATCACGCCCATCGGATATATCACGCCCATCGGATAATCATGACAGAGAACCATCCATGGGAGCGCGTGATCGGCGCTCCGGTGATTGAAAACGAGCGGTCGAATCGAGAGCGAACTCTCAACTCGATGACTCGCCGGACGGAGAACCCGTCCGGAGAAGGCTTCTAACCCCTGATTCTCTTCACCTCCTTCTGGATGCTGAGCACGCGCTCGAGCGCCTCATCGGACATGCTACGAACGAGTCTGAGCTCGCCCCCGCATCCCACGACGATTTCGCCCTCACGGCAATGCTTCGTCTTCATCCAGACTTCTCCCTCCATTCGGGTCGCGAAGCACCATGCCTCGACGTCGAACGAATGGTTGGCCGCGAGCTTCTTCCTCGCGACCACATCTAGCCCATAGGTTCCGCCGAGAATCTCGACCATTTTTTTCTCCGATGGACGCGATGAATCGCGCCCCTACCGACGTTGACGGACGGTTCGAATCGAGAAAACATTTCTCAACTCGAGAGCCCGGCGAAGCGCGAGAGAACCTCGGCTTCGCGGCAGGATGGGTGTATACGACACCATCGCGTGCGGTTTTTTATATCAGGGCAAACGGATTTGGCGATCTTCGAGTGCTTCGCCTCACAAAATCCTCAACGTACAGCGTGTGTACGTTTCCGGTTTTGCGAGGCTCCAGCATCTCGAATCTCATCCAAACGCGTATGCCCTGTGGGTGATCGCGCCCATATCGTTCCCTATCGTAGGGGCGTGATTCATCACGCCCTTCCCTGAGTGGAGACGCCGGGAGTCGAACCCGGGTCCAGAAGCCCCTTCAAGGCCGTTCTACGTGTGTAGGAGTGTTTTGCTCGACACACCCCAAGTCCAGTCCGTCTTTCCGGACCGTCTACCAGCTAACCAAGCCGGTCGGTTTCCCACGATTATTAGCTCATGGATGGCGTACTCGTGTTGTCGTTCGGAAGATTGAGCAACCTTCCGTTCCAAGCCGTGTTTACGTCGATTCCGCAGGTTGGCATCCCGCGGGCGACGCCCTCGCTGGAAACGAGGGAGAACCTTTCAAGCCGCGGTTCAGCGGTGCCCATTTTTACGTGGCCTTGGGCGCCACGACACGCTCGATCCTGTCGGAAATGCCCCTGTCGAAGCCGTTTCGTCCCCTTAGTACGTGTCATTTCCTCGCAGATATTCCAAGTATCTAGGAGTTAGTTTAAGCATGTCCTCCCTTCGCACTTCCTGTTTCTTTGCCTCCCTCTCTTTCCACGCTTTCTTCTCTCGTTGCGCCGCTGCGTTGCAGCGCCGGAAGCACTCTTCCCACTCCTTCTTCTCGATCGGTCGATTGACCGTCATCGGGTTACCGATGAAAGACTTCCAGTGGACTTCGATGTCCCGGTACTGGAAGTTGGGCACGTCCGGACCGTACGCACAGCCTGGGTTGTGGGCCCCGATAGCGAGCCGGTCTCCGTGCTCCTTCGTGAGGAGGCTCGGCGTGGGCTCATCGTTGTTTTCGATGATCCACTTCAGTGCGCTCAAACCGCACGTGCACCCGTCCCATCGGGCGGATCGCATGCGGAAGATCTCTCCGATGTAAAAGATGCCGGGCACGGTCCGCTCTCTGAGGAGCCAAGCGTCCTCACAAAGGCCGTTGACCGTCTTCACGAGCCGCCACAGTTTGTGGCAAATGTATCCGTGTCCTTCGCGAATCTCGATACTCATGACCGTTTCCTTTTCGATGGTTCCATCCACCGTTGCAAACGCGCCTCTTCGCGTCTGTGGCCGTGGATCGAACATGAACAAGAAGTCTGTCTCGCATTGGTGTCAGGCATCTCCGAACGATGAGAGGGGTCCCTCATCAGGCAGAACGGGAAAGAGATGCACGCAGGCAGGCAAGAGAAGCGAATAGAAACATACGCCGAAGGCGTATGGTGTTCTTCGCACTTCTTTCTTCTTCTTATCGAGTCTATCTCGACGAGCAGAAGTTGATCACGAGGCGTACTCTAACAAAACCAAAAACGTTTGTCAAGTATACCTATACAAAATAGGCGAAAGTGGCTTAGGTGAGCCTAAAAATCAATAGAATAGTATTAGTTAAGCCTCTACTATTAGTTCAATCACGATTGACAAAATACGCCTCAACCACGGTTCTCCCGTGCTAGCCTCGTGCGCCTTTCTTCTTGAAAAGCTGTTCAAGTTCTTTGAGTTGGTTTTCATCCCATCCACGTCCGATCGAGCCCTCGAACGCGGTGTGGGTCTTTCCTTCGATGCCGAATTCCGTGAGAAGGAATCGCCCGCGCCAACTGCTTGAAGCGAACAGATCTCCGATCGATGGGCGGTGGATCTGATACCAAACTTCGTCTACCTCGTGACGAGGGAGGTGAACGGTTTCCGTGAAGCTTCTGAATGTGAGGGATGTATCGCTGACCGTGATCGATCGTGCGAAAAGGAGGTTCACGAGACGAAGACATGCCCATGCAATCACGCTGAGGAGGAGTCCTAGGCTCAGCGCCTCGTAGAGCTGATCTCGTGACGAAAAGAATCGCGGCAAGCCAAGCGCGAACACGAGCGGAACTATCAGGCCAGCAATCAGCCATACGATGAGCGTGTCTCGTTGACGACGTTGGGTGAGGAGGTGGCGCGCGATAAGAAAGAACCAGCCGCCGAGAAATGCCCAGAGCCCGAACGTTCGTAAGAGGGTCTCATACGTTGTAGGATGGGCGCCTTCCAATCGAAACAACACCCAGCCCGCTCCCGCGAGCCAAAGGCTGCTCGTAACGAGCTCGAACCACCAAGAAAACACGCGCGGCGTTGGACGAAGTGTCATGAAAGAAGTATAGCAAGCGTCACAAGAAATAAAACACCCCTAATCCCATGGGGTTTAGGGGGGAGAGAACTTCGAACGTTTCGCTCGCCATGTATCGATGCTCGGATCTTCGAGCGGATAATCATGAAAGAGCCGCGCGCTGAGCACGTCGGCCGCATGAACGATAGCGGCGATAGGCTGCATGCCTCGCTCGGTTGAAGAGTACTTGTCGCCAAGCTCTCCTTCGGCATAGTCTATGCCGTTCCGACAATTCTGCGAAAGAACGAACCCCGCCTCTCGAAAGAGCTTCTCGCGAAACGCGTGTTGATCGCTCTTCGCTCGAAATTCTGACTTGATGACGTAGGTTCCATCGGGCATAACCATGTATTTGAACGGCTTCTCGGCATCGTGAAGGAACGCCGCGAGCAGCGTATCAGAGAGGCTGAACAAAAGCGGTCCACGAAGCATATCCATCACGTACCAGAGCACGTAGCAGATATTCATGACTTCCGTCACATGGTCGAGATAGCCACCGACCCACGCTTGATGCTTATGAGCGGACCCTCGCGCTTCGCGAAGGGCAGTAGAGTGCGTTCGACAGAATTTTCGTGCCAGCCATTGGTTCGGCTCTTCAATATGACCGATGAGCTCGTCCATGCTCTTCCAGAGGAATATGCGACGAAACAGCGTGTGCAGTGTTTTTGGGTCTACCATGAGGTCTTTCTCCTTCGCTTATAAACGCTAGCAAATAAGCATCGCATCGCCAAATGAGTAGAAGCGATACCCGTGATCGATCGCGTGCCTATACGCGGCGAGGGCTTTCTCTCGTCCAAGAAACGCACTCACAAGAACGAGGAGTGTGGATTTTGGAAGATGGAAGTTTGTGAGGAGACCGTCGATCACATGGAAGGTGTAGCCAGGGGTGATGAAGAGAGAAGTCCAAAAACCCTCCTCGCCTAGCGAATGAGAAGGGTTGGAGGCGAGGTGATACGCCCAACTCTCCAGCGCGCGCGTGGCGGTTGTGCCGACGGCGATCACACGGTGTCCAGCGGCTTTCGTTTCGCGAATCCTTTCGATCGTTTCGCGCGGAACGTGCCCCCATTCTTCGTGCATGACGTGTTCTTCGAGCGAATCGCTTTTCATCGGACGAAACGTGCCGATCCCCACGTGGAGCGTCACGAATGCGCGTTGTATCCCTTTCGCATCAATCTCCTCGAGCAATCGTTCTGTGAAATGAAATCCCGCCGTCGGGGCGGCAACCGAGCCTGGTGTTTTTGCATACACCGTTTGATAACCCGCTTTTGTTGCGGCGTCCGCCTCTACATACGGAGGTGTTGGTACATCGCCATGCGCGTCGCTATACGCGAAAAACGTTTCTTGATCGTGAGGAAGTTCGAGCTGTACCGTTCCCTTGAGCGGATCTTTGCGAAGCACGCGTGCCTGCCAACCACCATCCAGCGTGAGCGTTTCTCCTTCCTGAAGATGTTTTGCAGGTTTCGCGAGCGCTTCCCACACATTTCTCTCAAGCGCGCGATGGAAAAGAAGCTCAATCTTACGTCCCTGTTTTTGCTTCGCGAAAAATCTCGCTTTGAACACTTTGCTATCGTTGAAAATAACCAGATCGCCCGCACGAAGCAGGGACGGAAGATCGTAGACATGATGGTCTTCAAGCGCACCCGTCGCACGATCTACGCACAAAAGCTTCGCGTGATCTCGCGGTTCAACCGAGTGCTGGGCGATACGATCAGGAGGAAGCTCGTAATCGAAGAGGGAGGTGTGCATGCGGGGGAGGGTACAAGGTTTTCATTTTTGGTGCCAATAGAAGTCAGTCTGACCTCCCCCTGATAAGGGGGAATGAGGGGGTTTTTATCGGAGGGGTAGTTGTGCGCAACAAGAAACATCGGAAAGAGGTCTACGAGTAGGGCGAGCGTACGCCCTAATTCTTGACAAAACCCCTTATTTTTGCTAAAAAAGAGCATCTATGTCGCTATCTTTTTTCAAAAATAAGTGGGTGATCGGTACGCTTGCGGTTGCGATACTTATAGGTGGCGGTCTTTGGCGTCGTCATGCCGCGAAGGCGGAGCCTGTGTACGAAACCGTTGTTGCAGAACGCGGTACGCTCATACAAACCGTCGAGGTGACGGGAGAGGTGAAGCCAAGCTCACGCGTGGAACTCTCGTTTAAAACGGGCGGGAAGCTGGAAACGATTCCTGTGCGCGTTGGACAGCTTGTGAAAACGAACGATCTTCTCGCAACGCTTGATACGCAGGAAGCGACGTTTGCGCTTCGTCGAGCGGGCGCGGTGCTTGCACAAGCGCGAGCAAACCTCGCTTCACGTCAGGCACAAGATAGCCAGCAAGCGATTCAAATCGCCGAAGCGTCGCGCGATCAAGCGAAAGCGAATCTTGAAAAAGCGCAGGCGGATCTTCTTCAGATACGCATCACCGCTCCCGAGCAGGTGCGTCTTGCGAGTATTGCTCTTGATACGGCACGCGCGAATCTTGCGAACTCCGGACAAGGTGCGGATTTGGGCGTGGAAACAAGCATGAACGCGCTTCGCACATCCCTCAATACGAGCGTAGCAGCGCTTTCAACGGCACTTACGGAAACGGATGCTCTTCTTGGGATAGAAAACTCTGGAGCGAATGATGCTTTTGAATCAGTGCTTGGTATTTACGATAAAACGTCGCTTATGGATGCTCAAGGGTTCTTTTTGTTGTCGCGTGCAAGCGAGCGACAGGCAGCGCTTCTTGTGCGAGCTCTTTCGTCCGGTTCTTCCGCATACGAACTTCTTGCAGCAGGTCGTGCGATGAGCGATGCGCTACAAAAAACGCAAACGCTTCTTGGAAGAACACAAACCGTGCTGACGAATTCCGGAACGAGTTCAGGAATGAGCACAGCCGAGCTTGCGGCAAAGCGTGGAACTATTCAGTCGCAGCGCAGCACGATCGCGACACACTACGCGAGTATTTCCGCGTCCGTACAAACACTGCAAACGTCTGAAAACGCCCGTATCACGACACGATCACAGCTTGAAAATGCTGTGAAAACGGCTGAAGCGAATTTTACGATCGCGCAAGCGAATGCGCGGAATCAGGTGAAGGCGGCAGAAACAACGGTAGAAATTCAGCGCGCGACGCTCGTATCAGCCGAAGCGACGCTTTCGCAACGAAAAACGCCTGCACGAGCGGTCGATTTGCAGGTGCTTCGCGCACAGGTGCAAGATGCGGGCATCGCGTATGAACAGGCCGCACAGCGCGTTCAAGATACGAAACTTCGTGCGCCGATCGCGGGTGTGATCGCGGAAGTACTTCCTGCGCGCGGCGAACAGGTCGTGCAAAACCAAAAAGTGATGGCGCTTGTCGTGACAGAGAACTCCACGGTGGAAGCGTCTATTCCTGAAGCGGATATCGCGAAGCTTGCGGTTGACCAAAAAGCCTCGATCACGCTCGAAGCGTTTGGGGATGAGGTGAAGTTTGAGGCGAAGCTTTTGTTGCTCAATCCAGATCGTATCAAGATTCAAGACGCGACGTTCTACAAGGCGGTGTTTGTTCTTGAGGCGACAGATCGTCCGATCAAACCTGGAATGACGGCGAACCTCGTGATTACGACGAACATCATCGCAGGGGCGGTGATCGTCCCGCTTCGTGCCGTGCGTTCGGAAGAGGGCAAACGTTCAGTACGCGTGCTTGTCGGCAAAGAAGCGCAGTCGCGTGAGGTTGAGCTTGGCGCACGCGGAGATGATGGAAAAGTACAAATTCTTCGTGGCGTGGAAGCGGGAGAGCTCGTGATCACGGGCGAAACTACGAAATAAGTATGTCGATTATTCGCGTCGATTCTCTCACAAAAACCTACGAAAACGACGGTGTGCACACGCCTGTGTTGCATGGGCTATCGTTCAACGTGCCAGAAGGGCAGTTTCTCTCGATTATGGGACCTTCTGGTTCTGGGAAATCCACGCTTATGCACATTCTTGGATTCTTAGATGTGTTAAGCGAGGGAACGTACCACTTTGGAGGCGAAGATGTATCTCGTTTCACGGAAGATGAGCTCGCGCGCGCACGTGGCGAAAAAGTGGGGTTTATCTTTCAAGCGTTCAACCTTCTTCCAAAAACGAGCGTGCTCGAGAACGTGCAGCTCCCTCTCTTATATTCGAACGTCCCGCTTGCAGAGCGTGAGACGCTTGCGCGTGAAGCTATCGATATCGTGGGACTTTCGCATCGTGCGAACAATCTCTCAAACCAATTATCGGGAGGTGAGCGTCAGCGTGTTGCGATCGCTCGTGCGCTTATTCGTAAACCTCCCGTTATTTTTGCAGATGAGCCCACGGGCAACCTCGATTCCGTGAGCGGCGCGCAAGTCATGAAAATTTTGCAAGATTTGAACATCAAACATGGGCATACGATTGTTCTGGTCACGCATGAAACGTACACATCTGAACATGCGGAAAGAATTCTTCGCATGAAAGATGGGCTTGTCGCATCCGACGAGCTTGTACAGAATCGACGCATGGCGAGTGCACAGCATCTGCTCAAATAGCATGACCCTCTCCGATCTCTTCCGCAGCTCGCTCACGAGCCTTACGCGTACAAAAGCGCGTTCGTTTTTAACGATGATTGGTATTGTGATCGGCATCATGGCCGTGATTTTGATGCTTTCTATTGGGCAAGCGGCTGAACGATTTATTCTCTCGCAAATTTCCGCCCTTGGATCGGATGTGCTCAGCGTGCGTAACGGCTCGTCTTCGCAGAAAAAGGGTGAACCGATCATGTTCATCAAACAAACGCTTACAGAAAAAGATGTACGAGCGCTGCGTCTCGCGCCGTGGGTACTGCATGTTGCTGGGGGTGTTTCGCAACAAGATCGCGTGGGAGCGGAAGGAGTCGAGCTGTCGGCACAGATTCTAGGCACGACATCAGATGAGCAGGTGTTGAGCGATCTGCATCCTGATCGAGGCGTATTCTTCTCGCCGTCGAGTGTGGAGAGTCATGCGCGAGAAGCGGTGCTTGGATTCGAGATTGCCGACAAACTCTATGGGATGAATAATCCTATTGGAAAAACCATCACGCTGAATGACGTGCGTTTTCGTGTGATCGGTACGCTTGGAAAAGAGGGGAGTAAGAACTTTCAAAATGTAGATCGCTACATCTACATCCCGTTTACCACCGCGCTGGATACGTACAATAGAACGTTTCTTTCATCGATTGCCGTGAAAACGCGACTCCCTCTTAAGGAAGCGAAAGAACGTATCACGCTCTTGCTTCGCGATCGACACGCGATCGATAATCCAACGGGGGATCCTGCGAAAGATGATTTTACGGTAGCAACGCAAGAAGATGCGGTGAAAAGCGCGCAACAAATCACCAATATTCTCAAGATTCTCCTCATCTCGATTGCGGCGATTTCGCTGCTTGTGGGAGGGATCGGGATTATGAATATCATGTACGTGTCTGTCACGGAGCGTGTGAAAGAGATCGGACTTCGTAAATCCATCGGCGCGCGCGAAGCGGATATTCTGCGACAGTTTTTGCTTGAAGCGATTCTACAAACAACGCTTGGAGGCGCGATCGGTACAACGCTCGGGATTGTGCTTTCGTGGATCGCGATTCAAGTCATGAACCATATTCAGCATGGGTGGACGTTTGCGATTGCGTGGGATTCTGTTCTGCTTGCCCTTATCGTTTCTGGAAGTATCGGCCTTGTATTCGGCTATTTTCCTGCGCGAAAAGCGGCGCGCCTGCAGCCTATCGAAGCGCTTAGGCACGAATAATATGACGACCCCAGACCTCTTCCGCCTCTCATTTCGTGCGCTTCTCGTCAATAAAGGACGTTCGTTTTTGACGATGCTTGGCATCGTGATTGGGATCGCCTCCGTGATTTTGATGCTCGCCGTTGGACAAGCGGCACAGAAATATCTTCTTGCGCAAGTTGCCTCGTTTGGAAGTGATCTCGTGTTTATCGCGAGCGGAAAAGGCGATGAGAATCGCAACCATCCGCCGCATGAAGAAATCAAGCAAACGCTCACGGAAGAAGATTTTCGTGATGTGCAAGCGCTTCCATGGGTGCAAGCCGTGAATGCGACCGTGATCACCACCGATCTGCTTTCCTATGGTGGACAAGATCGGTTTACTCGCATCAGCGGCACATCGCCGGACGAGCTGCGTATCTTCAACCTTGTTGTGAAGGAAGGGCGTTTCATCGAAGAAACAGACGTCGAAGGACATGTGCGCGTGATCGTTCTTGGAAAAGATATCGCCCGCACGATGTTTGGGGAGGAAGATCCGCTCAGCAAAACGGTGCGTCTCAACCATAAAACGTTTCGTGTAGTGGGTGTGCTTGCTGAAGCAGGAACGCGTTTTTTCTCGAATATTGACGAGCAGGTGTATATCCCATTTACCGCGTTCTTTGATGCGTACAACAAGAACCGTTTGAACTTTATCTCGGTGAAAACGGGAGATATGCGCATCATGGAGGCAAAAAACCGCTTGCGTGATGTGCTTCGCGAGAACCATGCGATCGATAATCCGAATGACGATCTTTCAAAAGATGATGTGCTTCTTTCGTCGCAAGAAGACTCGATGAAGGCGGCCGGCACGATTGGGATGGTTTTGCAGGTGCTGCTTGGGTCGATCGCGTCTATCTCACTTGTGGTTGCGGGCGTCGGCATTATGAATATTATGTATGTGACCGTCACAGAACGTACGCGCGAGATTGGTCTTCGTAAAGCGATTGGTGCCACGAAACGCGATATTCTGGGACAGTTCCTCGCTGAAGCGGTGAGCCTCACCGTGATCGCGGGCGCGATTGGTGTCGTGTTCGGCGTGCTTCTTTCGTGGATCGCCATTCGTATTATTGGAAGCTTTCAAGAAGGATGGGTCTTTCTCATGCCATGGAGCGGCATCGTGATCGCGTTTGGCGTTTCGACGCTCATCGGCATCCTCTTCGGCTACTTTCCCGCGAAAAAAGCCGCGAAACTTTTGCCTGTAGAAGCGCTTCGGCATGAATAAAACCATGCACCGTTTTGATGCATGGCAGGAGAAAGGTGTTACGTGCCTTTGATACAACGTTGTTTACGAGGACGCGCGACTTCCTCTTCAGGAACGAATTCTTCCTCATCTGCTTGTGAAGAAAAAGACGCTTCTTGATTGATGGCATCGAGCGTTTCTGCGTCATAGAGCGCTTTTTCCAGCCCACGATACGCCTCGATGAGTGAACGCTGGATGTCTGCCGCATGGTAGGTGAATACGTGTTCGAGTTGTGGATCTGTTTCGCGAGGAATGCTCTGCAAGAAGGCGAACCACTGATCGAGAAGCGTGTTGAGATGTTGCTTTGCCTCATCAATCGTTTCCATGGCGACGTCGTAGCGTTCTTTCCCTTCTTGCATCGCTTTTCCGAGGGCAACTTCTTGTTTGAAAGAGGCGCGCGTGATCTCGAGAAAAGCCCGATTTTTCGTCTTCGAAAGAACTCTCGTGAAATCGAGCGAACGATGGTGTGAGGCATCCGCCGCATCGCGAAACGTGGTGCGCGTGTATTCGATGCGCTGTCGACGTTCACGAAGGTGCAGAAGCTCTTCGGTAGTGAATGTGTGGCGGATGTTCGCGATGACGCGTTCTTCTTCGGGCACGTACGTCTTTGGCGCCCAATGTTTTCCGCGCCAGTACCAGAGAAAGAGCGCATGATACTGACGATTCGCGATGAAGGTGATGTCTACGGACAGCCAGATCAGTGCCTGTATAAGCATCCCTTCTGTCCAAGAAACGCTACTAAGAAAATGAGAGAGTACGATGAAGACTCCCTGAAACGGAAGCGAACTCATGAAGCGCGTGAACCATGTGTGTACTGATGGAGCAACGATCTCGCGCTCGGCGAACTTTTTCTTCACACAGTATTCTTGCCACCAAGCGGGCGCGTGCTCCACATCCGCCACGAAGATCGAGGCTCGAGAGAGCGTTGTCCGAAACGGCTCAACAAAGAGCAGCGGATCTCTCGCAAAGCGTGCCTGCGTTTGCTCAAGAAAGGGGCGAGCGAGCCAGCTTACGAACCGTTCCCATCGTTTCATAGCCACCTCCTACGTGACGAGTGAGGTACGAATACCTCTCTTCGATGGTGCGCGAATCCCCTTGCCTCCGCAAGAGCCTCATGATGAGATGCGCCGCATATGTCGTGGCTCCGGATCGTGCGGTTTGCGAAATCGCGACACATTCCCGTGATTATTACGGATGAAACGGGTGAAGACCCGCTTATTTTGGTGTCGCTTGATGAGCTTGAGCAGGCGCTGGATGGGGCTCTGCCAGAAGCTCCTGTGCCCACGCCTGTGCCTCGCACACCTACGCCAAGCTTCGTGCCAGAGGAAGTTGTTGAGGAGGTACCGGCCATCATCACCGAACCCGTGCCAGCTCCTGTCGTTCCCGCTCCACCAAAGGCGCATCTGCCTCTGGAGGAGAGCGCTGTCATTCCCACGGTGGCCACCGGGGGAACCCAGCCCATCCATCAAAACGAAGCAGAGATTGTGGTTCCGCCTCAGCCCACGGACCTAACCCTCTCTCTCGAAGAACGGTTTTTCTTGGAGTATTAAAACACCCTCCTTGCTTACTTGCTCCGCTCTCTCAAACTCCGTAGGATACGTCCCATATGCAAACTGCTGCGCTTCGTGAGGCTTTCCTCGCATTTTTCCGAGAGAAACGGCACGTGATTATTCCTTCTGCGTCGCTTCTTCCGGAGAATGATCCGACGGTGCTCTTTACGACGGCGGGCATGCACCCGCTTGTGCCGTATCTGTTAGGGCAACCGCATCCAGCGGGCACGCGTCTTGCGAATAGTCAGAAGTGCGTTCGAACCGATGATATCGACGAAGTGGGCGATAGTCGCCATCTGACGTTCTTCGAGATGCTCGGCAATTGGTCGTTGGGTGATTACTTCAAGCGCGAATCTATCGCGTGGTCATTCGAGTTTCTCACAAAAACGCTTGCGCTTTCGCCAGAACGTTTGTTTGTGACGGTATTTGAAGGAGATGCGGACGCGCCTCGCGATGAAGAGTCTATCGCTTTGTGGCAAGAACAGTTCGCTTTACGAGGCATCGTGGCAACGCTTGGAGATCGTATCCGCGCCTATCCAAAAAAGAAAAACTGGTGGGGGCCGGCAGGTCAAACAGGGCCGTGTGGGCCAGATACGGAGATTTTCTACGATACGGGAAAGGCGCATGACATGGTGTTTGGTGAGGTGTGTCATCCGAATTGCGATTGTGGGCGTTTCGTCGAGATTTGGAATAACGTCTTCATGGAGTATGAAAAAACTGCGGATGGACGCTTCATTGCAAGTGCGCAAAAAAACGTCGACACGGGCATGGGGCTTGAGCGTCTCGCGTGCGTGATGCAAGGCGTTGAGACCGTGTTTGAATCGGACGCGTTCGCGCCCATACTCGACACGATTAGGTCGCTCTGCGGAAAGACCTACGCGGGGAACGAGCGTTCGTTCCGCATTCTTGCCGATCATCTTCGTGCAGCGACGTTCATCGTGGGTGATGAGCGAGGCGTTTCTCCTTCGAACGTGGGACAGGGCTACATAGTGAGGCGGCTCTTGCGTCGAGCGATGCGCGAAGGAAAGCGTATTGGTATGGAAGGAGCGTTTCTTGCGAAGCTCGCACAGGTGGTGATCGACACGTACGGCGACCACTTCAGCGAACTACGTGCGAACCAAACGCGTATTCTTGAAGAGTTGACTCGTGAGGAAGAAAAATTTGGGAAAACGCTTGAAAAAGGGATGCGTGAACTCGAGAAGATGCTCGTGCATGGTGCGCTTTCGGCGGAAGGAGCGTTCCAGCTGTTTTCGACGTACGGTTTTCCACTTGAACTCACGGAAGAGCTGTTGCGTGAACACGGACAAACGGTGGATCATGAACTGTTTCAAGCAGCGTTCAAGAAGCACCAAGAACTTTCGCGTGTCGCAAGTGCGGGTACGTTCAAGGGTGGGCTTGCAGATCATTCCATCGAAACGACGCGCTTGCATACCGCGACGCATCTGTTGCAAGAAGCGCTTCGTCGTGTGCTTGGAACGCATGTTGAACAAAAAGGCTCGAATATCACGGCAGAACGGTTGCGCTTTGATTTCTCGCATCCACAAAAGATGACACAAGAAGAAATTCTGCACGTTGAAACGATCGTGAACGAGGTGATTGCGCGCGATCTTCCTGTGTCGCTCGAAACGATGACGAGCGAAGAAGCGAAAGCGAGCGGAGCGATTGGCCTCTTTTCCGATACCTACGCCCAGATCGGTGGCAAGATCAACGTGTATTCCGTGGGCGATTTTTCAAAAGAGGTCTGCGGAGGTCCGCACGTCGCGCGTACAGGCGAGCTCGGTTCGTTCAAAATTCTAAAAGAAGAAGCGGTATCTGCGGGTGTGAGGCGCATCAAGGCGAGTGTGGGGAGTTAACCCTCGTTGTATCACAAAACGACGTGCATCTATGCGCTATCTCTGGAAGTATTCCTCTCCTTGTCCTGCGGAGGCGCTGCAAACACTTGAAACGCGTTCTTCTTGTACGCGGCAACTTTTGTGGAATCGAGGCATGCGTACGCTCGAAGAAGCGGAGAACTTTCTCAATCCTTCGTGGGAGACGGGTCTGCATGATCCTCTGCAATTTAGACATCTTCTTCCTGCGACGGAACGTTTGTTTCTCGCACTTAAACAGGGCGAACGCATCACCGTGCATGGGGATTACGATGCGGATGGGGTGACAGGCTCAACCGTGATGATCACCACGCTTCGTGAGATCGAAAAACGCCTCACGGGGCGTACGACTGAGGCGAGCTGTATCGATTTTTATATTCCGCATCGTGATGCCGAAGGGTACGGATTGCATCGAAAAACCGTTGAGCTTCTTCATGAACGTGGCACGAAGGTGATCATCACGGTCGATTGCGGTATTGCGTGCGTTCCAGAAATTGCGCTCGCTCGTGAGAAGGGGATGGACGTGATCGTTCTTGACCATCATACGTTTGGCGAGGTGCTGCCTGATGGCTGGCTGATCCATCCAGGACTTCCTGAAGAAACGTATCCTTTCAAAAAGCTTGCAGCTGTGGGTGTGGCGTTCAAATTCGCGACGGCTTTTCTCATGCAAGCACGTGAACGAGGGATCGATGTGCCCGTTGGATGGGAGAAGTGGCTGCTTGATTTGGTCGCGATCGCGACCGTTACGGATATGGTGGGGCTCGTGGGAGAAAATCGCGTGCTGGAACGATACGGCTTGCTCGTGTTACGAAAAACGCGTCGCCCAGGACTCCTCGCGTTGTTTGAAGTAGCGAAGATCGAACAGGTAAGCATCACGGCAGAAACGGTGGGGTTTATGATTGGTCCGCGCATCAACGCGGCAGGACGGATGGATCACGCGAGTCTCGCTCTTCGGCTCATGCTTGTAGAATCGGTCGAAGAAGCGCAATCGCTCGCGAAAGAGCTTGAGAGGTGCAATCGCGCACGACAAGAGAAAACGCGCGATATGATGGTCGAAGCAGAGAAGCTCGTTGAGGAACAGGCGATGCGAGCGTGGCCGCTGCAAATCGTGTGGCATGAGACGTGGTCGCCTGCGCTTGCGGGTCTCGTTGCGGGAAGGTTGATGGAGGCGTGCGGACGTCCGGTGATCGCCATCGGCAAGCATGGGGAGAACTGGATCGGTTCCGGACGTTCGCCTGCCTGTTTCGATATCACGAAAGCGATGCGCGTGGCGGGTGAAGGAATTCTCACGCGTATTGGCGGCCATTTGCAAGCGTGCGGCTTTGCTCTCATCGATGAAACACGCCTTCCGGAGCTTCGGCAAAAACTTCTCGCGTATGCAGAGGAAGCTTTTCAAGGTGTGCAGCTTGAACCAGAACTGCTGATAGATGTGGATATTTCGCTTGCGGAACTCACGTGGGGGTTGTGGGAAGATCTCGAACGATGCGAGCCTTTTGGTCAAGAAAACCCTCGTCCAACGTTTCTTGTGCGAAACGTACTCGTTACGAAGGTGGATCGTCTTGGTGAGGGGAAGCACCTGCGCGTGCAGGTACGTAATAAAGAAGGGGCATCATTCAAATGTATGGCGTTTAAATATCCAGAAACCGCGTTCGTTCCAACGATTGGTTCACGCGTAGACCTCGTCTTCCACCTCGCTGTGAACGAATGGCAGGGAAAACGCACGCTTGAAGGAAGGATGGTGGATGTACGAGAGGCGGGGGAGTGATGCGGGTAAGAACCCCTAAAGATTGACTTTTATACTAAAATATGCTATTCTGTTATGTTATTAGGCGATTTCAGGTTAATTGGAAACAGCGTCAATCCAGCCAAATACTTGGCTCTAAAAACGCCGTTTGCAACACGGGAGCTGTGGGAGTGGATGGTCCACTAACATAGTTGCCCGTACGGCGTCCCACAGAATCGTGGGAGAAGGAGGATACGACGATGACGGGCAACCCGATCACGTCCGGTCAGTCCAAGCAGTTGGTCCGGTTCGTCAGCGACGCGGCCGAGAGCGCCCTCAAGGAGCTCGGCATCGACAAGGACGCCGCCCAGCGCCTCATCGAGCAGGGCGACGAGATCAAGGCGGGCATCCTCAAGCTGCTCGGCGGTCTCGCCCTCACCGACGAGTTCGCGGACGAGGAGGTCGAGAGCGAGTACGGCTACCTGTCGGGCTACAGCACCCCCACGCCGTTTCAGGCGCAGTGCGACATCCTGCGCAGCGCGTTCGGCATCGAGATCGCCTACCACGAGTCCGCGCTCACGACCCAGCTCGCAAGCGGGGCGGAGGGCAACTTCCCCCTCTTCGACTGGCGCGACATCGCGCCGACCTACGGCGAGGCGGTGGCGCTCGTCTTCGCGAAGCTCTCCGAGCAGCGCAAGGGCCGGTTCTACAACTACCGCGACGGGCAGCTCGGTCCGAGCCAGCTCCGCGAGTCCACGCGCAAGGTCTCAATGATCCAGAAGCTCCGTGAGGAGCAGAAGGGCTCGAAGCTCCTCGTCGTGCAGGCGCAGTTCGGTATCCGCCATCGCGGCCGGTCCGTTCGCCGCGCACGCGCGGTCATGGGCGGCAGCGAGTTCGGCCTGGGCGCGTTCGAGATCGGGATCATGCTCCTGACCAATCCGAACCGCCTCGAGCAGTACGACGACCTGTGGGTCGACTGCGCGGGCGACGAGTACGCTCCCGGCACCGGTGGCGTGTTCTCGGACGCCCCGTACTTCAGCTTCGACGACGAGAGCCTCAAGTTCTACACGTACGGCATCGACGACCCGAGCGGCTGCTGCGGGTCTGCCTCCGCGTTCGTGCCTCCGGTCGTGGTGCCCTCGGAGTGAAG
>CAYSAI010000004.1:0-91944 GCA_964428975.1 uncultured Gammaproteobacteria bacterium | reverse complement strand
CGGCAACGACTGGTTCGATGGCAGCTGGGGTGCCAAGTTTCGCGTTCTGTTCGTGCGCAAGGAGTCCTTATGACCTTGCCCCTCCGCTCGCGAGCGGAGGGGTGACCCCGTCTCGCGACGCAATCCATGCCTTGGATGTGCGCGCCTGACGGGGTCGTTTGTTTTGTGCGTTTTATTGACGTTTCGCCTTTCTGTTCCTATACTGAACGGGTAAATCCTTCTTCTTTGTCCTATGTCTCTCACTATTATCTTGCTCATCGTTCTTGGAGTCGTCGCCCTATGGCTCATTGTCACCTACAACGGCCTTATCACCTCTCGCAATCGCACAGACGAGGCGTGGTCAGATATTGATGTCCAGCTGAAGCGCCGCTACGACCTCATCCCCAACCTCGTGAACACCGTGAAAGGCTACGCCGCACATGAATCACAAACGTTCGAGAAGGTGATCGCTGCCCGGAGTGCCGCGATGAGCGCCACGGCTCCTCACGCAAAAGCGGAAGCGGAAAACATGCTTGCCGGTACCTTGAAAAGTTTGTTCGCCCTTACGGAGAACTACCCTGATTTGAAAGCGAACCAAAATTTTCTCTCTCTTCAAGAAGAGCTCACGGATACCGAGAATAAAGTGCTTGCCTCACGTCGTTTCTACAATGGCAACGTGCGGGATTTCAACACAAAACTTCAAGTATTTCCTACGAACCTCATCGCGAATATGCTCGGCTTCATCAAACGTGAGTTTTTTGAGCTGGACAACGTCGAAGAACGCAAAAACGTCGAAGTGAAATTCTAACCATGTACCAAGCGATTGATTCCAATAAATATAAAAGCGGGCTCTTGCTCGCCCTTGTGATTGGGCTCGTGAGCGCCACCGGCTACCTCTACGGCACACTCACGGGCGATGGATGGTCGGGCCTTCTCCTCGCGCTTGGCTTTTCCGTCTTCGGAACGCTTCTCACGTGGTTCGGTGGCGACAAGATCGCGCTTTCTGCCGCAGGAGCGAACCTCGTTGAATCGAAACAGCAGGCCCCTGAGCTGTGGAACACCCTCGAAAACTTGAGCCTTACGGCGGGATTGCCGATGCCTAAGCTCTATCTCATTGATGATCCCTCCCCCAACGCATTCGCGACCGGACGCGATCCAGAGCACGCTTCCGTGGCCGTAACGACGGGTCTTATCGAGCGACTCGAAAAGATCGAACTTGAAGGCGTGCTCGCTCATGAGCTGTCGCACATCCAAAACTATGATACACGCTGGATGGTGCTCGTTGCCGTGCTCGTTGGGTCGCTGTCTCTTCTCGCAGATCTCTTTTTCCGCTTTGGAGGACGTCGTCGCGGGAATTCACATGGAGGAGGAAACGCGGGAGCCATCCTCATGATCGTAGGCATTATTCTCCTGCTTCTCGCCCCGATCGTTGGACAACTCATTCGCTTTGCGATCAGTCGGAAACGCGAGTTTCTCGCCGATGCGAGTGGCGCGCTTCTCACACGGTATCCTGAAGGACTCGCCTCTGCTCTTGAAAAGATTTCCCGCACGGCCACTCCCCTTGAACGCGCGCCCGACGCGACGGCCCATCTCTGGATCGCCTCCCCGTTTGGAGAGAGCGGCGTTTCTGGGTTTATCCATAAGCTTTTTTCCACACATCCACCCGTTGCTGAACGCGTCGCGGCTCTTCGAAACCAGATTCGCTAACCTATGCTCGATCACGATCTTCTCTCTCGATTCACCATCCATCTAAAAGAGGCGCTTCAAAAAGCGCTTGGTTTTGCGCTTGGCAACGGACGAACGCACGTCGAACCAAGCGATCTTTTGGTTGGACTCCTTCAAGAGCATGTCTCGATTGCTGCCGAGCTTCTCACGAAAGCGGGGGTGAACCGCGAAAGTGCGGAAGGACTCTTGCTGGGCATGCCTGATCGCCAAGCGCGTGGCGGGGTGGTTGCGCCTGATCTTTCGCAAGGAAGTCGCCTGCTTCTTGAACAAGCGGTGCTCGCCGCACGTGAGTTCGAACATCGCTACATCGGCACGGAACATCTTCTGTATGCGATGCTCGCCAAGCCCGACACGGTGCTCAAAGCGTTTTTTGCCTCGCAAAACTTGAATTTTGATGATCTTCGCGAGCATCTGAAACAGCTGCTCGTTTCAAGCGCACGTTTTACCGAACACGAACCAGCTTCTCCCACGCGCGATCCGCTTCAGGATGAACATGAACCAACGGGCGACGCGCGAAAAATGCCGCCACAAGGACGCGTTTCTCGAAAAGCGCTCGACGTGTTCGCGCGCCATCTCACGAGCAAAGAAACCGTTGCTACGCTTGACCCCGTCATCGGTCGTGAAGAGGAGCTCGCGCGCACGATTGAAATTCTCTGTCGTCGCACAAAGAATAATCCTGTTCTATTAGGTGAACCCGGTGTAGGAAAAACAGCCATTGCCGAAGGGCTTGCGACACGTCTCGCGAATGGCGATGTACCTGATACGCTCCAAGGAAAACGCCTATATGCGATTGATCTCGCGCTTATGGTGGCAGGAACTATGTATCGAGGAGAGTTTGAGGCACGTCTGAAACAGCTCGTCGAAGAGGTGAAACAAGACCCGAACATCATCTTGTTTATTGATGAAATTCACACGATTGTAGGCGCAGGTTCGACGAGCGGTTCGCTTGATGCGGCGAACATCCTCAAACCTGCTCTTGCTCGCGGCGAGATTCGTTGTATTGGCGCGACGACTTCCGCAGAATACAAAAAACATCTTGAACCGGATGCCGCGCTCGATCGACGTTTTCAACCGATTGACGTACTCGAGCCTTCGCCAAGCACGACACTCCTCATGCTGAAGGGTCTGCAATCGCGTTACGAGAAGCATCATCATGTCACCTACGCAAGTGGCACGCTTGAACGGATCGTGGAGCTCGCGACGCGCTATCTCACGGATCGGTATTTTCCTGATAAAGCGATCGACATTATGGATGAAGCGGCCGCACACGTCGCCGCGCGTCTTCACTCAAAACACGCCACGACGTCCTTGCGTGCTCTGGACGAAATGCTCGACACAGCTCGTCAGCAAAAAGAGCTCGCTATGCAGACAAACGACCTGAAAGAAGCGGCGAAAGTCGCAAAAAATGAAGAGAAGATTCAGAAAGATCGCAAAGATGCCTACGAAGCTCTTCAACAAGCGCGAGAAGATGCGAAGCTTGTGGTTGATCATGACGCGATTTTAGAGGTAGTCGCACGTCTTTCGCGCATTCCTCTTGCGACGATCGCTTCAAGTGAGGCAACGCTTCTTCGTGAGCTGGAAACGCGTCTTTCTACGCACGTGTTTGGTCAGCCGCAGGCGATTGAGGCGGTCGCCCATCTCATCAAGCGTTCGCGCCTTGGCCTCGCCCCACCAAACCGCCCACGCGCCTCGTGGATGTTTGTCGGTCCCTCTGGAACAGGAAAAACCGCTCTCGCTCGTGCGCTTGCGCTTGAACTTTTTGGAAAAGAAGATGCGCTTATTCGTTTTGATATGTCCGAATTTTCGGAAGGGCATTCCGTCGCGAAGCTCCTCGGCTCCCCTGCTGGCTACGTCGGCTATCGTGAGCAAAATCGCCTCGCTGATGCCATTCGCAAACACCCGCACAGCGTCGTGCTGTTCGATGAATTCGAGAAAGCACATCCTGATGTACAGCATTTACTCCTCCAAATTCTCGAAGATGGTACGCTCCAAGATGCGAGCGCAAAAGCGCTTTCGTTTCGACATACGTACGTGATTTTGACCTCAAACGCCGGTTCAGAGCTCGTGAAGCAGCAGACGCTTGGTTTTGGAAAAACGCGTTCAAAAGAGACAACTCTTGATGAGACGCGCGTCCTCGAACACCTTCGTGAGCGGATGCGGCCAGAGCTCTTGAACCGTCTTGATCGGATCGTGGTATTTCAACCGCTCACCAAAGCAACGCTCACGAAAATTGTCGAGCGCGACGTACAAGCGCTCTTCGAGCGTATCAAAGAACACGAACAGAAAACCTACTCGATAGATGCAGCGCTCGTGGAATGGCTGGTGGAACGCATCGAGAAGAACTCTCTTGAAGGTGCACGCGCCGTACGACGCATCATCGAGAAAGAGCTTGAGTCCATTCTTGTTGCGACACTTCTTACGCCGAACAAGAAAACGACGGGAAAGCTTCTCCTCAAGAAAAACGTGCCTGTCATGCAATAATTTGATAGGATGGGAACATGCCTGATGGAAATGTTCCTTCGCTAACACCTGTTCAACCACTCCCCAAGCCCATGACGAGTGATGTCGATGGGTCTTTAGATGACAACAAGGCGCTTTTTAAGCAAAAAAAACAAGGTGAAGGTAATGAAGCTCGCCGAATGGAACGGCTTGAAGCAGACAGAACTTCCGGTGAGATTTTTCGTATTTCAGAAGAGTATAGAAACAAGAGAAAAGATTTAAACGAACAGGAAGAGGCTCTGCAAAAAGATGCTCCTCATAACAGAGAACAGCTCGCTCATATTCGCATGATGCGAAAGCGCTATCAAGAAGAGGAGGGGCAGCTTATTTTAAACGTGCATGAACCAATTCCTAAAGCGGAATATGGCGCATGGTACGACGCAATGAAGGTACGCACGGATGAAGAACGTCGAGAAGAACTTCTTCAAACGGAAGCACCAAAATCTGATACAAACACTCAGAAACCTTCTTCCGTAAAGCTCGAACAAACAGTCAGCGAAGTAGCCGCTGCACGTGAGGAAGCGCTGAGAAAACAAGATCTAGTGATAGAACAACGTAGAAGTGAGGAAATCCAACGAATGGAACGAGTAGAGGCAGATAGAACTTCAGGTGAAATTTTTCGTATTTCAGAAGAGTATAAAAAGAAGAGACAGGATTTAAACGAACAGGAAGAGGCTTTGCAAAAAAATACCCCTAACAACAAAGAAGATCTCGCTCATGTTCGCATGATGCGTAAGCGTTATCAAGCAGAAGAGGGTGAGCTTATTTTAAATGTGCATGAGCCAATATCTCAAGCGAAATACCGCGCATGGCATAAAGGTATGGTTGATCGTACGGATGAAGAACGTCAAAAAGAACTTCTTCAAACAGAAGCACCAAAATCTGATACAAATACTCAGAAACCTTCTCCCATAAAACTCGAACAAACGGTCGATAAAGCCATCGAAGCAACCATCACCGAAGCGCGCGAGGAGGCTCGACAAAAACGGGGCAAGCCTCTCGAGGTTGTGGGTGAGACGCCTCCTCCTCCCCTTGACGAACCCCCTGCTCCAATACCTGCTCCGAAACGTGTTCCGCGAGCACGTGTGCTTTCTGCGGTGGAAAAGGCTGTTCAAGACGCTTCCACAGAGCAAACCAAAGAAGAGAATGTACAAGAAGAAATTCCAAAAAACACACACATACTTGAAAAAATTCAAGCACAAGCCGTGGCAGCCGCGATCAAAGAAACGATCGTGCCTGAAGCACAAGAGCAGAAGGTGAGAAAACCTCTTGAGATACAGTCGTTTGCACAAGCAGAGACAACCACCACAACCGAAGCAAAAACCACCGTGACCGAAACGGAAACGCAGACCATCACCGAAGCCCGTCAAGAGCTCAAAGCCACCTACACCATTCGAAAAGAAAATGCCGCGATCGGCAAGCTCTATCAAACACGGATGCGGGCGCGCGCATGGGAGGTGCTCAAAACAACGCACGTGGAAACGTACGAACGTTTGCAGACGTTACAAACGCAAACAACCGTGGAGATTGACCCAACGCCCGCCCTCTCTCCTGCGGAACTCGACAGCGTTCAGCTGAAAGTCGTGGTAGACGTGCGTGCAGGACTCCCCTTCGCCACCGATGAACGCATCAGCGCGGCGGTGCTCGCTCTAAGCACGCAAACGCTTGCCGACACCCAAAAAAGCGGGGCAGCTCTTGCGGCTGCCGCGGCGCTTCTTGGTCTTTCCACGCTTCAAACAGAACGCTCCGCAGAACAACAAGCGCGCGTTGCAGGAGCACTTGGCGTCCTGCTTGAAGGCGCACGGCAGGCACACGCGACGCTCTCTCAAGGAGAAAAAGCTTCGCATGCGCGAGCAAAAACACTTCAAGCATCCACGACCTCTTCCTCACAAGGACGAACCAACGATGCGGAACACGGTGAACTGATTCATGAGCAACAACGCTTTGGAGCCGATCGACAGCATCTTCAAGCACGTGTACAAGCGCAAACATCGCAGCTCAACAACGCCGCGGCGTTAGGAAGCGCTCTCACGAATCACACGCAAGGAGGAGCAGGCGCGATCACCGTCATGATGGGGATGCTCATACCAACCGTGGCACGGGTAGGCGAGCAGACTCCCTCATTTTCAGGATCTGAACCGACCCCGCCCCATTTCTCCTCAGGAGGAGGGGTGCAAGGCGAGGTGTCTCATAACGAAGAACAGTCGCGTGAAGACTACGAGAAACAAACCGCGGCGCGGCTTCATTCGGCTCAAGCGCACGGACGCATGCAGGCTCTTGGCGGTGGCTCTTCAAGCGGTGAAACGCATCGTACAGAAGAAGGAACGTCTGGAAGAGAAACAACGTCTACCGATGGAACAGAAGAGCCGCCGCTTCTCGCCCTCTCTCAAAAGCCCCGTACTCCAAACGAAGCGTTTGCACAAACTCAACGCGAGATGCTGTCGAGGCAAAGCCGCCTCCTTGGACTTGGAACGGGCAGTGCCGGTGGATACGAAATGATGTTTAGCGAAGGAACTCCCCAAACTTCCCAAGCAATGAGCATCGAGGAGCGATCGTGGGCAGATACAGACGAAGCGCGCGCACAAGAGATGATGATGCGTCAACAAGAGGCGATGCAGCAAGCGAGCATGGAAGAGCAGCAACAGGAAGAGGAACAAGAAGATGCCCCTCAAGAAAACGGAGAGGAAGGCTCACCTAATCGTGGAAAAAACAACGGCTCCGGACAACAGCTCAAGAACGAAGTAAAGAAAAAAGTATCTAATCAAGCGGGGAAAATATTTCGTAAAGTGATCACCGGCTCATCTCCACTTGACCTCACCTGCGTGATGATTTTGCTCGTGACCGTGTGGTTAAATGTTCGTCTATTTGCTCCAAAAGAAGGGTCGTTTATCCGCGAACCTCTCGGAGATCTTGGGATGTTTGGCACGATTATTTGGGATATTCTCGTTATTTTTCTCATCCTTCTCCTGCTTATCGGCATACTCCTTCTTATCCTGATCGCGGCAGCCCCGTATCTGTTGGCTATGGGCGCCGCATACTCTATACTGCGGGTATTCGTTCCTAGCTGATCATTCTTCTTCTATGCTCCTTCTCTCTGATCGTGCGAAACGCGTCACCCTCATCGTTCTCGCGTTTGCGGTATTCGCTGGTTCAGCCTTTGCCGTCTATTGGCTCTTTTTTCGCTCGACAGGCCCTCCGTTGACACCCGAGGATCTTGCGCGCGTGCGCGAGGAAGGGCGTCTTGGGCGTTCTGGTGAGGCTGATCCAAACAGCATTCCATCAGAAGAAGGAAATGGTGTTCTCCCCTTTCTGGGCGGACAAGAACAGCTTGCGCTTCCTGAAGACATAACCCCTGTCGTGGGCGGACAAACAAGCGTTCTCGTTCCAACGCCTACTGCGTTCTTTTCTCCCTCTCCACAATCTCAAAATAACAGCTATCGATTCTATAACCCAAGCGATGGAAAATTCTATCGCGTCAACGAGAATGGTGATCTGGTCGCCCTGTCCGATCGTGCGTTCTATGGCGTAGATAACGTGAGCTGGGGAAACGCGGATGATCGCGCGATTCTTGAATTTCCTGACGGTTCAAATGTGCTGTTTTCTTTCAAAGAGAACCGTCAAATTACCCTTCCGAAACATTGGGAGGATTTCTCGTTCTCACAAGACGACGGGAAGATCGTGGCGAAAAGCGTAGGCAATAACGAAACGAATCGTTTTCTCCTCGTATCAAATCCAGATGGAAGCGATGCGGAAGCCGTGCAAGAACTGGGGGATAACGCGAATAAAGTTCATGCCATCTGGTCGCCAAATCAACAAGTCATCGCCTACTCGTTTACGGGCGACCCCTTGGGCGCTGATCGTGAGCAGGTCATCCTCGTGGGAAAGAATCAGGAAAACCTTCCTGGACTCATCACGGAAGGGCGTGGATTTCAACCAAGTTGGTCGCCTGCAGGGTCATCGCTTGCGTATAGCGTGTACACCGCAACGAACGGCTACTTGCCGGAACTATGGCTCACGTCAGGTAATGCGGACACGATCAATACGAATCGAAGACGTGTTGAGCTTAATACGTGGGCAGAAAAATGTAGCTGGGCGAACGATTCCACGATGTACTGCGCTGTTCCTGACTATCTCGAACCCGGAGCTGCGCTTCAACCGCAAGCCGCGACGCGAGGACGTGATCAAATTTTTCGCATTGACGTTGCGTCTGGACGCAAAACGAATTTAGGACATGTGACGGGCGTGAGCGATATTACGAACCTCCAAGTTGGAACAGATGGGAAAACCGCTACGTTCGTAGACGGGGCGAATGGGCATATCGTTCGTCATATCCTCACGCCCTGATCTATGACGACCGACCCTTCCACGCGTTCGCTTTGGGTGGCTTTTGGAGGATTTTTGTTGATTTCTGGGCTTTTTCTTTGGGGAACGATCTACAAACGTCTCAATACATTCACCGCAGGAGAACGGCCGTTTTTTGCGGAAAATCAAGCTCCTCCAAGCCTTCCTCCTGTTCGTTCAAGCGATCCACGGCTGGGGTCTGATCGTCCTGACGCGATTGAAATGGTTGAGTATGCCGATTATCGCTGTTCGCACTGTCGTTTGATGGCTCCCGATCTCTTCTCCCTTCTGTCTGACACAAGAAAGAACGTGCGTCTTATTTGGCGTGAAGCTCCTACACAAGACCAAAGCCGCGAGGGACTTCTCCCCTTTATCGCCGCCCGATGCGCACACCGCCAAGGAAAATTTGCCGCGCTCCATCCAGCGCTCTTTGCCACACCGTCGTATACGGATGCGTCGGTTCTCGCCCTCGCTGGAGCGCAAAGTCTCGACACGAAGCGTTTTCAGGCCTGTATGAACGACCCTTCTGTGATGGAGTTGATACGCCAAGATCAAGCACAAGCATTGCTTTTTAACATCAACGCAGCTCCTACGTTCTTCGTGCGAGGACAGCCGTTTATTGGCGCACTTAGTCGCGCACAGTTAGAGGGAATGCTGCAATAGATATGAAACGCTTTTTTCTGCTTGCGCTCTTTGCCATAAGTCTCTTTCCGTTTCAAACAGCGTTTGCTCGAAATCATGGTGAGCGCGCACTGAATAATGAGGTGGTGGAAGATAATGCACGTGCGCGACAAGAACGAGAAGAGGCTGAACAAAGAGCTTCTCCCGTTCCTCTAGAACTCAGTTCCGAAACACGGGCTCGACAAGCAGCGCAGGAAGCGGCTCGCAGGGCAGCCGCCCCGCCTGCTCCTGCAGCCCCTCCCATCACTCGCATCATCCCCCAACTTTCCGTCCCTATTCCTGGTGTCACGTTTACCGCTCCTGCGGTGGAGGGTACGAGTATTAGCGTACCGTTTCTTGCGCAATATATTGGAGGAATCTATACCTATGCGTTAGGCATTTCCACCATCATCGCGATTATCATGGTGGTGTATGGAGGGTTTTTGTATCTTATCGAACCGGTCAAAGAACAGATGGGAATAGGGTCATCAAAAACAACCGTGACAGGAAAAGAGATTATTAAGGACGCAGTCATGGGTCTTCTGGTGCTCTATGGAGCATATTTTATCTTGTGGCAAATAAATCCGAATCTCGTGAGCTTAAGACCAATTCGTATCAACTCCATTGATGAAATGGACCTTATAGAGCAGGGGCAGATGGGAACAACGGCGGACACATCCCTTACAGGAAACGAAGGTGTGAACGTGACTTATGCCGAATGCCCCGTACCAAACCTTCCCGTCGGCCACCGTGATTGGCCGTGGCCGTGCGGACACCCAAACCAACCGGTCTGTACTGATCACGCGATGCGTGACGATCCACGCGCGATAGCATTCGCTACCGCGATGCGCCCCCTCGCGAATGGTGCAACTCTTCAACAACGTATCCTTCAAGTGAGCGAAGCCGCAGCAAAATGTGGTGTCCATTTTGGGGATTGCGGAAGGACAGCGAGTAAGATCTTAAGTATCGCCGGTAGTCAGCGTATGGTTTCCGTGTTTGCGAATAGAGACCTTGTTCGGCTCGGCAACAGAACCCGATGCGGAGATTGTAAAGCAAGCGCACGAGCAAGTGGCGCAACACAGTGCGATAGTTGTGGTGAAGCTATCACTACTCAATGCGTAAATGATACCGCCGAAGCGGTTCGAATAGTACGAGCTGCCATGACCTCCTTGCCGAACCAACGAGATCCGGGAACCGTTCTTCTACCAGGTGATTGGTTTAAAGTCTACAATGGAAACAAGAGTTGCGGTGCCGGACATTCCATGATTTTGCTGAGTTGGCAAGGAAACTCCGGGCGCGTGCTGAACGGCCAATCGGGGAAAAACGCATGGATTGGTCCAACTGGATGTTTACGAAACTGTGGTGCCGGCAGTGGGGCGATTATCTATGAAATTAAGCGCGGCCAATAAGTTCCTATGCCACGTTTTCTTCGTTTAGGCTCTGTTCTCCTGTTTATAGTTGTTGCAGGAAGTGTTCTTTTTTGGTGGTTTGCGCCAACAAAAATACGTATAATAGGTGAAGAAACACGCCTATCAGACCAATATGAGATGGAAAAAGATTCCACAACGCGACAAACCTCTCCTTCCTCCGTTGGCGAGGTACGTTCCCTTCCCTTTACGTTTCTTCCTTCAGAGGGTGATGCGGCGGATTGGCCGGCAGATTCTGCACGCATCCTCTTTCCTGAACGATTGCTGTCCGTATCGAGTCCGCGCGTGCACGTTTTTATCTATCTTCCGAATGGAATCACTCCAAGCCAATCACCTGAACGGGCAGATCTTCCGATCTTGAAACAATCCCTAGAACAAGTCGCCTCCGCAAAAGACATTGTCGTATTTATGCCGTTCCCTGCAAAAATAGGAGATGCCTATCCGGATTTTCAACTCGCATCGTTTTATGAACAAGCGCTCGCGATTCTGAAAACAGCTCTTCCAAACGCCTCCGTGATCGACATCGCCGTTGGTGGACATGGAGACGCCACGTGTGAAGGAGCGCACGCCTTCACACAAAGCCTGACCCTTCCAAAGCTTCTTGGCGTGGTCGCCTATGACGGATGTTTGGGCGATACCATCACGCCGAACACATTCTCCCCTCCTTCTGGAGTCGCTTTCTATCTCAATCCAGATACAAATGGCGGCATGGGAACGCAGGACCCCGCAACCGTTGAGGGCACGGAGACTCGCGCCATGATTGTGAATCGTGCGTGGCGTTTACACGAACAACCCTGTCCTGCGTGCGTGGCTGCCGTTGGATCAGACGCGAAGTGCTCTGCACCGAACGCTCGATTTACGCGACAAGGCGGTGGCGAACTTATCTCATTTCAAACACGCCGCGGGCATCGCGAAAGCATTCAAGAGATGACAAACATCGCCTTTTGCGCGATGTATCGAGATGCATCAACGAGACCATAGTATGCGATATGCGCTTTTTTTGCTCCTCCTTGGCGTGAGCTTCCTTCCTCTCTCTTCCCTTCAAGCAAGTGAACATCGTGCAGAACAAATTCAACAACAAGCTGATCGTGAAGCGGCGGCAGCTCCTCCTGGAGCAAACGCTCCTCCAGCTCCCGCTCCTCCTGCCCCTCCCGCCGCGCCTCCCATCACTCCCATCATCCCCCAGCTTTCGGTTCCTATTCCTGGCGTCACGTTTACCGCTCCTGCGGTGGATGGCGGAACGATAAGCATCCCGTTTCTTGCGCAGTATATTGGGGGAATCTATACCTATGCGTTAGGCATTTCCACCATCATCGCGATTATCATGGTGGTGTATGGAGGATTTAAATATCTCCTCAGTGCAACAGGATATGAAACGGCAAACGGAAAAGAGATTATTAAAGATGCGCTCATGGGTCTTCTGGTTCTGTATGGAGCCTATTTTATTTTGTGGCAGGTGAATCCGAATTTGGTGAGTTTGAGGCCGCTTGTCATTTCCACGATCCGTTCTTTGCCCATGAGTGAAGACGCGGCATCCGATAGCGTGGCTCGTGATCTTGATCCTGCAAATGCTGGCGCCCCATCTGGAGCATCGGGCGGAGGACCTGCTTCTCTGTGTCGAGAAAATCTTGTACGAACTCCACGCGCCGGCACAACAGTTGTATGGTGTTCTGGATGCGGTGGATGCGGAGTTATCACGCATGCTATGCCTGATAGAGCCTGTGAGGCGCTCACAGGTCCTTGTGGTGGAACCTATGGACAGTTTATTGCTGCCACAACGGGCCGCTGTCGAGGAAAAACATTCGGTTGGATTGAAATGCTTGATGGAGGAACGTTTGGCATTTTACATTATAATGAAAATGATTTCACACAACTTTTACAACGTATGCAACGAAGAGATCCAACGGCTTATAGTCGCGTAATCGCCGCTGGTGGCGGTCTTCCAGTGACAAACGCAGCTCTCTGCGCTTCAAGCAGAACGGACAGAGGGTTTCTCTGCAACACAGGCTATATGGCGATGCTACGCGCCGCTACCCGTGAGCCTGCGTTTACACTCGCTCAATTAGAAGACTCGTATGAAAAACACCTTCAAAGAAGAAGGCTTGCGGAAGGACGCGGTTTTCATTCTGCGTATGGACAAGCGATGTATGGCGCCGTCATGAATAATCCAGGAAGGTGTGGCGGTGGATTTCGTGGGGTGTTTGCAGCCTGCCCAGCGTTTCAAGGCAACGATGAGACCGCGAAAATTGACTGTTTTCTTGAACAATACGTGGTGCAAGGTTGTCGGGATGGAATCGAAGGAGCTCGACGACGTGCAGCCGTTATTCGAATACAGCTTGCGAATGTCTCACAAACTACTGCTCCCGCGCCTCCAACGCTTGCCGCTCTCGAAGCGTGTCTTCCTCGATAACCAAAAATATTTCGCATGAAACTTTTTTACGCTTGCTTGATCGGGATAGGCTTCATCTTCATGGGAAGCGTGGGGCTTCTATTTTGGAGTAAAGCGCGTACACCTTCGATAAACATACCCTCTCTCGTCGCTCCCACATCCACAATAGATGTGCCTCTCTTCCGCTATGAGCCAGAAGAGGCGTTTCAAGCGGAACAAGATGGACCAGTGCTTTCTCTCCCCTTCACCTATCAGCCTCTTAACAGCGCTCCAGAGATCTGGCCTCCAAACGGCTCACGTCTTCTTCTTCCGGCACGTTTACGTTCTACGCCGGATGCATCCGTACATGCGTTTATCTTTCTTCATGACGCGAATACAAGCGATCTTCCCGCAGAAGATCTTTCTCTCCCCTTCTTGAAAAAAGCTCTTGCACGCGTTGCTACCACAAAAAACATCGTCATCATGATTCCTCACCACAACGGAAAATCATACGACGCATTTGACGTGCAGACGTTTTCCGCAACGGCTCTTCGCGCGCTTCGTACCGTCATTCCAGAAGTCACGGTGATTGACACCGTCGTAGGCGGACATGGAGACGCCACGTGCAACGGAACGCTCACAGCAGTCGCAAACAAGCTCACGATACCTCTACGAGGAGTGGTCGTGTATGACGGCTGTCTTGTAGATGTGCTCACCCCCACCTCAAGCATTTCAACTATCGGAACATCTCTTCTCCTTAATCCTGATTTGATCGGTATGGGCGGCGATGACCTCGTGAACGTCCCTGGGTCTCAATCGAGAGCAGAGCTTGTACGTCAAGAATGGAAGTTGTTTCCTTTCCCGTGCTCCCCTTGCGTGTCCTCTCTTGAGACGCCCGTACACTGCTTTGGTCCACGGGCGGATTTTCTGCGACCGAACGGTACGTCGCTGATCTCGTTTGAAACGCGTCTCGATCATAAAAAAAGCGTTGGCCTCATGACGAACATCGCGTTTTGTGCGCTGTACAACGAGGCGTCCGCGCCGTAAAACGAACACATGAGTGCAAAAAAACCTCCTCTCGTGAAATTTGTCTGCACGCATTGCGATGGTCAATTTTCGAAGTGGCAAGGACGATGCGAGACGTGCAGCAGCTGGGGCACGTTAAAACCTCTTGAGGAAGTCGCTCCTTCGATGGAACAAGCTCGCACAACCATCCAAACGCAAGCAGGAACGCCCCAAGCCTTCACGAGCCGCGCGAAAGATGCAAACGCCCCGCCGTTCTCTCTTGGGTTCGCTGCGCTTGACCGTGTACTTTCTGGAGGGTTGGTTGCAGGGTCCGTCTCTCTCGTGGGAGGTGAACCGGGGATTGGTAAATCGACGCTTCTCGCGCAAGCCGCAATCAAGGTGGCAGAAACGGGCGCGGTCGTTCTCTATGTGACGGGCGAGGAATCTCCCTCGCAAGTCCATCGCCGCTTAGAGCGTCTTTCTGCGAACCTCCCTCCAAGCCTACAGTTCCTCGACGCGACGGATGCAGGCATCATCGCCGCAACCCTCGCCAAACACGCACCAAAGCTCGCGATTATTGATTCCATCCAGTCGATTCGTCATGCAGACGTGACGGGTGAGGCCGGCAATCCTACGCAGATTCGCGCCAGTGCATCGCTGCTGAATGAAGCGGCGAAACGTTCTGGAACAGCGGTCCTCCTCGTGGGACAAGTCACGAAAGATGGCGACCTCGCCGGACCTCGTTTGCTCGAACATCTCGTGGATAGCGTGCTCATGCTCGAAGGGGATCGTGGCGAAGAACTGCGTATTTTACGCGTCCTGAAGCATCGCTTTGGTACAACCGATGAAAGCGCGATCTTTACCATTACCGAGACGGGTCTTCACGAGCTTCTCGACCCATCCGTGCGTTTTCTCCAAGATCGTCCCTCCCCTATTTCTGGTTCTGCGGTTGGCTGTGCTCTTGAAGGCAATCGCTCACTCCTCTGCGAGATTCAAACGCTCGTCGCGCCTGCAGGATTTGGCATTCCCGCAAGACGCATCGTGGGCTTTGATGCGAACCGTATTCACCTGCTTATCGCCGTTCTCGGACGACGCGCGAGCTGCAGGCTTGCGGATCAAGACGTCTTCGTGAACACGCTCGGCGGTCTCAAGCTGCAAGACCCCGCGATGGACCTCGCGCTTTGCCTCGCGCTTGCGAGCGCCGCGTGGGACCAACCGATACGCGCACGTTGTCTCGCGATGGGAGAAGTCAGCCTCTCTGGCGATATTCGTCCGATTCCGCGCGTGGATTTACGTCTCAAAGAGGCAAAACGCCTCGGCTACACGCACGCGATCGTTCCTGCCTCTTCCGCGAAAAGCTCCGTTGCAGGAATGGTCGTTCTGAAAGCAGCCACGCTACGAGAGGCGGTTGCGCACGCAGGACTGCAAGCAACGCAGAAAACCGCACGCGTGTGATAGACTGCGGACATGTCCGTTCTTTCTCATCCTCTACGCACACTTCTCCCTTTTTGGCTCTTTTTATTTCTCTTCAAAGTTCCGGCTGCCCTTCATTACACGCTCATGCCCATTCTTGCGGAACGGGTGTTTCCTGTCTGGCTTGCAGGGCTCTTGATTGGAGGGGCGGCGGGCGTACAAATGCTGCTTGACGTTCCTGCGGGGTATCTTCTCGATCGCTTCGGGTATGTACGAACGCTGCTTGTTTCTACCACCTGTTTTCTCTTTGGTGCGCTCCTGCTTCTGTTTGGGGCAAGCAGCCCTGTCCTTATCGGGAGTTTAGTGCTTGCGACTATCGGATGGTTGTTTTTTGCCCCAGGTATGGACGCGTACGTGCTTCTTCATGCGCCATCCTCCATCGCTGGGCGTTTTATGGCGATGCGTGACGTCGTCACATCGGCAGGGGTGGTTACGGGCATGCTCCTCCTACCCTTTCTCACCCACGCGCAAGCGCCGTTTATCGCCATTATTCTCGCCATTCCGTTTCTTTTGAGTCTTGTTGCGCTTCTGCACGCGCCGCTTGATCGCGCATCGGTTCGTGACGAAATCAAAATCGCCCATCAGTCATGGTATATACGTCGACATTTTTTCCCTCATGTACTGCATGCGATGAAAAAATTGAATCCTGTCAGCACGATTTTGTTTCTTCAACAATTGAGCGCGACGACGTTCTATGGTGTGCTGTGGTTCGTGATCCCTCTCATGATTGCGCGCATGGCGACGACGGGTGTGCTGAGTTTTAGTATGGGAGTTTTTGATTTTTCCGTGCTATTTACAGGATTTTTTATTGGACGGATCAGCGACCATTCGAATAAACGTTGGCTTATTTTCTGGGGCATGTTGCTCTTTGCCGTTTCGGCGCTCCTTCTCGGTTTTTCGTTTGGTATCTTGTTTCTTCTTTTCGGTTTTTTAGCCACCACGGGAGACGAAATGGCGAATGTTTCTCTTTGGGCGTGGCTTGATCGTCTTGATAAAGATCACGCAGAAGACGCGCTCGTAACCGGAGTTCTATCGCTCTCAAAAGACCTTGGATGGATGATTGGGCCTATCCTCGCCGGACTTTTATTTGAGCCGCTTGGTCCCACGTTCACGATTCTTCTTGCGGCAGGATTTCTTTTTGGCACATGGATTGTGTCGAGCGTGCTGCTTGGACATCCAGACGAGCACCATCCTGTGCATTCACGCACGCTTCTTCCTTCTCATCATCCTCGTCGACAACCACATAGATAAGAGACACCTCACTCCCCGTGACTCGCATCGCGAAGAGCGGAAGCGCGCTCAAGCAGCCACGGAGCGGTCGCAAGCGTAGGATCGTTCTGTAAAAGCAGGCGCGCATTTTTTGCGGCTTCTTGAAAAAGATCCGTATCCTCCCAACGTAATGCTTGAAATGGCAGATACCCGCTCTGCTGCGTACCGAACAGATTTCCCCCTCCACGACGACGAAAATCTTCTTCCGCAAGCGCAAATCCATCGTGCAAGCGCGCAACCTGCTCAAGACGATCGAGCGCGGCACCTTCAGCATCCGTCAAAAAATAGCAGGCGCTTGGAAGATCGCTTCGCCCGACGCGGCCTCGCAACTGATGCAGCTGTGCCATGCCAAACCGTTCCGCCCCCTCGATCACCATCACCGTCGCGCGCGGCACATCAACCCCCACCTCAATCACCGTCGTCGCGATAAGCACGTCGAGCCTTCCTTCCGTGAGATCGCGCATAGCTGTTTCTTTTTCGTCTGGTTTCATACGTCCATGCACCATGCCGAGACGCAGCCCTGCAAGCGGACCCGCCGCGAGCGTACGCGAAAGCTCTTCAACCGAAGCAACACCAAGCGCATCAGAAGGATCAATGAGCGGACAGACCACGAATGCTGCTTCCGCGCGCGCAGCCGCTTCACGAATCGCCGTATACGCACGCTCTTTTTGTTGTGCATAACACACGAACGAAGCGATCTGTTTTCGTCCGAAGGGTTTTTCTTGAAGAGACGACGTGGCTAAATCTCCAAACAACGTGAGGGCGAGCGAGCGCGGAATCGGGGTTGCCGTCATCGAGAGCAAGTGCGGAAAGGCTCCATCTGCGCGCTTCGCCGAAGCGAGAAACTGCCGTTGTTCCACGCCAAAACGGTGCTGCTCATCTACCACCACAAGCCCAACATCGTGCGGAAGACGTTTTTCCTGCAAAAGCGCATGCGTTCCCACGAGCACAAGCCCGCCCAGTTTCGCGCGCGCATCTGCCTCGGCTTTTGAAAGTTCCTCTTCCTGCGTACCGAGAAACGCGCGTTTCTGCGTACGCGTGAGCAAAAGCAAAGGAATTTGATGCGTGAGAAAGAGTTTTCGTAGCGTATGCGCGTGTTGCGAAGCGAGAATGTCCGTTGGCGCAAGAAACACCGTTGACGCGCCTTGACGACAGGTGTGTGCCGCAAGAAAGGCCGCCACGGCCGTCTTTCCCGAGCCTACATCCCCTTGCAAAAGCCGTCGCATGGGCACGGGTTTTTCCATATCTTGCAGCGCCGTCCAAATGGCGCGTTTTTGATCACCTGTAAGCGGAAACGGGAGCGATTCCGCAAACGTACGAGCAAAAATTTCAAGAAACGGCATCGCGTGCCCGCCTTGAACCGTCAGCTCTTGGTCGGTGAGACCGAATGCCACACGATAGAGGAGCACTTCGTGATACGCGAGACGGCGACGCCCTTTTTCTGCCTCTTCGATCTGCGAAGGTCTATGAATGGCGTGAAAAAGCTCACTCCAAGGCAAAAGCCCCGCAGGAAGAACACCTTGCGGAACAGGGTCTTCAACCGGCCACGGCTGTGCTTCAAGCGCCTGCGCTATCACGCGACGATACGTTTTTTGAGGAATAGATCGGCTTGTAGAATAGATCGGCAGAATCTCGCCCTTGATTTCTGCTTCCGTACCCAGCGCTCGCCACGAAGGTTTTGTGATCTGCCGTCCGTATTGTTCATGCACGTGAATCACGCCAGAGATGAGCACCTCGCGAGCAGGCACCAGCTCTTTCATAAGCCATGGCTGATTGAAAAAGAGCACGCTTGCCGACCCGCTCGCATCTTCGATGAGGACGCGTAAGAGCTTCGTTCGCTTCCCAAATCCTCCTGTCGCAGACGCTTTCTTCACACGAACACGCACCGTCACCTGATCTCCCTCATTACACGCAAAAAGTAGCTTAATCGTAGAGAAATCTTCGTAACGACGTGGAAGCGTTTCGAGAAGCTCGCCCAGCGTCTGAATGCCTAACGCGAAAAACGCGCGTCGAATGGAAGACGTAACGGATTTGAGATACCCAAGCGGATCGTTCCACGAGAACATACCCCCATCATGCCCAAGGAGGGACGAACATGCTATACTCCCCCTATATGATTCCCTTTGCCGTTGAAGACGAGCACTCTCTCACCACCTTGCAAGATCGTTTCGTGTGGGAAACGCCTTCGTTTGAGAAAACAGAGCGTCCCCCGTCGTGGTACATGATTCTTGGCGTGCTTTCTCTCTTTCTCCTTGCCTACGCGATTTGGACGGAGAATTTTCTCTTCGCGTTTTTTATCCTGTTAGCGGATATCACCCTCATTATCGGACATAATCAAACGCCTCACACGGTACTCGTTCAAGTGGGTGAACACGGCGTCGTGTGGGATGGAAAGCTGTATCTCTACCCCGATTTAGAACATTTCGCGATTATCTACGACCCTCCGTACGCAAAAACGCTCTATCTTCAACAAAAAACGGGATTGCAGCCCCGTATCCGTATTCATTTGCAAGATCAAGACCCTATCCCTCTTCGTGAGCATTTACGCCAATATTTGCGTGAAAACCTCGACTTGCGGAATGAGTACTCTTCTGATATATTTGCTCGGCTTTTGCGCTTGTAAGCAGCCATAGCTCAGCTGGATAGAGCGTCCCGGCATGGCCGGGAAGGTCAGACGTTCAACTCATCTCAATAAGGTAAGGCAAGCGCGGGCAGCCATAGCTCAGCTGGATAGAGCGCTTCCCTGCGAAGGAAGAGGTCAGACGTTCGAATCGTCTTGGCTGCACCATTGAAAAAACATCCTCGAAAAGAGGATGTTTTTGTTTTATGCTCCCGTGGCTAATTGGTGCCACACATGCGTCTCACGCGGCAGCTTCATGAGTCCGTGCGCCTGTGCTGTCGCGAGAACCGCTCGCAAACAATGATATTCCGTCCAAAAGTCATGCGTTCCTGCACGCCAGTTCACCCCTTCTCGCGCTTCTTTGATGATTTCATGTGGCGTCTTCCAAAGAAAGCATTCCACCTCACCTGCTTGCGGGGTAAAATGATGGGCTTCTCGATCCACCACCGTCACAAACTCTCGCGTCCAGAGCTGAGACACCGGCACGCGCGTCGTACGCCACGCAATGAGGGTGTGTGGCTCAACCGAAATCCCCGCCTCTTCTTCAAGTTCTTTTTGCGCGTTTGTTTCGTACGTTTCCCCCACGCCCACATGCCCGCCAAGATGGGTAATCCAATATCCGGGATAGCTTTCTTTGCTTAAAGAACGTTGATGACAGAGCACTTCGCCCGCACTGTTCAAAACGTAGACATTCGTTGAACGACACCAAGCCTTTTGTTCTTTTGCTTCTCCTCGTGGAAGCGTCGACCCAACGAGTTCGCCCGAATGCTCGTGCACAATTTCAAGATGTTCCATACAAAAAAAGAGGCTGACGCATGAAGCGCCCGAGAGAGTAAGAGCATTTTCACAAGAACGAGCCCCATGTTCGCGTTGAATCAACGTGAAGCCTATCTTGTGAGAATGCGGATCAACATCATAGCACGAGCGTTGTACGCTCTCCAAATTTCGTGCTAAATAAAGCATCCCCCTCACCAGCGCCGAAGCGCGGTAAGAGGGATGCAGGGAAACCATCCGACGAACGTCGGGATGGTTAGGGGTGAAGGTTCAAGGAACGAGGCCGAGGTCCTGATCGAGTGTAACCGCGTACTCTCGACGGCCGTCGTATTGGTTCGAGTCTGTGATCGACCTGCCAACGCTGTAGTTCACGAAGAAAGCGTCGGGCAGAAGCGCCTCCCGATGCATGAGCCAGTCGGGAGCGAGGAAGACACCGAGAGTTGTTGGCTCGAGACGACGCAGCACGCCGCCACGGGAGAGCACGTAGCGCGCAGGGTCGGTTGTGATTCCGGTAATGACCGTGCCCGGACGCATTGTTACGTTCCCACCAATCGGAAGCGCTGCGAGCATCTCCAGCGGTACCTGCACCACGCGCCGACAAGCCTGCGCGTCGAGATGCACGTTCCCCGTGCCACCTGGCTCAAGGAACCATGTAGCGAGCGTCGTCGAAGTCGGAAAGATGTGTCGTCGCATGTCCCGCCCGATGTAGTAAACGCGGTGCAGCTCGTTGGAGGCACCGGTCGAAACGAGCATACCGGGCCGGATCGCGCCTACGAGGGGCAAGAACCGTCCACTCGTGTAGCAACCTTGGAAACCGTAGACCGGTGACCATGCGTTGTCTGGCGCGTTCCCGAACCAGTAACACCCACTGTTGGCGACACAGTTCCAGACGCGTCCAGCGTGGAGACGTTGGTCGTCGTCGATCCAACCGTTGCAGTTATTGTCGATGCCGTCGTATGGCGTCTCGACCGGATTCGGGGTCACCTCACCAACGCAATCGGGCGACCACTGGGTGGTACGGGTGCGTTCGTTGACCACACAGGAACGTGTGGCACCGCGGCACTGCCCGATACCTTCGGAATCCATCGGTCCGCTGTAGCAGTGGCGGGTCTCGCCTGGCTGGCATGGACCGTTGTACTCGACGGAGGCGTCGGTCGTTGTGCCCGAGTCGCGCGGCGTTGTGGACGCACACACGGGAAGATCAGGTTGGCAGATGTAGCGGCCGCTCATGCAGACACGGTGTGCTTGCACGCGCGAACCGTCGGGGCAGAGCCCGAGATCGCAGGACGTACCTCGCGCACCCTCATTGGTGCACGTCGGCATGTCCGGCGGTGTCATGGACACGCTGCACGATCCGACCGGATCGCGTAGGCAGCGCCACGTACCCGACCGACAGGCCATGCGCGAGGGATAGAAACCGCCACTTGGACAGCGGTCGGTCGGGTTCGCGCAGACGCGACCCGGTTCGCTCTCATCCACGCAGGAAGCACCGTCGTAAGCGCGGCTTCCGGGGACGTTGGCGCTCGTAGACGAGACCGCCGCGTCACCGCAGCCGAGGAGCATCGCCACGAAGGCGAGCGCGAGCAAACCGAACCAGCTTTTCATGATCTATCCGTTTCTGACCTAATCTTAGGCCTGTTTGTGAGGAACGCCGTGTCCGCGAGCATCGCGGAAAGGTCTCCTATTGTAGCACAAAAAAGGCGGTTTCGTCAACTATATCTGTACAAATCTCGTCATATCCACCCCCTCTTCTGCGAGACGCTTCCACTTCGTGTCGCTGCCTCCTTCGCGATTATACGCGCCCACCCTTCCATCTGATCGTACGACACGATGGCACGGGATATCTGCATCATGATTCCCTTTCATGAGCGATCCTACCGCGCGCGCAGCTTTCGCGAAGCCTGCTTTCCCCGCGACGTCTGCGTAGGTGAGCACCGATCCTCGTGGGATGGCTCGCACCACGGCAAGAACCGCTTCACGAAACGATGCGCGCGTGGCCACATCTCTTAAAACGTGATTGGAATCACCAGTTGGTTATCGTTTTGCGGTTCGCCTGATGGGTTGTCTTTTTTCAAGATAAGTGTTCCGGTCGCGGTGCTCGGCGTGGAAAAAACAAGGGTGGCCGTAAATGGCACGTAGTTTGTCGTCATCCACGAACCTTGTGCTTGCGCAGGCACGGTTCCAAGAAGCGTGTTATTTGCATCACGAATTTCGATCGGAAACGACGCTTCGAAGTACCAATTTCCGCGCGCTTCTCCGGTGATCGTGAGCGGACTCGTTACCTGTGCATTGGAAAGAGGCGTCGTCACACGAATCAGATCATCTTTCGAGGCAGGTGCCACAGGTTTCGTCGAGGTTGCTTGAGGAACGGGCGGTACCACAGGACACGGCGCAAAGACACACATATCACCCCCTCGAACCACAGTTGAACCATCCGGACACACTTTCGCCTCCTCCGTACACACAACAGGCCACGTAGTGCCCTTCCAGCACCCAGCACCGATAAGCGCGAACACACCCAAGGAAAGAAAGAGAAGTTTGTTCATAGAAAGAAAACGTACCACGTTCTAGAAGAAACATCCATCCTGTGCTACAAGAAGAGGACTTATGCGTATAGCGATTATTGGTGGAGGAGCGGCCGGCCTCATGGCCGCAGCCAGAGCGCAGGAGACGAACCCGTCTGCGGACGTTGTGCTTCTTGAACGAAACGATGGTCTTGGCAAGAAGGTGATTATTTCTGGGGGGGGTCGCTGCAACGTCACGACGGGCATCCATGATGTTCGAACACTCCTCACGAACTACCCGCGCGGAGGTAAATTCCTCTCGTCAGCGCTCTACACGTTCCCTCCGGAAGCGATCATGAACTGGTTCGAGACGCACGGCGTACCGCTCAAAACAGAAGAGGACTTGCGCGTATTTCCTCGTTCTGATGACGGAAAAGATATCGTGCGTGTCTTTGAACGGCTTTTTCATCAAACAAAAACGCACGTTCTCCTTCGTGCAAGCGTCGAACGTCTTGAAAAAGACGCTCACGGATTTTTGATCCATCAGAAGAACGACCCCGAGCCTTTACGTGCGGATCGAGTCATTCTCACTACGGGCGGTCAAGCGTATCGACATACGGGTTCCACGGGAGATGGCTACGCGTTCGCGATCGCGCTTGGTCATACGATCACCGCGCTTGCGCCAAGCCTCAACTCGTTTACGACGCGTGAGCTGTGGCCATCTGAAGTGAGCGGCCTCAGTTTCACGAAGGCGCGCATCTCTGCAGAGGGAGCTTCCTGCGCACACTTTACAGGGCCGTTGTTGTTTACGCATAAAGGTGTAAGTGGCCCAGCGGTATTCGCCCTTTCCTCGCTCGTTGCGTTTGAAATCTATGATCGCACGCGCCCTCTCCCGCTTTTCATCGACCTGTTTCCAGACACGTCTCTTGAAGAATTGCATACACGTCTACGAAAAACGATCCAAGAAACACCAAAAAAACAGATAGAGAATGTGCTCGCCGTCTTCGTGCCAAAATCTCTCGCGTTCATCGCAAGTCAAGAAACAGGCCTTGCAAATGCCGGCGCGGGCGATCTCTCAAAAACCGAAACGCTCGCTCTTGCTACGTGGCTCAAACGCCTTCCCCTGCACGCGATTGGTCGCGGCGCGGGCGATGAATTCGTAACAGCAGGCGGTGTTGATCTGAAAGAAGTCCATCCAAAAACCATGGAATCTCTCCTCTGCCCAAGACTCTTTTTTGCAGGAGAAATTCTCGATATCGATGGTTTTACGGGCGGGTTTAATCTTTCTGCCTCGTGGGCAACCGGACGAAGCGCGGGGTTTTACGCGGCAACCTCCTAACCCATCTTGCCAATCTTTCCAAGGTCAAGGCGTTTCGTAAAAGAAATTTGGTGCACGAATTCTTCCATGTGACTCACCATGATGATGCAGCCTTTATAGTCTTGGAGCGCACGAGCGATCACAGGAAGATGACGAAAGTTAATATGGTTCGTCGGCTCGTCGAGAATAAGCAGCCCCGGAGCTTGGAGCACGAACCGCGCGAAGCATAAAAGCCCCTTCTGTCCTTCTGAAAGAGAGCCAACCGTGTTTTTGAGCAGATCAGACGTGAGCAGAAACTCGGAAGCCACGGCGCGCAAACGCTCGTTTGAAGGAAGTTCCATCATCTGCTCCAGCTCATCATAGACCGTCGCGCTAAAATCAAGACCGCTAAAATCTTGACGATAGTACCCAACCTTCACCCCGTCGCGTATGATCGCGCCTTCCTCTTTTCCCTCGGCAAGCGCGCGAAGCATCGTACTTTTTCCAATACCGTTTGGACCAGAAACCAGCAAACGATCTCCCTTGCGAAGCACAATATCAAGCTCCTGCTGCTGCGGCGCATGGTCATGAATCACCCGCACGGAAGAAATGCGCACGATCGCTTCGCTGGAATCCGGTGCAGGAATCACGAAATCGCGAATCGTTTTATCATCACGACGTATCTCGACGATATTTTCTTCTGCTTCTTCCACCTGTTCGCGAAGTTTACTCGCGAGTTTACGCATCTTTCCTCCTTTGTGGGCGAAAAAGTTCACTTTGTCTTTGCGATCTTGAATATCTTTCAAAAGACGCGCATTTTTCATGCGATCACGTTCGATTTTCGCGGCGATCTCTTCGACCACGTTGAAATAATTTCCGACGTATTGCTCCACTTTTCGTGTGTGCACATCAAGATGCAGCACTCCTTCCGTAAACGCGTTCAGAAAGTCTGCATCATGCGAAATCACGAGCACCGTTTTCGGATACATCATGAGAAAGCCCGTGAGATGTTCGATACCCGCCTTATCAAGATTATTGGTCGGCTCATCAAGAAGCAGGATGTCCGGTTCTTGAATAAGCGCATACGCAAGCAAAAGACGCGCTTGCTGTCCGCCAGAAAATTCCGCGAGCGTTTTCGTGAGAGGCGCATCGAGGTTCACGGTTTCGAGGACGTTTGCGATACGTCGATCGAGATTATACGGAACATCTGAAAACGCGCGAGCGAAAAAATCGCGCACGGTATCCGTCAAGCGTTCACGAGCAAGAACTTGCAGGCCAATCGCGATGCTCGCGCCTTGCTGAATATGAATATGCCCCTCTATGGGTTTTTGATCTCCCGTGAGCATTTTAAAAATCGTGCTCTTTCCTGCACCATTTTGCCCCATCAGCGTCATTTTCGCGTTTTCTCGAACGGAAAAATCTACCTCCTCAAGAAGAGGATGGTCTTCGTCGTATCCGTACGTAACTCCGCTAAAACGAAGAATAACGCTTCCATGATCCATAAGATTGGGAGTGTAGAGAAAAACACGCGTGGTGTCTAGATGGAGCTAGGAAGGGACAGCAACAGAAACAAAACAACCTGCAGGACGCGACGCGAGTCGAATCTACAGGTGAGAGAACTTCAGATCCGCTTGATGATGCCGCGCAGCACCTCCCCCATCATTTCCGACTTCTCGCGCGCGCGCACTTGGTTCGTTTCATGTGAATGGGTTTCGAACGCACTGTTCGTGATGAACGTGAGCGCAAGCACCTTCACAGGCGGATACAGCGCGGCAATACATGCTTCAGGAAGCATGCTCATACCCACCGTTGAAGCGCCACTCAAAGCCAAGAGAGGTTTGTCGTATCTACGCCCTTCAAAAAAAGGCCCTCGAACCATGGCGTGACCACCCATGTGCGGCATACCGCCCGCTTCTTTCACGGCTGATACCGCGCATTCTCGCAGATGCGGATCGAGCGCATCATCAGGTGAGACGAACTCTCCTCCAAAAAGCGGCATATCAGGCGCAAAGAGCGAGATGAACCCGTCCACGATCGTAAAATTCCCCACGAGAATTTTTGGATGAAGACTCCCTGCCGCAGCGGTGAGAATCAACGTCTCCACCCCCAGTTTGAGCAGCATCTCGACCTGAAGACGTACCATACGAGTAAACTCCTCGCTATGAGGATCGCTAAGAGGCACCTCATTCACATGAAGACGTCCAGAAAGAGCGATCACTGGCTTGTCTTCGATGTCTCCACAGAGAACTTTTCGTGCATGCCCCTCGAGAGAGGGAAGGTTGTTGAACCCTGAAATCTCTTCGAAAGAAACTGCCCGGCATTCCCGCTTCCAGCCAAGCGTTCCTCCCCATCCCGTACCGAGCACGATCCCAATCTTCGGAGGCACGGGGAAATCAAATATCCTACGAAGATGCCCTGCCGTGATCGAGGCTCGACGCTCTGACGCTTCATCGCGCATGACTCATACCTCTTCCGTCCTTGATTGGACAACGAAAGCCTAGCAGAAAGGAGTATGGAAAAGAAGCTTGAGGCGTCCTAGTAATTTTATAGAGATCCACAAGGGAGAAGCGACCCATTTAACTCTGTAAGAGACCTAAAACGATAGACATGAGAACGAGAATGGATAAAAGAATATCGACTATATGAGGTAAACCCAAGTAAAAACACGCATTATCGAGTGTACTAAGGATACGCAACCAGCCTGGTTTGTACTGAGGAATGACCGTGACGCTAGGCTCGATGACTTGCGCCGCACGTCGACCACTCTCAACGGCGCCTTCGATACTCCAAATGTCTGCATCAGTTTTGGTGTGTGCTCCGGCAAGAAGTAAATTAGGAACTGGGGTCTTTTGCGTAGGAAGATACGGCTGCGTGTGATTGCTCATGACCCATTTAGGTTGTTTGGGAGTTATCCCTTCAGGGGAGAATTTCCATTCGTGCCATACTTCGATCCTCAGTATCGGAAAATGACGAAGATCGTGACCTTTATTTGCTGTTTGAAGAAGATTTTGTAGCTCTTCACAGCGAAGAAGCTGCGATTGTATTTCTTCGATGAATTGTTCCCGCGTGCATTTTTCGAGAGGAAGATTGAATATTTTTCCTGGCTCACTTGCAACACACGCGGTTCCTGTCCAGAGTGACTTTACTTCGTGCCCTAAAGAAACGTCTGACGACCAAACTTGCTCTTGAGCAAAAAGCGTAATATTAAACTCTGAATCGGGAAGAAGAAACGCACTCCGTTCTTTAGGCCATAAGATCTTTTCTGAGAACGCGATACGGAAAGATACCTGTGTATGCGGGCCGTCGGCAATGAGCGGACGAAAAAGCCGAAGCTGATCAATCTCGGCAAGGGCAGGAGTACGATCGATAATGTCCGCGGCCGCAAAAGGATTGGTCGCGAGAACGTAGATGTCCGCCTTTACCTGCTCTCCTGATGCAAGAAGCGCTTCCGTAATATGGCTACCATCGTACGTAAGTTGTTGAAGCGATTGTTTCCAAAAGAAAGAAACACCTTTGTATTGAAGGTGGGTAATCCATTTCTCAAACCAAAACTCATTACTTGGTCCTTTGAGGAGCAGCCAGCCATCGCCCGATCCTTGTGTCCACGCACCACCCTCTTCGTCTGCCTCATGCATGTGTGGTGGGTCTGAGGCGAGGTTTCTTCTAAAAAATTGCCCTACGTGATGAAGGGATGCACGCGTCCAGTCGCAGCCAATCCAAGGACCAAACGTTGCTCTCCACGTTTTCCAACCACGTTCACTCATGAACGGTCGCCATACTTCTGCGGCGTTGAGGGATGAGTAGTATTTCTCCGTACGAGCATTCGCCGTCCACGTTTTTAAAAGGATGATGTTCCAGGTTATTCTATCGTACCAGGTCATGCGGAATTGCTGAAAGATTCCAAAGACATTTTTTTCATCGGAACTATTTTCATCTTTATCTCCCACGATACCGTAGTTGATGGGACGGGAAAGTGCCGCGTCATACACGGTTCTTTTTTCATCAAAGGGAATCTGCTTCATGATATCAAAGACATTGTGGTACCAAGGACCAAATCCATGCCAAGAATATTCAGAAGGCATTCCCTCATCTTGTGGCATGCGCGCACTTCTAAAGAATCCTCCTGCATCAGTATTTGCTTCGTATACCGCTACGGTATAGCCCAAGCGTGCAAATTCATGAGCGGCACTTAACCCCGCAATCCCCGCACCGAAAACTGCCACGGATTTCATATGCGTGCATTGTAGTCCCCTGAGCAATATTTGCAACGTTTTCTAGGTACTGTTAACTATTCCCGTCACGCTGGTACATATTATTCTATCGTCGATGCTTCAAACATTTTGGGTGTCTTCTTGCCCAAGAAGTAGAAGACGGCTGGTGTTAAGAAGATGGCAATGATCGTGGATGAGGCTAACCCACCAAACATAACAATAGCGATTGGGCTGAGTAACTCTTTTCCTGGCTCAGCTCCCGCTAACATAAGTGGAATGAGTGCCAACGCAGAAGCCGAAGTCATAAAGACTGGCACCAATCGATCAAGCGTCGCTTGAAGAACAGTATCAACAGAGAAAGGCTTACCTTCTTTTTTAATAAGGTGAAGGATATGGCTCACCAACATAATTCCGTTTCTTGATACGATTCCTGCCAAAGAGACAAAGCCGACCAAGTGGGCGAGACTCACGACTCCCCCCGTCAGCCAGATAGCAACGATTCCTCCGATTAACACGGTCGGAATATTCAACATGATCTGAAGAACGATGGGTACCGATTTAAACCCGTGATAGAGGATGCTAAAAATAAAGAGGAGTCCGATAGAAAAGAGCATCGCTAAACGACGGCTATTCTCTTTTTGGCTCTTATAGGTTCCTTCAAAAGAAAGGGTAATCCCTTCAGGAAGTCGCTTTGTTTCAATAATCTCCTTTGCCGCTCCCACCGCTCCTACGATGTCGCTTCCTTGGTAGTTCGCACTCACGGTCATGACGCGCTTTCCTCCTTCATGACCTAGGCGATTCCGTCCTCCTTCAATACGAATATCAGCCGCGCTTCCAAGCGAACCCGTATTTTCAAAAGGAAGAGCGAGATCGCGCAATCCAGAAGCGTTCCCACGCGAGCTTTGGTCGTATCTTGTGACAACATCAACGCGAGCACTTCCGAGCTGAACCTGTCCGATTGTTTCTCCTAAAAGTCCTCGCTCAAGTTCTTCCGCAACCTCACCATTGGATATTCCCTGCTCTGCCAAACGACTTCTGGCAGGATAGATACGAAATTCCGGTACCATGACTTCTCGTTGGACCTGAGGATTTTTTATTCCTGGCTGTTTCGCAAGTTCGTCGCGCATCAATGCTGCGGCTTCGCGTAAATTCGTGAGATCGTCTCCAAAAACTTTTACAACGATTGGAGCACGTACGCCGGATAACAACTCTTCCATCTTATGCGTAATCGGCTGGCCTAATCCAAAGTCCGCTTCAGGGAACCGATCCAGGATTTTTTGCAGCTCTCCAAATAGTCGTTCTCGATCTTTCTCTAAGCCAGGCTCAAAGGCTACTTGAAGCTCACTCGAATTCGCTCCGCTATCGTGTGGATCCGCACCTGCACGCCCGGTTGAGTGACTCACTCGTCTTACGCCTGGAACTTTACTTATCTCGCTTTCCACACGAGAAGCAAAGGCATTTGAGGTTTGAAGATCCGTTCCCACAGGCAAGACAACTCCAATCGTTGCTGATCCTTCGTTAAACGGAGGTATACCTTCTTTTCCGGCACCTAGATATAATCCAACGCCTCCGACCATGCTCAGGACAATGATCCCAATCACGATTTTAGGGTGGAAGATGCTCCAACGAATACTTGGCGTAAAGACGCGCTTCATCCATTTTACGAATTTCGTATCCTCTTCTACCTGACTGCTGACCTTTGCTTTTGCTAACAAGATCGTACACAAAGCTGGGGTCAGGGTCAGTGAAATCACGAGGGAAGCGACGAGGGATACAAGATAGGCTAATCCAAGCGGCGCAAGCAATCTCCCTTCTACGCCTGGAATGAAGAAGATCGGAAACATGACAATCGTAACCAAGAGCGTTGCGTACACGATTGAATTACGGACTTCGCTCGACGCCATAAAGACAACTTCTTGAAGCGACCCCTTCATCCCTCCATTTCTCCATTCTTTTACACGACGAAACACGTTTTCAACATCAACGATGGCATCATCCACCAACTCACTGATGGCGACTGCGATACCTCCGAGCGTCATGACATTAACAGAGAGATCAAAGGCTCGAAAAACAATAGCTGTAACCAAAATACTCATCGGAATAGCTGTGAGCGTTATAGCGGTGGCCCTCACGTTCATGAGAAAAAGCGTGAGAATGACGATGACAAGAATTACCCCTTCGATTAAGGCTTCTCTTACGTTTTTTAACCCAGCATCAATAAACCACTCCTGACGGAACAGATCGTTTTTTAGATCAGTTCCAGGAGGAAGACTTGGCTTCAAGGATTCGAGCGCTTCGTCTACTGCTTTCGTAACCTTCAGCGTTTCTGCGTCTGGTTGCTTCACAATGCGCATGATAATGCCAGGCTTTCCATCAATAGAGGCGCTTCCACGAACAGGACTTGCGCCCTCTACGATGTTCGCCACATCTGTGAGTCGAATGGGCTGTTCATTGAATCTACCAATCCCGATTTCCTTCAGCTCATCAATTTTAGAGGGAGCCACAAGAATACGGACCGGATACTCTTGACCATTTTGCACCAAGATGCCTCCACCTCGGTTTTTGAGCGCCCCTTCAACCTGCTCAATCACATCACTCATCTTCATGTTGTACTGCCGTAGACGTTCCGCGTTCACATTGATCTGCCACTCGCGTACATCGCCTCCCATGATGATAACGTCTGATACTCCCGGAACACGCAACAGCGTTGGGCGGATCGTCCAATCCGCGAGTGTACGAAGCTGCATGCCATCCGTTTTTTCATCCGATGAGGTAAGTCCCGCCCACATGATTTCTCCCATCACCGAAGCAACCGGGCCTAAGACGGGCTTCACATCTTGAGGAAGGCTCAATTGAGCCAGCCGTTCTTGGATGATTTGGCGATTGCGATACACATCCGATCCCCAACTAAATTCCGCTTGTACGATGGCGAGCCCAAAAGAAGCAGAGCCACGCACGCGCTCGACTCCGGGAGCTCCGGCCACAGCCGCCTCCATAGGTGTCAGGATTAGGCGCTCAATCTCTTCTGCCGCCAACCCTTCTCCCTCTGCAAATACGGCGACCGTTGGTTTATTTACATCGGGAATAACATCCACTTTCATGCCCATCAGACTCCAAATTCCAATACCCGCAATGAAAAGAGCAAGAGCAACCGTCATGAAGCGATACTGGATCGCCCAAAGAATAATCTTGTTTAACATAGCTTATTCTTCGTGAGCATGTCCGTGGCCGTCTCCCGCTGGTTCGGCGGTAGGCTCTTTCTTTGCCTCTTGGGAAATCTCAGAAACAGCCTGTCCTGTTTTTAATCCAGCATGAGCGCGCGCGACGAAGCGACTGCCCGTCTCTAGCCCTTCTTCGATCTCTACGCGATCACCGATCGCCTTTCCGACCTTCACGAGCTGAGGGCGGATTTTTCCGTTTTCCATCACCAGCCAAACATTTGATAAGCCCTTGTCATCCCACCAGAGAGCCGTAAACGAAACGAGAGTAGGGGCTGTTGTCTGAATCGTGGGGGTCACACGGACGGAAGCGTGTACCGGCCAATCAACCGCTTCCGTGAATTCTGCGTCAGCCGCATAAAATCCCTTTTCATCCAACGCTAAACCTATACCAACAACTTTGGCTTTTTTGCCACCAAACGGGAATCCGGGAAGCTCGATTTTTATCTCTTCACCTACAAGCGGCGTTCGTACATCGCTTGGAATACGAAAACGCACAAACCTTTCCGTTGCTTTTTCACTACTGAGACCGATAAGAGGGGTTTCTGGACTGACGTGGTCTCCGATATTCTTGAAGACCGCTGAGACAACACCGGTCTGCGTTGCGATAATATGTTGACCAGCAACACCTGACGCAATAATCCCGTAGGCAGCTTCTGCGCCACGAACTTCTGCTTGAGCCATGGTTATTTCTCTCTTCAGTTCATTCACTTTGCTATCAAGTTCTGTCTTTTCTTTCGCATAGTCTGTATCCGCTTCCGCAATCAACTTATTCTTTAGAGCGCTTGATCCTTGAGCTGCTAAGTCTGCATTCAATGCGGTCGTTTTGGCCGTTGCAAGTTCTTTGTCGCGTTCAGAACGAATTTTTCCTAGCTCTGCTTGTTTTAACGCAATCACGGATTGAGCGTCTTTATAGTCATTCAACGCTTCGATCATCTCTTTCTGATCGTCGGCGAGCTCTGTTCTTATCTCATTCAACTCGCTTTGCGAAAGACTCTCTGTTCCACCAATGGTAGACGCAAGAAGATCTTGGGCAGCTTTGACATGCGCGAGAGCGATTTCGTCTGGAAGAGCGTTCGGATCTTTCATCGCATCGAGCAGCTGTCCAAGGGTACGTCTATAGCTGTCCCGAGCCGCGCCACTCGTGAAACCAACACCCACTTTGAAACCCATATTCGATGCTTCTGCGCTCGTAGATGGACTGGTGCCGGAATAGGAAAGCCGCCCTCCCGTACGTTGAGCAAGACGCTCAATCGCAACGCGTAGCCCCTGACGTTTTAAGGGCACGGTCGTTTTCGCTTGGTCTAGTTCTGCTTGTGCCGCTTCAATCGAAGCGTCTTTGTTCGATTCCGTTGCTATCAACTCTTGAGAAGCACCTTCCCTTGAACGTAACGCTTGTTCCGCTTCACGTTCAGCGACCTGTAAAGAAGCATCTCGGTTACGGTCAAGAACCAATTTTAATCGCTCCAATTGTCCTCGAGCATCCTGAGCGAGCCGTTCTGTTGCATCTGCCTGCGCGCGAGCGCGAATAATTGCCTGAGAACGCTCAGCCAGCGCTGAACTTAACTCTAAGGTCGCCGGAGGAGGCGTTAATCGGCCAATGACTTGGCCTTTTTTCACCCTCTGTCCTAGCTTTACGCGCCATTCAGAGATCTGTCCTTCGCGCGATGGATGTACACGAACATCCGTAGCAGACAAGACTTCACCCGGCCAAGAATAGCTTGCGGCGTTAAGACCGGAAATCGACGTATCTTCAACCGTTTCTACGCCTACCCCTGCCATCTGCTCAACGACCGCTCCTGCCAGTTTTGGCTCCTCCCCATCATGACCAGCGCTCGCCAAGGCAAAATTTCTGACATACATTCCTCCAATGAGAGCCGCCCCGACTACGGGTACGGCTAAATAAGCCAACTGTTTTTTGGATAACTCCATAATAGGTTGTCAATGGCTTGATTAGTGTCCGGCACCCTGCAGCGTGTCGTGATTTTGACCTTGGATATTTGCTGAGGGAGTAGCCTGACCAGCTTCGTTCACATCAACCGTAATTGGAAAGGTTTTTATCGAACCATTTACATTGAATTGAGCGTAAAGAGTGTAACGGCCTTTCACAGGAAAAGTCCCTTCAAAGACCACCTGTCCATCCTTAGGCTGGCTCTCCGTCACGGGATGAACATGGAAGAAATCATCCGGGTCCGTGTGACGAAGTTCGACGACATGCCCATACGCACCAAGATAGGGCTTCAAGTTCGTCACAGGTTTTCCATTCCGTGTAACCGTAAATGTCCACTGCTTGGTTTCTTTCGTCTTGAGAGGCTGATCAATGGTGAGTTTAGCCATATATTCTCCGTCTTGAGCTGACCGGTCTGCGTTTGGTGCAGGGGCTTGGGCATTCTGGGTGTTTCCTCCAATCGTGAGAGGGACACGCAACACAGATGGCTCTTCTTCCGTCGGAGCAATGTCTGCATACATCTGATACTTCCCTTGATCTGGGATCGTTGTTTTTACGGTCCAAGAATCTCCTACGTATTCTGGATGAAGATGTTGAAAGCGTGTCATGTCATCGCGGACGAGGAGCAGGTGGAGCTTCTTTTCATGCATTGTTTTGAGATCATTCGGACCAAAATTATGTCCATCTTCTCCATAGAGCTTGAAGGATAGTTCGATGTTCCCAAGCTTGAGATCGTTCTTTCCTTTCACCTCAATACGAGAACCGGCAAGTTTTGCAACATGTTCGCTTCCTGCATGATCATCGGTTGCAACCTTAGGAACGTCAGAATTGGTTGTCGTTTTTGGTGCTTCTGATGGGTTCGAGCCTACACATCCCGCCCCGAGAAGAGTGACGAGAGCGAGAGGAGCGAGAACCTGTAGAGATGTATGTTTCATAGATGGATAATGATCAGAGATAAATAATATGAGAAACGCAAAACAACGATAAAAACATCGTTCGTCGTATCTTGAATTTAAGAACGGTAAACCCCTAGGAAGGCTTTTATACTTTTCCCATCCCACGGTGGTCCGGTGATGCGGGGTTGAGCAAGGAAATAGGAATCAACTGCCGGATACTGATAGAATGAAGCGGGTGAGGGTACAACGTTTGAAAAAGCGAAATCAGCAGTTAGCTTTTGGGTTGGTGCCTGTAATGAACTCTGCCCATGATGATCGTTATGATCGCAGTCGTGACCCTCTTCAATCATCACCTCGCCAGCATGAAGAGTTGTTTCTTCTATCTGTGTAATATGACCATCGCTTGCTTCAGCCGCTTGTGCAAACATCGGTTGGCAACAAGCTAAAGCAAAGCTAAAAATAGCCGGGAAAACCAGGATCTTAGCAAAAAGCTTTGTGAATGAGGTATTCATACGAGCACGTCTTTCTCCTACTGGTTGAAGTGTACCGCAAAGTTGTACATTCCCATAGAGCATACGCCTTTCACCGTCGCGCGCAGACCACACACCGGCACAGAAAGGTTCTGTAGATAGCGAAACCGACCGTTTTGAGGCGGTCGGTTCTACGTGGCTCCGGGGGTGGGGCTCGAACCCACGACCAATTGATTAACAGTCAACTGCTCTACCGCTGAGCTACCCCGGAACGCGAGGGCATCGTACACAGCGAACGAGAGGGTTGTCAAAAGACGTGCGCATCTCTTTTGAGTGAGAGAGTCGAGCGAAGAGGCGCCCCATAGAAGGATTGACAGCTCGCTCAATTCTCCGTATGATCGCCACAGGCTTTCACCTCAATCACGCTCTCAAAGGAGGTTGTTCCATGCGTGGACGACATCGACAGTTCCTCCTGCAGAATGTCCCTCTCGCTCTCGCAAAAGACCTACACAACCGATTGCATGCTCGACGTGAAACGTACGGAACGAACATTCGTTTTCGCAGCCTTCATGAGATACGTCTTCCAACGGACTTTTTCGAAGAGATTTCTTCCTACGCGCGATCATCTCGTGAAATCATTCACCTTCTTGATGGAGAGATCGAGCGCTATCGTGCCCTCGAACGACGGAAGAGCCGTGCACAAACTCGTGGTCGTCGCATCGGCCGCTACATAGAAACGCTCCGTAGCTTTCAAGAAGAGGAACTGCGCGCCGCACGTCAAGAAGCGTTTGCATGGCAACGCGCCGAAAAAGAGACGGCACGCGTACTTGCGAAACAAACAAAGGTCGCCGCCGAGGGCCTACAATCCATTCCAGAGGAATGGAAAATTCGCCCTTCACCCTCATCTGGCGTTTGGCCAGTGATCAATCAAAAGAAGCGTGCGGCGTGATCGCACTCCCCTGCTCCCCTTTCCCTGCTAGGACAGGGGTATTTTATTCCTAGGACGTACGTGTTTGGCGATCTTCGAGCGCTTCGCCTCACAAAATCCTCAACGTACAGCGTGTGTACGTCTCCGGTTTTGCAAGGCTCCAGCATCTCGAATCTCATCCAAACGCGTGAGTCCTGTCCTAATAATCTTCCAGTTTCTTCACGTTTGCGTGTTGCTGAATTTTTTCAAGCGCCTTTGCTTCGATCTGACGAATACGTTCGCGCGTTACATCAAATTCTTTTCCTACTTCTTCCAGCGTGTGCCCAACGCCGTCAATAAGGCCAAAACGCATCTCAAGAATCTTTTGCTCACGAGGGTTCAAATCTTTGATGATGTCTCGAACGTAATCGCGCAACAGTTGAAGTGCGGCACTTCGATCTGGTGACACGTTCTTCGAATCTTCGATGAAGTCGGCAAGCGTGGTATCTCCGTCGTCGTCGTCACCAATAGACGTCTCGAGAGAAACCGTATCTTGTGAAATTTTTATGATATGACGCACTTTTTCAATATCTTGATGCATTTCCGCGGCGATTTCCTCGGGAAGCGGTTCACGTCCAAGCTCTTGAATAAGTTCACGCTCGATCTGCTGATACTTATTGATCGTCTCCACCATGTGCACAGGAATACGAATGGTACGTGATTGATCGGCAAGCGCGCGCGTGATCGCTTGGCGAATCCACCACGTCGCATAGGTAGAAAATTTAAATCCTTTGCGATATTCAAACTTTTTCACCGCACGAAACAGTCCGATATTTCCCTCTTGAATTAAGTCGAGAAGCGAGAGCGATTTTCCGGTAAATTTCTTCGCGATCGATACCACCAAGCGCAAGTTCGCCTCAATGAGCGCGCGTTCTGCTTCTTTGTCATTCTTCTCTTTTCGTTTCGCGAGCGCAACCTCTTGCTCACCCGTGAGAAGAGGAATTTTTCCGATCTCACGAAGATACATCTGAATATTATCGATGTTCAAAAAATCGAGCGGCTCGGTTTTCACCGTCGTGGATGCGGATGGTTTTCGTTCTTTATCATCGTGGCTATGTAACGATTTTAAAATCCCTTTTCGCTCAAGAGAACGACCGAGAATTCCCTCCTTCTGTTCCACCATACTGATCCCTGCCGCATCGAGACGATCGACAAATCCTTCAAGTGCATCGATATAATCTTCCACCTCCGGAAACGCAAAATAGAGTTCCGTTTCGGTCATAAAACCGCGAGCGCGCGCTTTTTCAAATAGACGGTCGAGCGCCTCGTTCGTCGGTGAAGGAGATTTTACGTAGACCGGACGCTTCATGCGAAGCAAGGTCGGTTTTTTTCCCGACGCTTTTTTTGCGGTCGGTTTTTTCACGAGCGTGACGGGTTTTTCGATCAGCTTCTTTTTCTTCACGACGGACTTCTTCGGCGTAGAAGGATAAAATTTCTTTTTCACGGGTGTACGGGGCATACAAAGAGGTCACCAGAGATAACGCGAGAACGTGCGCGTTCACGTAAGAGTGGATAGGTGTTTGGAAAGCGCTTCGATACGAGATGTATCGTGTGCCGCTTCCGCGAGACGCATGTCTTCGAGAAGACGCGCTCGCAAGCGAACGTTCGTGTGCTGACGAAGAAGTCGCGCGAGCGCTTCTCGTTCTTGTTCGAGGTGTGTGCGATCAAGAGCGACGAACGCCCGTTCAGCGAGCAGCGCAAGAGTGGTAAAAGTTTTTCTCTCCTCTTCACCTAAAATGGAAGAGGAAAAACCACGCTCACGGTACGCCGCCTGTAGAGCGCTGTAAAGAGCTTGCAGAAGAGGCTCATCTTCGAGCCCTCGCAGGAGTGTTTCTTGAAGCAACAGCTTCTCGATATCTTGCTCATGAACAAGATACGTCGCAAACCATAACCACGCGCGACGCTCTTCAAGAGGCGTGTCACTTCGTGAAGATGCTGCTTGCTTGCGTGAAGGTTCGCGAAGCGAAGGCGCTGCTCCCGCACGACGCACAAACGCCGTTTCACTCACCCCCAAATCTTGCGCAAGACGTTTCGTCCACGCATCTCGCTCAACCGGATGCATGATCCGCGCAAGTTCGGGCAGCACCTCATCGGCAATCGCGCGCTTCGATTCAGGTGAACCTTCCGGATGACGCGCGAACGCTCGTGCATACACCCAATCCATAATACTCGTCGCGCTTGCAATTGCCTGTTTCCAAAGCGCAGGATCTTTTTTGCACGCTTCGTCTGGATCTTTTCCTGCGTCCGGTGGAAGCGTAATAATCTTGATCGAAAAATCCTGTTGACGCGCAAGATCAAGTCCGCGAAGCGTGGCTGCCCCTCCTGCCGCATCTTGATCAAACGCAATCGCAAGATTCGTCGTAAAACGTTTGAGAAGCGTCAGCTGCTCAAGCGTGAGCGCTGTCCCGCTTGCTGCAACCACATTCGTGATCCCTGCTTGATGCGATGAAACTACATCCATATTTCCTTCCACGATCACCGCGAGCGTTGTTTTACGAATTTCCGCTTTTGCTTTATCAAGTCCGTAGAGCAGCATGGATTTTTTGTACACACTTGTTTCTGGCGTATTCATGTATTTCGGTTGATTCGGATCGCTCGTGAGAATACGTCCCGTAAAGCCAACGATATTTCCATGTACGTCCGCGATAGGAAAAAGAAGTCGTCCGCGAAAACGATCATAGACACCATCGCCCTGATCACGCTTCATCGCGAGACCCGCGGCGACGAGCTCATCCGCGAGAACGCCACGCTTCCCAAGCGCCTCCGTGAGAGAGGACCACGTGTCGGGCGCATACCCAATAAGAAACAGGTCGGCAGAAAGATCATCGATCTGACGTCGGACGACATACGCACGCGCTTCTTGCGCAGAGCTCGCATTCAAAAGAACGGATCGAAAAAACTTCGCTGCCATCTCGTTTACTTCGAATAGTCGTTTTTTCTTCGACGTGGTTTTTTCGAAGACGGGCGCTTCGGGAAGCGTCACACCTGCCTTCTGTGCGAGGAACGTGAGCGCCTCACGAAATTCCATGCCTTCGATTTTTTCGATAAACGTAAAGCTATCGCCGCCTGTATCACACCCAAAACAGTGCCACGACTGACGCGTTCGCGACACGTGAAAAGACGGCGTACGTTCTTGATGAAACGGACATACGCCTTTGAATGATCCAGCGCCTGCGGGTTTGAGCTGTACGTACTCACCGACCAGCTCGACGACATCGAGACGGGCTTTAATATCAGCAACAGCATCCATACGCGGATCATGGCAAGAAAGCAGAGATGTGTCGAAGATGGGCGTGTCCATTTGCGCTTTACAGGTTTTTTGTGCTAGAGTGCCCGAGCTTCACAGACGCATGGGGCGTCATGAGGCTGGGAGATCGTCATGAAGAACGACGAAGCGCAGTGGATGGGGAAAGCTCAACGGCGCGCCGACATCAAAGCGGCTGCAGAAGCGCGAGACCCCTTGGAGCAAAAGCTCAAGGGGATCAGGCATCGCAGAGGCGAGCGCCCCGAATGGAACACCCTGCTCGCGAAACACCAAGAACCCAAGAAGAAACCTCGACCGAAGACACGCATCGCTTCCTCGGATGACTTCCGTCTTCTCAGGCGTTCCGAAGATCGTTTTCTCCAAGATGATTCCCTGAGTGCCGCCGCTTCGCGCATCATGGGAGAGCGTTCGTGAAAGCGCTTCAGCGAGAGCTCACCGCTTGGCGCGAGGTACACATGCCTCCACCAACCACCACGTGTGAAAATCTGCACTTTCCTCCGCTTGCGACCCACGAACCCGATCCGTATCCGTCTGTGGACGAGTACGTGCTCCTTCCCATCGACGAGCCTCTCTCAAACGTCCTTCCTGCCGACATCGCTCTCTGGCGAGAAGCACGTTTCCGTGTTGCGAAGTTTCTTCGTGCGCGAAATACGATTGAGCTCGACTTCCTCAAGGAGGGCGGTCCGCTCGACGACTACCTCTACACGAACACGTTCGAAGAAGCGTGTCTCGTCGTACAGGCAAAACGCGCGGATCATGTAAAAAGCTATCTTGTCGAGCTACGCGTCGATACGAAAGAAGACACACTCTTTCAAAGCGAACGCCTTCTCCTCGAAATCAAGCATGTCCGTCTCGATGTCGCGCTTCTTCTCCTCTCGTTTGTTGCCATGAAGCTCAACGTTTCCGCCTCGTGCCTGTTCATCCTTTTCAAAGAAACGTACACCGCTTCCCCAAGCGGACGCATCTCTTGCGAACCGTGTGCGTAGCCGGTTCTGACCCTCTCGTATGAGAGGCGTTTTGTTTTCACGCGTAAGTCCTCTTTTTTTCATCGCGTTCTTCCATGTCGAAGTTTTCGTTTCTTCTCGAGCTTTTTCCGTTCCTCGTCGGGAAGAGGCGCGCTTCGTTCTTGTTTACGCAATTCTTTTTCAAGAATACCGATCTCATCACGCAAAATCGCCGCGAGTTCAAACTGCAGGTCTTTTGCTGCCTGTTTCATTTCTTTCTGTTTTTGTTTGATCACGTGTTCGAGACGATGCGCGTCGGGCGCCTGCTCAAGCGCGAGAATATCTTTCACACGCGCCGTTTTCTTTTCGAGACCGAGCATCTCACCGAGATCGTCCACACGACGACGAATCGTTTGCGGCGTGATGCCATGCGCTTCGTTATACGCGAGTTGCTTCGTGCGACGACGCTCCGTTTCCTGCATCGCTCGCTTGATCGACCCCGTGAGGCGATCCGCATACAGCACCACCTGCCCGCGCACGTTTCTCGCGGCACGTCCGATCGTTTGAATGAGCGACGTTTCTGAACGCAAAAACCCCTCTTTATCTGCATCAAGAATCGCGACGAGCGCAACCTCGGGAAGATCAAGCCCTTCACGCAGCAGGTTCACACCCACGATCACCTCGTACTCTCCACGACGAAACGCAGAAAGAATCTCGAGTCGCTCGATCGTATCAATGCCGCTGTGAATATACTGCGTTTTGAACCCACGCTCTTTGAGAAACTCGGTGAGATCTTCCGCCATCTTCTTCGTGAGCGTCGTGATCAGCACACGTTCGTCGCGCGCAAGCACAGGTTTCACTCGTTCGAGAATATCGCCGATCTGTCCACGATACGCGGCCTCCCCTTTTCCGGGTGTTACAGGAAGGACGAGCACTTCCGGATCCACGAGCCCCGTAGGACGAATGATTTGCTCGACAATCTGTCCGGAATGCGTGAGCTCATACGGTCCAGGCGTTGCCGAGACAAACACCACCGAACGCATCTTGTGCTCAATTTCAGAAAAACGAAGCGGGCGATTATCCGCCGCGCTTGGCAAGCGAAAGCCATGTTCTATGAGCGTCTGTTTGCGCGCACGATCCCCTTCCGACATCGCTCCAAGCTGCGGAACCGTCACGTGCGATTCATCAATCATGAGGAGGAAATCTTCTGGGAAATACGAAAAAAGCGTATCCGGCGCCATACCCGCCAGACGTCCAGATAAGGGTTGTGAGTAGTTCTCCACCCCGTTGCAGTAGCCGAGCGTTTCGAGCAGTTCAAGATCATACTTCGTACGACGTTCAAGACGATCCGCTTCAAGAAGCTTTCCCTGCGACTCGAAAAGCGCGATACGCTGCGTAAGCTCGGCACGAATCTCCTTCAACGCGCGCTCACGTTCTGGACCAAGCGTGACGAAATGTTTCGCAGGAAACACCCACAGATCTTTTTGTTCACGAACGGTTTCTCGTGTGAGCGGATCAAGTTTCGCGATGCGCATCATGTTCCCACGTTCGCTCTCGATACGATAGATCACCTCTTCGTGAGCGGGCATGAGTTCGAGCAGTTCTCCTCGCACGAAAAACGAACCACGCGAAAGCTCGCCTACGGGCATACGCGTAAACTGCATCTCGACAAGTTGAGCAAGTACCTTCTCACGATCAAACGCTTCATCTCGCACAAGATGCAGCACCGTTTTTTCGTACGCTTCCGGTGCGCCAAGGCCATAAATACAAGATACGCTCGATACAATAATCACGTCTTTTCGCGTAAGAAGTGCTTGCGTGGCGCTGTGGCGCAAACGGTCGATCTCTTCGTTAATCATCGCTTCTTTCTCGATATAGGTATCGCTTGAAGGCATGTACGCTTCTGGTTGATAGTAGTCATAGTACGAGACGAAGTATTCCACCGCGCTCTCAGGAAAAAACTGTCGAAACTCGTTACAAAGCTGCGCGGCAAGCGTTTTATTATGGGCAATCACGAGCGTGGGTTTTTGCACACGCTCAATCACATTCGCCATCGTAAACGTCTTTCCGGTAGCCGTCGCGCCTAAAAGCGTTTGATAGCGCTCGCCGCGCGCAAGACCTGCGACAAGCTCCTCGATCGCCTGCGGCTGATCACCCGCTGGTTGATAGGACGAGACAAGAGAAAACATACGCGCATGATCCAGCAAAAGCTCGCCTACGTCTAGAGCGAACCGTTGCCAAAACCCCCGTTTTTCGGTATGATCCGCCCATGATTGACTGGAAATCGCTTCCGAAACCGATCGTCGCGCTTGCGCCCATGGCTGACATGAGCGATCTTCCGTTTTGTCTCGTGTGTAAAGAAAAAGGGACATCGCTCATGTTTCGTGAGATGGTCTCGTCTGAAGCGATCGTGCGTCTCAATCCAAAAACGCTCAAAATGGCGACGTTCGATGAAGCAGAGCGGCCGCTCGTACAGCAGATATTCGGCTCAAATCCCGCCATCATGGCAGAAGCGGCGCGCATCATCTACGAACGTTTCAAGCCTGATGCGCTCGACATCAATATGGGATGCCCTGTCTACAATCTTGTCTCGAATTTCAACGGCGCTTCGCTGATACGTGAACCAGAAAAAGCGCATGCGATCGTGAAAGCGATGAAAGCCGCGGTACCGTGCCCCGTGAGTGTGAAAACGCGCCTTGGTTGGAAGGATGATCGCGAATGCTTGGAGTTCGTGAAGGTGCTGGCGGATGCAGGCGTCGACCTCCTCTCGATGCACGGCCGCACGCGCGAACAGGGGTATAGCGGCGTAGCAGATTGGAAACGCATCGGCGAAGCGCGTGCGAACGTGCCGCATCTTCCCTTTCTTGTGAATGGGGATATTACGACACCGGAAAAAGCTCGCGAAGCGCTCGCGATCAGCGGCGCGGACGGGGTTCTTGTTGGACGGGGTATGCTCGGCAATCCATGGTTCGCGAAACGAACGGAACATTTCCTCGAGACAGGCGTGATGAATCCCGCCCCTACGTGGGAAGAACGGATCGAAACAGTGCTCCATCATGCGCGTTTGCAGGTGGAATGCTACGGCGAGCGCGGACTCGTCAAACTCCGCAAACACCTCCCGTGGTATTTTAAGGGGATGCCTCCCATGCCCAACCTGAAATCACAGTTGGTCACTGTTTCAACATTGGAGGAACTGGAGGGGATCCTCTACAATTCTGGCAAGAATAACGTTGGATTGACGGGAATACCGTTTTGACGCACTTCGAAATGCAGGTGAGGGCCAGTCGAAAGCCCTGCCCCAGGATCGCCAGGTTTGCCACCAGAATACCCGATCACCTCTCCACGCTCAACGTACGTGTCAGCCTGCGCGACAAATCCAGAAAGGTGCGCGTAGACGGTCGCAATACCACTTGGATGAATAAGCATCATGTAGTTGCCATACTGTTTTCCGCGACGACTCCATGCCACATAACCTCCGGCCGCTGCACGAATAGGCGTTCCCACGCTCACGGGAATATCTGTTCCTGGATGCTCAAATAAATGCCGAAAAGGATAGGTTTTATCGTGAAACTGGGCAGAAATCCCTCGCTTCGCCACGACAGGCCACTGCAAAAGAATATCCCCACGCGCGAGTACCTCGTCTGCGCTATCGAGTTTATCCTGCAAACGCTCACGAAGCGCTGAAAGCGCGTCCGCTTCCGACTGCTGCTCTTGACGAATATTCGCCACAAGACGACGGTATTCTTCTTCGCGATTTTGCGTTTCACCGATCAAACTCATCTTCGCCCCACGCTCTTCATCAAGTTCGTCTTGCGCTTCGATGAGCTGTTTGAGTTCTTTCTCTTGCGCTTTTTTTGCCTTCAGAGTTTCCGCTTGCTTCGTATCGAGAAGCGCTTTACTCTGCTTCACATCTTCCGTGAGACGCGTCAGTTCGCTTTCAAGCGCGCGCCACTCCTCACGTTCCGCCACATACGCTGAGAGCGAACCGCGTGCGAGCGCGGCCACAAACGGCGAAGCTTCGTCATGAAAGGCGAGTTCGCTGAGCGTGTGCTCAAGAAGCGCTCGTCGAAGCGTAAGCGTACGTTCCGTGTGTTCGATCGTTTTTGCGAGCTGTTCGAGCGTGAGCGTGAGCCGTTCATGTTCTGCCTTCGCACGTTTCTTGCGTGTTTCGAGCTGTTCAATCTTCGTATCGAGAAGCTCCACATGATCGCGCAACGTTGAAAGCGTGGTTACCTGCTGTTGAATACGCTTGCGATAGCGTTCGATCGTTTCATCAAATACCTTCACACTTTGTTCCTTCGCACGCACCTGATCTTGAATCACGTTGATTTCTTCTTTAAGAGAGTCTTGGTTTGGATCTGCATCTTCTTGGGAAGACGTTTCTGCAAATACAAACGGAACGACTGGAAGCGCCGTAGCGAGCAGGAGACACGCGAAAAAGAAAGCGGCAAAGGGACGAAAACGCACCATGCGTCTATTCTACCAAACTCGTGATAGCCCCGTCGAGGCGACGAAGTCCCTCTTCTTTTCCCAGCAAATACCACAGTTCGAATGGACTTGGTGACTGCGCCGCGCCAGACAGCGCCACACGAAGCGGCCAAAGCACCTCCCCATTCTTCCATCCTCGCTCAAGAATCCACGCTTTTATGCGCGTTTCAAGCTCTTGCAAAGACGCAGCATCGAAGCTTGCAAGCAACGTTCGTACCGCGATCAAACGCTCGTGCGCGTCGGTACGCGACTGCGTTTTCCACACAAGAAGCGTCGCATCGCTCTGCGGCATTTCAAGCCACGGACGAAGCTCTTCCACGAGAAGCGGTATGCGAGAGACACGATCGCGAAACAACAGTGCCGCTCGATGAAGAAGCGCCTCGTCAATCGAGGAAAAAGCTTCGTGGAGGACAGGCGTCGCAAGCGCGAGATACACCTCCTCCGGCATCGCACGAAGATAGTGCGCGTTTAACCAATCCAGTTTTTCGATGTTCAGCACCGCACCCGCGCTGTTCACTTTTTCGATCTCAAAGAGCGAGGCGAGCTCATCTTGCGAGAAGATTTCTCGATCGCTCGTAGGATTCCATCCAAGAAGCGCGACAAAGTTGAGAAGCGCTTCTGGAAGATAGCCCTTTGCGAGATAGTCTTCGACCGCAACGTCTCCTTGTCGTTTCGAGAGTTTTGAGCGATCTGCGTTCAATAAAAGAGGGACATGCGCGAATGCAGGAACGTCCCATCCCATCGCCTGAAAGAGAAATACATGCTTTGGCGTACTGGAAATCCATTCTTCCGCACGAATCACATGACTGATCTTCATGTCATGATCATCACACATCGCCGCGAGATGGTACGTGGGAAAGCCGTCCGTTTTCACAAGCACCTGATCATCCACCTGCGCCCACGCGACTTCGATACGCCCACGAATGAGGTCATGAAACGCGCACGTTCCTTCGAGCGGGACTTTCAGACGAATCACGCACGCATCACCGACGGCAGCACGATTCTCCGCGACCTCTTTTTTTAACGAACGGCATTGTCGATCGTACATATGCGCCTCCAAACGACCGCCTTGAACCGCCCTACGTGCATCAAGCTCTTCCGGTGTGCAGAAGCAATAGTAGGCCGCATCGCGTGCGATCAACTCATACGCATACGCAAGATGTGTCTCACGGCGTTTCGATTGAATGTACGGCGCGTACACGCCACGCTCGACAAGCGTTCCTTCTTCATCGAGCATCACGCCTTCGTCGATCGAGATGCCGCACCCCGAAAGCGCTCGCACGAGCTTTTCGGTTGCATCATCTACGAGGCGCGTGCGATCCGTATCTTCGATACGCAAAAGAAATGTTCCCCCGTGTTTACGCGCAAAAAACCAATTATAGAGAGCGGTGCGCAAACCGCCGATATGCAAATAGCCCGTGGGACTGGGCGCAAACCGCACGCGAACAGGAGAAGACATAGCCCTAAGCCTAAAAGAAAAAGCAGCACGTGTCGAATACGTGCCGCCAGACCCACCCCATCAGTTCATGAGCTTGTTCTTTTTCTGTTGTTCAGACGGGTAGACAATTTCGATGTCATCCCCATCCATAAAGGCGAATCCATGTATCCCATTAAGCAAGGTCGCCGCATTCGCCGCAAGAGCAAACTTCACGTGCATGATCGTCGTGTCTCGAATAACAACCTCCGCTCGAAACGCGTTCTCTTTCGTGCCACGCGTGATATCGATGGTGAGCTCAACTTTCGTCGAATCCATGGAGAGAACAGCGAGACGCGTGTCCGCCTCCCCTGAAGAGAGCTTGATGCCTTCGAGGACGCTTGCCGCGATGAACGTGACAAAATAGATGGGCACGTCCGAAAGAGGAACGGTTTTGAGAGCGAACGCCGCTGGATCAAACACGCGTAATTCCAGGACCTTTCCTACACGCATGGAGCTTCTTATCCTTTCTTAGGACTGACGCGTTTGGCGATGAGCTGTTCGATTATGGACAGAATCAAGCCGTTTTGTCAACCATAGCCCGCCAGAAAAATACAGCTGTGGCGCGCCAAATACGACGCAAACGCGACGGTTCGAGCATCAAACGCCAGAACCACTCAAGCCCGATCATCCGCACAAAGCGTGGTGCGCGACGCAAGCGCCCCGCCCACATGTCGAACGCTCCTCCTACGCCCACGATCACGCGCATGCCACGAAACAGTTCGCGATGGCGAGCTATCCACCGTTCCTGCTTCGTTCCTCCTCCAAGCGCGACAAGCAACACGTGCGGTTTCCAAGCGAGCATCTCTTCTCGCGTTGCTTCTGTGCGCGCATCTTCTCCCCCATCAGGTTCGACGCTCCCCGCTTCGAGCGCCCGTATCTCGAGCGCAGGATAGACACGCTTCCATCGTTCAAGCGACGCTTGTGCGACGCCGTATTCTCCCCCAAACAACGCCACGCGCCATCCATGCGCTCCTGCATAGGCAAGAAGCTGCTCACCAAGATCTACGCCCGTAAGGCGCGCGACCTCAAACCCTTTGAGTTGCAAAACAAGCCAAAGACCAAACCCGTCAATCGTTCGTTCATCCGCTTTCAATACTACCTCTCGATACGACGCGTCTTCGTACGCAGCAAGAAGCATCTCCGGATTTGCCGTCACAATCCATCGCGAAGAAGTTGCTTCAATATTCGTGAGTATTTCTCGCCATGTATGCCCGTGGAGAAAAATACCAAAAAGAGATGGGGTCATACAACCGTTCTCCGCATCGCCACATCGTACGCAATATCTTCGATCTTACGCGCATGACTGCGAGCTTGATCCAGCTTTTGACGAGCGTTTCCCGTCGCATCGAGTTCGAGCAAAAGCGTGAGCACTTCTTCCGCAAGCACTTGTGCATCAGACAAACGTGCGAACGAGCCTTGCGAGGCATCACGCACAAGAAGACGCACCACCTCGCCGAGAAGATCGCTACACGCACCAATCGTCGCAAGAGGCTTTTCCACGGGAAGCTGAAGCGGTTTTTCTCCATCAACAAACGCCGCGAAGAGCTCAGATTCGAGCAGCTCTTCCTCTAAAGCGCGAAACGCTCCTTCGCGTGCGAGACGTTCCTCGCCAAACGTCATGAGCAGATGCGCTTTCGCGACGCGAGCTTCATCAAGAAGCGTACGACCCCCCGCGATATCGCCCCGATGGAGCGCAAACTGGCTCCGCTTCGCGAGCGATTGCGCTTCGATGGCGCGCGCACCGATCTCTCGTTCTGACGCGAGGCGCTCTCGATACACGTCCTGCAACCGCGTACCGTCATCTGTATGGATCCACATGGATACTATCGTAGTGTGTCTCCCCATCTTTTGCAAAAGTTCGCGCAAGCTCGTACCCTGTATACGGAGGTACCATGTCTTCTCCTCATACGTCTCGTGAAAACCTCGTACGCGTTCGTTCCTTTCTCCTGCGTGATTTCATCCCTCCTCCGGAAGGATGGGCGGTCTTTCTCGCCAAACGTGGGGTAAAACGCGCCCGTTTCTATCTTGAGAATCATCGACATCTTCTTCCACCACTTCGTCGTGAAGTAGAAAGCGCGCTCGATACTCTCCCCACGGGCAGTTCGCTCTGCCTCATTCCCCCATCCGAACCCTTCGCCTATCAAGGACGTATACGCCTTATGCGCGTCTTCGCCTCTACGTCGGACGATTTCCGTCTGTCCGTCGGATTCTGAATCCCGCTGTCCTTCGGGATGTTTTCTTCTCTTGATGGAGAACGTTCTTTTTGCTAGCATTGCCCTGTTCTTCGGAACTCCGTGCAAACACACACTTCGGGACTGTAGCTCAGTTGGTAGAGCACCGGCCTTTTAAGCCGAGGGTCGTGGGTTCGATCCCCACCGGTCCCACCATCGATAAAGCCACCCAAACGGGTGGTTTTCTGTATGAGTTGAATTCAAGCTGCCCACCTTGACGAAACGACGAAAACACGTTGGGATAGTGTTGCCGTACCTTCTCACCCCAAGAAAGGAGGTCGTCATGTACCGCTCATGGATGCGCTTTCTGTGTCTCATTGGAACCCTCTTCGCGATCTGCTTTCCGCGGGAAAGCCTTTGGGCGCAAACGCGCGCCCTTCCTCCCGTCACGCTCGTCTCAGAGGAACAAGCTTGCGGGCATTGGCGTCTGCCTCTTGTACTCGAGGTTCCTGTCAATCGACGTTTCCCTCTTCGACGGCTTGGTGAGCTTATCGCGGAAGACGTGTCGAACGCACAAGCAACGACGGCGATCCAAGCCGACACGCGCGCCTACACGTTTCCTCGTTTGCAAACGGAACGTACAGGGTCAGAGCACGCCACATCGCTTGATGGACTTGTGCACACCCTGCTACGAGATGCAGATACTTCTACGCAAGCAGCGCTCGTCGAACGGCTACGCACCATCGTGCGAACGACCGATGCACGTTTCCTCTCCATTGAGGAACGGCGATCCTGCTGCATCGTACGAGATGCAGATGGTCTGCGCCGATGCCTCACCCCAGCGAACGGCCTCTGTGAAAACGGAACGCTTCCTGCGCGCGTGTCGAGAAACCGCAGTCTCGTGGCAACCGCCTCGTTTACGAACAGCTTCTTGCATGAATCGTTCGTGGTACGAGGTGCGATCAACATCGAGAGCTGGCAAGGAGCGCCTGGGTACGACTTTCGTGTCTTTCTCAAGACGCGTGCGCAACAGGGGTTTCGCGCTTCTGTGCCTCGTCTCTATACGGAACACGAGCATCCGCGCCCTGGAGCAATCCTTTGCCAAGAGTTTTCCCGCTTCGCCTCTCTTCCTGTGCCAACGAGCGCAGAAGCGAAGCGCTTATTACTTCGACGCATGGCTCATCTCCTGCATACGACGATCGCTGAAGGAGATATAAGCGGCGCCGAGTGGGGTGCGCTCATGATGGGATCGATCAGCGAACGGTTCGCGAACCTTGCCGTGTTAGAACGCGCAGAAGCTTCCATCGCTCGTCTTGAACAACGAAATGAAGCTCTTGCGGCGCGTCTTGCGTCAGCAGAGATCGAAAACGCGATTCTTTCGCACTCACGCGCTCATTGGCGTGTACTCGCGAAGGAAATCGCTTTGGGCTCCTGCGTGGCGCTGATCGGAAGCCTGCTCGCGGCTCTCTGGTTTCGTCGTGTCACACGAACGCGCGATACTCACCTGTTCCTTCATCGTTTCGAGCAAGAGCTGCTCGCGTGGGTACGGTTCGTGCATCTGCGCGTTCCAAAGCACCTTCTCGAAGAGCACCCATCGCTCCTGTCTCTCCGACTAGCGAATATCGGCGAACAGATCAGCGCGCAGAAAAATGCGGTACATTTTTTCCAAAGCGTTCGTGAGCTGGTCGAAAGTCTGCTCATGCAAGCCCAAGAACAGACGTACGCGTTTCAAGACATCTTCCTGCACGCGCTTCATGAGCCGGAGCTTGCGGGCTACGTGCCCACGTGGGATGAAGCGAAGGGATTTGGTCCCGAAGAAGGCCAATCGATCTTCTCCTTCATGCTCGCTCGTTTGCGAACGAGTCAAACGGAAGAGATGGCCTCTCGTCAGAAGTTTGAGACTGTAGATACGCGCGCTCGAAAGTTGCAGGAGGTGATCCGAAAGTTGCAGGAGGTGATCCAAACAGCCACTGGTCTCCGTGATCTGCAAAATATTGATAGTTTGTTAATCAAGACGATCATGGAGGACCCCTCCAAAGATTCCGCCTGACCCTGCCCCGACGTACATCCGCCAAAAACGGACACGTCGGGGCGTTTTCTTTGATCTCTCATTACTGAGTCCTAAAAAAAATCACCCCCGCATCGTATGAATGATGCAGGGGCCAGCTCACGCTTGACCGATCGCATGTCGCAGATCGGATTTCTTCGACATCGCGGCGACGTACGCGCGGTGATGGTCCGTCGGGGCATCGTCTCCCACAATATGAGAGAGCGAGCTTCCGTGAAGGAGCTTCGCGAGCAGAATCGCGTCAATTTCGATGGTCGCGCGCTTGAGATGGAAGAAGAATGGTTCGAACACCCCCTCCCACATGCAGCGCGCAAGAAGCGCTTTTTGTTCCTGCGTCAGCATGGGCGTCGACGAGAGACGTACATTTCGCCGAGCCTTTCCAAACGCTTGCACGAGGCGCCACACGATTTCTCGAGCGCAGGCGCGCGCGGCACGAACATCGCGGAAAGGAAGCCATTTTCTTATCTGGTAGGCTGGATGGAGCGCCGCCTGTATGTGTTTCCCGTGTTTGATAGCCACACGCGAGAAGCGCGCGAACGGCCCATGAGGAATGGACGGCTCGAGCCAAGGCGTTCCATCTGCCCTCACCACGCCATGAGCGGAACGTTCGCGAAAACGCGTCATCGCGTCTCGTAAGAGCAACGCTTCTTCAGGAAAGGGTATCCCGTGTCCTTGCACGAGACCATCCATGACGTGAGCGAGGCATTCCGTCCAATAGTTCAAACCATAGAGCGGCGGCGTCTTCATGATCGCCTCCTTTTTATAGGGTGCGCTCATCGTTGCTCTTCACCCGCTTGAGGCTCGAGCCACTTCGCATCACGAATGAGTTCTCGCCTGAGATGCGTCTCGAGCCTATCCAGCTCTTGCAATACCTGCCAATCGAGGCCAAGTCCTTGAAGTTCACGATGTAAATCTTGCAGGCGATGGTACGCCGCAAGCGCCTTCGCTCGAAACGTGACTTCGTTTCCTATACACACGCCCTTGCTATCGAAATACTTCCACTCTTTATCGACGAGTCGAATATTCATGTTCTCCCTCCTCCTCTTTCGTTGTTGCGAGCACACCCTCTACCACACCTGCGAGCGCTTCCCCTTGATCTGTCGGCACAAGACGCGCCAATCGATCCACGGAAAGTCTCGAAAATGCGGGGTCGTGAAGGTACTTCAGTATAGCTTTTTCGACCAGAATGTCAATGTCTGGCGATGTTTCGTCGAGCACAAGCCCCGCTTCTGCCGCGGCAACCGCTCGAGCGTTTTGCGCTTGATGCGGATGCACGATAGGAAGAAGCACGAGGGGTTTTCGTAATGCTGACGCTTCCGAAAGCGTGCCCATGCCCGCACGTGACACAACCACGTCTGCCGCAGCATACAAGCGAGGCATGTCTTCTGGCGCGCAAAACTCTCGTTGAACGACCTGCGGATGCTCAATGTGCCTACCCTGCTTTCCCACACCCGTAAGATGGATAACCTGCCAACCACGAGCGACCCACTTCTTCCATGAACGCTCGAGAATACCATTCAACGCCATCGCGCCCGTACCTCCTCCAAACACAAGAATCGTCGGATGCTCGATAGAAAAACCGAGCTCACGCAGCGCTTGCGCGCGTGCAGGAAGACGTTCAAGCGACACGCGCGTCGGGGTTGGAATACATTCCGTTTTCACAGACGCGCCAAAAGGAGGTTTTGTATACGAAAACGAGGTGGTCACGCGTACACAACGATCTGCCACAAAACGATTCGTGAGGCTCGGTAAATAATCCAACTGATGCGTAACGCACGGAATACCAAGATGCGAAGCAACGCGAATCACGGGAACGGCGGTGAAACCTCCTGCATTCACGATCACATCTGGCTTCAAACGTGTGAGCGCGCGATACGCAGCATAGAGCGCCTTTCCGTATTGCAAGGGAAACAGAACATTCTTCCATGAGGAAGAAAAACGCCCCCATTTCGCGACCGGAATAGACACATATTCCATCGGATACCGTTCGAGAATCGCGCGCTCTGGACCCTGTTCCGTACCAAACCACACCCATGCCGTGTCCACATCACTCTGATGCGCACGCAACTGCGCATACACCGCGAGAAGCGGCGTTACGGGCCCGAGCGTTCCTCCTCCTACGAAAGCGATCGTCATACACGACGCAGATTCGCACGCGGAATGCCGGCGAGCAACCCCATGAGCCCAAGGAGGATCGTCATAGCTGATCCTCCGTGCGAGAGAAACGGAAGCGTAACGCCCGTCATGGGTACGAGTCCTGTCATCGAACCAACGTTCAAGACGAGCTGGATCATGAGAATACTCGCGATACCCACGGCGAGATACATCCCAAACGGATCACGCGCTTCACGCGCAATGCTGATCGCACGCCACACGAGAGCGCCGTAAAACGCCATGAACAGCGCAATACCGATGAGTCCGATTTCCTCTCCCACGACGGCAATAATGGAATCAGACTCTACTTCCGGAAGATAGAGAAATTTTTGTCTTGATTCGCCATACCCCACACCAAACCATCCGCCAGAACCGATCGCAAGAAGCGCTTGGTTGATGTGATAGCCCTTCCCCATCGGATCGAGTTCAGGATAGAGAAACGTCGTGAAACGCGCCGCGCGATAGGGAGATGCGCGGATAAGAAACGCAATCACCCCTGCCCCAAGCGCGCACAGCAGAGCAAACAACGAAAGAGGTGCGCCTGACACAAAATAGAGCGCGAGCGCCATACCCACAATCACGGCCATGGAGCCCGTATCTGGTTGAAATATAAGAAGAAGCATCACGCCCGCAATCGCTCCAAAAAAGGGAATAAGCCCTTCTTGAAACGCGTGCGCTTCCGCTCCTTTACGCGCTGCAAGCCATGCAGAGAGATAGAGAAGGAAGGTGAGTTTCACGAGCTCTGATGGTTGAAATCCGATAGGTCCAAGCGCGATCCAGCTTCTTGAACCACCGCGCAACTGACCAATTCCTGGAACATACACGAGCGCAAGCGCAAGAAGTGAAAGGCAAAACGCCGCAAAGGCAAAACGCTTCCACTCGCGATAATCCACAAGACCGAATACGAGAAATAACGCCATCCCAGGAAGCACTCCGTTCAACAACTGACGTTTCACGAAGAAGAACGTGTCGCCGCCATGCTGCACCGATACGGCAGATGTCGCTGAAAGAAGCATGACGAGACCGAACGTCAACAGCACGCCCACAAAACCAAGGACGTGTGTATCAAGAGAACGAAATCGCGAGAACACCATGGCTACACCCGATCAATAAGGGCGATCACCCCACCAATGCCCGCCACCACGAACGACAGAAGCCACGCGCGCATCACGATCTGCGGCTCTGTCCATCCAACGGCTTGAAAGTGATGGTGAATCGGCGCGCTTAAAAACACACGTTTGCCGTTACGCAGTTTTTTACTCGCGACTTGAATAATCACGGAAAGACTTTCGATGACAAATGGTAAACCAATAATCAAGAGCGTAAACGGCTGATTCGTCATAAGCGCGACAACCGCGAGGAGCGTACCGAGCGACATGGCTCCTGTATCTCCCATGAACACTTTTGCCGGATGAATGTTAAACCACAAGAATCCAATGAGCGCTCCCACGATCGCCGCGCAGAGTGTCGCGAGATCCGTCCTCCCTTGAGAAAACGCGATGATCGCAAACACGCCAAACGAAGCGAGAAGCGGGCCGCCAGCGAGGCCATCGAGACCATCCGTGAGATTCACGGAATGCGACGTCGCCACCATCGTGAGCAAGAAAAATGGCACGTAGAGCCAACCTATCTCAAACGTTCCCATGAACGGCACGTGCAAATGTTGCCATCCAAGCTTCGTATAAAACCACCATGCTCCAATCGCTGCGATACACAGATACGAAAGAAGCCTGTGACGTGCACGAAGACCTCCCCCATTCGGTCCCCATCGACGGATATTCCAATAATCGTCCACTAAACCGATGAGCGCCGCGCCTACAAGCAGCCCCAGAGGAAGCCATGTTTGCGCGCGTGATAAAAACGACAGTTCACACAAACCAGACGAAGGAAAGAGCGCACATCCGAGCCAAAGCCCACAAGCCAGCAGAACGACCACGCCCCAAATCACGATCCCTCCCATGGTAGGCGTGCCCGCTTTCGCCTGATGAAAGCCCGCCATGACAGGCGCAGATGCGGCATCACGAATGGTTTTTCCCATTTTGTTCGCGATCAGCCATCGAATAAGCGCAGGCATGAGAATACACGAGAGTATGGCGGCAATCGCCATAATCGCGAGTGGCTGTGCAACAGAGGAAGACATAAGGAGCTACGAAGAAAGATTAAGTGTGAGGAGGTAGAAAAATCCGATCACCCAAGGGAACGACCACGCCACAAGCCAAAGAAGTACGCCGTACGCAAGCATCATATCACGTTGGAAGAGGGTAAAGGCAGCCCCAACTCCCACAAGCACCGATCCCGTCCAGAGCGCTGGCCACAAAAACACCCACGTCCACGGACGAATATCGTCAATCCCTGTATACACGTTCATATGTAAGATGACCGTTTTTGTTTCGCGTACTACGGGCAGAATTCCCATAAGAAAGACCCCATTGACAAGCACGACGCACACGAGCAACAGCAGGAAAAGGGCGCGAAACCAAGGCCTGTGCCAAGCCAGCCGAGTCGACATCATCCATACATCGTGCTGCATACAGCGATCATAACACAAAGCGCGTGTATGCCATAAATTGCGTCCTCTTCATCGCACACGCTATTCTTTCTGTATGCATATCGGCGTTTTTGATAGCGGCCTTGGTGGTCTTCTCTTGCTGCGTGCTCTCACAAAGCGTCTTCCTGCGTATACGTACATCTATCTCGGTGATACGAAGCGCGTTCCGTATGGAAATCGCTCGCAAGCGACCGTGCTCGAATTCACGAAAGAGGGTGTAGACGAACTGATTCGTCGCAAGTGCTCGCTCGTGATTCTTGCTTGCAACACCGCTTCGGCGTATGCGCTTCCTGTATTGCAAGCGTTCTATCGTACAACACATCCTCACGTACAGCTGTTTGGCATGATCGAACCGTCGGTCGAAGCGCTCGCAACAGGTGATTTCTTGCGTATAGGCCTTCTTGCCACACAAGCGACCGTTGATTCGAAAGCGTTTCTTCATCCTCTCACGAAAGCGTGTTCTCGTGCGAAGATTTTTTCGAAGGCAGCTCCCCTGCTCGTCCCGCTTATTGAGCATCAAGCGGTGCGTTTTGCTCATCCAATTCTCGCCTCGTATCTTGCACCGCTCATAAAAAAACGTGTAGACGCGATTCTTCTTGGATGTACGCACTATCCTCATCTCAAACAGCTCGTACGCAAGATGGTCGGCACATCGGTGCGCGTGTTTTCTCAAGATGAGATTTTACCTGCGGCGATACAGCGAGTCTTGCTCGCACATCCAGAGCTCGAATATGCTCTCGCAAAAGACGGGCAACGGCTGCTACTCGTGACAGATATCACCCCGTTTTATCGCACGCTGGCCAAGCGTTGGTTTGGAAAAGAAACACGTCTAGAACGAGTGGAAATAGAAAACCCCGATAACATATCGAGGCAAGAACTTCTTTAGGACGTACGCGTACATCGTCCTCTTTATCGTGAAAGCGATAGGCTGTACCCACGCGCAAGGCGTTCGAACAATTCCGAGGCGAGCGCCTCACTTGAGGCGAGGAGGATGGGCGATGCTGCATCAAACGCGTAGGGCGTTTGAACGAGAGGTATCGGACAGAGATGACTTCCTCCATGAAAGACTTGGCCGATGGTGGGCGTGGGAACGGTCCATGAATAGGCCACCCCACCTGCCGCGAGCACCGCGCGAAATAGCCCCGCCTCATGATGCTTCTGCGAGCACGAGATAAACGCTTCCACCTCTCCCGTCGCGACGGCCGCCATCTCAAGCGCGGCACATCCCCAGCTACGAAGCGCCCCCGATACATCGAAGAACCCTCGTTCAATCACGCGACGCGTCTCCGGATAGTACGCCTCGAAAAGGATGGTACGATTGAGACCCATCTTTCCATGCCTCTTCGATAAGAACGGAGAGGGGTGCTGCTTAAGACGACGTTCGGGCGGCCACATCGAATCTCGAGTCGCGATGATCGGATCGAGTTTTGGATGGTGTAGCGGCTGAACGCCTACGGCAACGACCTGCTCAAAGAGCGGTACGCCTTCTTCCATCCGATCGACGAGCGTGATCACGGACGCGAAGCGATGGGCTGATCCGGCACGATCACGGGGATGCATCCCCATCAGCGCATAAAACCCTTGCGAGTTGTCGAGCGGATCAACATACGCTTCAAGCACCCCTTGCTCATTGAGCAGGAACGGTTCCGGACGACCTTCGACCGTCACGGTATGCACCAGCTTTCGAAGATCCGCCTGTTCGGTAATCTCCATCACAAGGTGCAAACCAAGCTTTTTGTCGGCGACGAGCTCTGCATCACAAAACCTATCTCCAAACACCCCACCACGTTCCACTTCTGCTCCATCTTCTTGCAATACATCTTCCACACGCTCCATGAGGCGCGCGAACACCTCTTGAAGAGCTGCCTCGAGCGCCTGTTCTACGGGTATAAGTTTTGCTTCCATGAAACTCCTTCTTTCTACCCATGTTCTCTCATGAGCAGACGCACCTTACGAAAAAACCTCGCTTTAAGCAAGATTAGGGCCTACGCGTTTGGATCATTCTGTCATTCCTGCGAAGGCAGGAATCTATCCTTGTATCGGCATAGGAGCGGATTCACTCTAGGATGGATTCCCGCCTTCGCGGGAATGACAGAGGTGAAGCGCTCGAAGATCGCCAAACGCGTAGGTCCTTCCTAAAGATAAATCCCGCTTGAGGCGGGATGAATCGGGTGTCTCTTAGACCTTCGCTGGAGAAACGACCGGCGTGACGTGGACGAACTTCACCATCTTGAAATGCCCCGTATAACGAATCACTCGACGATTCGTGAAGCTCACAACCCCTGTCGTTATCGCGAAGAGGGTATCGTCGGAACCCTTGCGGACATTGAGACCTGGACGGATGACCGTACCTCGCTGTCGCATAAGAATGTTTCCCGCTTTCGCAAATTCTCCCGCGTATTTCTTGACGCCAAGGCGTTGACCGTGAGAATCACGGCCGTTTTTAGTAGACCCCTTGGCCATTTTTGTTGCCATAGTATGTTGCTATTTGGGTGAACCCACACCCGTAAAAGACTATTCCTTGCAATGGGAATGGGCGAATTCTAGAGAAAAACGAACGAGGTTGTCAAGAGAGTGCTCATTTCGTACGCTCTTTCTCATGAAAACCCGTGAAGAGCTCATGAAGGAGATCGAGGGCGTGCTCGCGATCGTCAGGCAAGGCCTTGCGATGCATGGAGGCAATGTTGAATTGGTTGACGTAGACCCTGCAACGGGAATCGTTTCCGTACGCCTCCAGGGGTCGTGCGTTGGGTGTCCTATGTCTGAAATGACCCTCAAAGCGGGCATCGAAGATACGCTTTTAAGCATGGTTCCAGAGGTGAAGGAAGTGGTGAATCTTGATGCGCTTCCAGAGGACGCTACGTGCGGCCACGATTGACAAAACAGCTCTTTTTTGCGAGGCTTTTTTTGTTCCTTGAAAGGAGGAAAATCGTGATTTCAGGACAAGATAAGCAGACGCTCGACGAACAACGGGGTTGGATCTTTCCGAAGGAGACGATCGTGCATTGGGTGGATCCTCATTACAAGCACGACATCACCGTGTGGCGATCTGGCTTCATCGAAAGACAAGCACCGCAGGGATTCGTGATTCGTACGCTTGCGTGTCAGAACGAAGATGGTGGCCTTATCTACGGTTTCAGTCTCAAAACGGCGTTCCTCCCGTTTACGTTCCTCCATCTGGAGTCCGTGCATGTGTATGAGAGCGTCAGAGGACATCTCACGGGTGTGCTTGGATTGCTCGCCCACGAGATACAAGAAGAAGGAACGCGTTCCAAGCTTCTTGAGAGTTTACCCATTTTTTGGAGTGCTCCCTGTCTTTTGGACGCTCTGTCCGATGCAGAATTCTTCACTCTCACGCATCTTTTCCTCGAAGAATATCAGCCCTTTCCTGAAGCGTACTTCGCCTTCGCGGGGGATACGCTGGATTACCTCCTTCGCAAGAGCCGCGTGGCACGAGCGACGCTCTTGCTCCATCATCTCGTCGTCGATAGTACGCTCCTTCTCGTGGATGTTATCGAGCTGCTTTCCTCCCATCTACGATACATCCCAGTAAATATCAACATCACCGTACAGACGTTCACGTGTGGAGATCCTGCGGTACGAGAGGTGATTATCACGCTGTTTTGGCGGATCCTCTCAAAAACCGCCGAGGAAGAAGAACCAAACGATCCATTCTTCGACCCTGCCACGTGGCCTGAAAAAGCATGGATCGCTCTCGCTGTCTATGCTCGCAAGGTGAAAGATTTGGAAGCAGCACGCATCATTAAGCAGCACGACGGACGATCTTACAGCGAACACGTTCGCGCGCTCTTCCAGAAGCCCGAGCGCAAGCCTCGAACGACATAGCTTCGTTCCTCCCCCCCCGCACAGGGGGCTTTTCTTTTTTAGAGCTTACCCTCCGTAACGTCTCTGTCTCGTGGCGTACGTTTCAAGCGCCTTATCGAGCTCTGCCTCATCAAAATCTGGCCAATGACAGGACACCCAATAGAACTCCGCATAGGCGCATTGCCACAAGAGAAAACCACTTAAACGCTCTTCGCCGGATGTGCGGATGATCAAATCTGGGTCAGGAAGCTCCGGAAGATAGAGCGCGCTTTGAATCGTTGCCTCATCCACCTGATCTTGATGCTTTCCGGACGCGATGATTTTTTTTACCGCATCCACGATTTCTGGACGACCGCCATAATTCAAACAGATAGAGAGCGTGTGCTCCGTAAAATCTTTTGTGCGATCCATGGCGTTTTTGATCGCCTCTTGCAACGTTGGACGAAGCTCTTCCAGACGCCCCATGATCTTCAAACGAATCCCCTTCTGAACAAAAAATTCGAGCTCGTCTGTGAGCGCTTTTTCAAGGAGATTCATCAAATACCCCACCTCTTCTTTCGTGCGCTTCCAATTTTCGGTCGAGAACGCGAACACCGTCAGCATCGCAATGCCTCGATCGAGGCACCACTGCCCCGCGTCTTTCAGACGGTCGTACCCAGCTTTATGCCCGTCAAACGAGGATAAGCCGCGTTCTTTCGCCCAACGACGATTGCCATCCATAATAATGGCGAGATGTTTTACCCCAGAGGTTGCAACCATAGAGAGAATGGAGCTAGCATACGAGGGATTTTTGGTTACGTCAAAACCCTCTATGATTCTCTCCGGAAAAGAACCGGCAGCTGCGATACGCGCCACGCTTGCGGCATACATCCAAGCGAAACAGCTCTCCCCCTGTCTCGCGGTGCTTCTCGTGGGGGAAGACCCCGCCTCTCAGCTCTATGTACGTTTGAAAGAACGTGCCGCGCTCGAAATTGGTATCAAAACACGCATCCATCACACCGCGAGTATTTCTCAAAATGAAGCCCTCGCCCTCATACATGCGTGGAACGAAGATCCTGCCGTGCACGGAATTCTCATCCAACTTCCTCTTCCTGCCACGCTTGATACGGATACGCTCATCGGGAGTATAGACCCTCGCAAAGACGTGGATGCGTTTCATCCCATAAATCGCGAGGCGCTCTTGCGCGGCGAAGGCGTGATGTTCTCACCGGTGCATCTCGCCGTACTGACGCTCATCGCACAAAGTTCTCTCGTGTTGAATGGGGCGAACGCGCTTCTTCTCGCAAAATCATCCGTCTTTGCTGAACCGCTCGCGTATCTCCTTGGAAAAACCGGCGCACACGTGGAAACGCACACCATCGTGCCCCATGCGAGCATCCTCAAACGCGCAGACGTTCTTGTGAGCGCGCTTGGACAGGCTGGGTGTCTTCGTGGCGAACTCCTCAAAGAACACGCTGTTGTTATCGACATCAGCACAAATCAAACACCCACGGGAGTCGTGGGCGATGTTGACGTCTCAAACCTGCTCCCGTCCCAAGAGGTTTCCCCCGTTCCCGGAGGCGTCGGCCCCCTCACTATCGCCTTCCTCCTCCGAAATGTGATGGAAAGTTGTGGGCGGATGTGCGCGAAGCCACGTACCAGCCAAGAAGATCGCGACGAGCTGAATACCCATTCCCACCCCCAAGCGCCACGTAAACATCCCCCACATGTTTGACCATCCGTGGCTATAGATGGTGAGCCCCCACTCCCAGATAAACGCCCCTCCCACAAGAAGCCCCATCGCCCACGCGCGATGCACGATATCAAGCGGATGATGCTTTTGAAGCACACGCCCAATCGCGTAGGAAAAGACGAATAGAACGCAAAACACGAAAGCAGGAAGGGTCCACGCAGGAAGCGGCGACACTTCAAACCCATATTCCCACGCTCGCAACAGAAGCCAGCCAAGAAAAAGCCAAACACTCCAATGTGTCGCACGAAGAGGAAAGGTCATACAAAAAGCCACGAGGCGAATTGCCCCGCAACGCCAAAGGTGTAGAGAAACACAATAACAAGCGCAAGCGTTCCTACAAACGGCGTTTTTTCTTGTTCCGCGCTCGCAAGACGCATCATTCCAACCAGCACGCCATTCGCACCCCCGCAGACCGTTCCAAGAAGAATGCCCATCGTGAGAAAGCCCTGATTCAGAAGAAGCGCAAGGACAAGCGACGGCACAAGCGTGAACACCCACGCGGAACGTTCCCGGATCTTATAATCGCGCATCCAACTCATGTGAAGGTCTTCCGCTGTGGTGATATAGGACGTCGCAATGGCGAGCAGAACGAGGACCGGCAAGAGAATTCCTCCCCACACAGGCAGTACATCGATCAGACTTGCTGGATCCGCCGTAATCCGCGTCCCTCCCACATGCGCGAGACTGATGGCAAAGAACCACATGATCGCCGCAGAAGCGAACGTTCCAAGAAGAACCGCACCGCGCGAGACGCGTACGTTTCGCCCACACAGCTCGACCACTTCTGCAATCACGGGAAGACCAGAAAGAGCAAACAAGACAAGTCCAAACGCTGTCCACGTGAGATGTGGTACGAAACGTGTTGCCGCAAGCGGCATGATCAAAGAAGATGTGCTCACGAAGAGAAAGAAGAGCACCATAAGCGTTGTAGCGAACGCTTCTAGCCTCGCGACGCGCCGTAGCCCTCCCCACACAGAACTCGCGATCAAAAGAAAGACCACGATCATCGCGAGACGTTCATGTATCGAGATACCCAGCGCTTCCGCAAGCACGCGCAAAAAGGTCCCTCCAAGCATCAAATACACGATATGTGCTCCGTAGGTGCTGAACGTATGCGTGAGCGTCGCAAAGGCTCCCCAACGCTTTCCTAAATATTGCTCTGCATATCCAGGTAATCGATGCACTCCCTTCACTCGATGCACCACATCCACAAACAGGACATGGGTACACATCACAAGAATCGCGATCGCCCAAAACACAAGGCTCCCCTGCACGATCCCCAATCGCACAAAGAGATGGGGCAGGGCGAATGCCCCCGCACCGATGATCGTGCCCACCATCGCCAGCCCTGCAAGAACGAAAGAACGAGACATGCGCATGCTTCTAGTGTGCCCGAAGAACACACGATTGACAAAATACGCTCTCCATCGATAGATTAGATACACTACCAGCGCTCTTGCTGCGTATATTTCTCTCGGAGGAATCATGAAAGTAGAACAGTCGCTTCCTCCTCTTCGTACGCGTGACACGGAAACCCTTCATGAAGAGACATCCAAGCAGAAAGGCTTTTCTGTACGCCCCCACTGGGAAGAATATGTAGACAAAGATCGTGCGATGCTCTTGGTGTATGTTTTTGCCTTCATTTTAGCCTGTTGCGTGGCATTGTATGCGCGTACACGCGGCTAATTGCCTCCCTTCCTCGACATCTCGCCGGGGTTTTTCTTTTTTTAGGGGTATTTTCGTCAAGTTGTCTTCTGTGTACCCCCTTCGTAGGATGCCCCCATGTCCATGAACGAAAAGCTCACCCCTCACAGTATCGATGCCGAGCAATCGTTTCTCGGTTCGTTGCTGCTCGATAAAGACGCCATGGTAAAAGTGGCAGATAGCCTCACGCCAGAGGATTTTTATCTCGATAAACATCGTCGCATCTATGAAGCGATGCTTGATCTCTATCGAAAAAATGAGCCCATCGACCTGCTCTCACTCGGCAATCGCCTGAATGATCGCGAAGAGCTGGAACGCATCGGTGGGCGCACCGAGCTCGTCAGCCTCTCAAATGCCGTTCCTACCGCAAGCAACGTCGCGCACTACGGAGGCATTGTGCAGAAAAAGGCGACGCTGCGAAGGTTATTACAAGCGGCAGGAGATATTACCGCGCTCGGCTACGAACAATCGGAAGATGTAGAAACGATTCTTGATCAGGCGGAACAACGTCTCTTCAACGTGTCACAAAAGTTTCTCAAGCGCTCGTTCACCGCGATTCGTGATGTCCTTACCGACGCGTTTGATCGCATCGACGAACTTCATCGTGAAAAAGGAAAACTTCGCGGCACGTCGTGTGGTTTTCGTGATCTCGATAATATCCTTGGCGGTCTCCAAAAAAGCGACCTTATCGTGATTGCGGCGCGTCCTGCCTGCGGGAAAACATCGTTCGTGCTCGATATCGCCCGAACTGCCGCCACGAAGCATCATGTTCCTGTAGGGATTTTCTCCCTCGAAATGTCGAAAGATCAACTCGTCGATCGTATGATTTGTGCGGAAGCGCGGGTGGATTTGTGGCGTTTGCGCACAGGACAGCTTTCTGATTCTGCGACCAGTGATGAGTTCCCTCGCATTGGCCATGCGATTGGACAGCTATCAGAAGCGCCTATCTACATTGATGACTCGGCGAATGCGACCATTATGGAAGTGCGTACAAAATGTCGTCGTTTGCAGATGGAACACGGCCTCGGCATGGTGATTATCGACTATCTCCAGCTCATGGATGGAGGCAATCGTTCTGACGGCAATCGTGTACAAGAAATTACCGAAATTACCCGCGGCCTCAAATCTCTTGCGCGTGAGCTGAACGTGCCTGTCATCGCGCTTTCGCAGCTTGCACGAAGCGTGGAGCTGCAAAAACCGGCTATTCCACGACTCGCTCATCTGCGCGAATCGGGTTCGATCGAGCAAGATGCGGATGTGGTGCTGTTTATCTATCGAAAAGCTGCTGATCCAAACTTTCGTAAAGAAGATCTTTCTCCAGAGGAACAAAATATCGCTGAAATTCACATCGCGAAACATCGCAATGGCCCTACGGGTATGGTGAAGCTTTTTTTCGAAGCAAAAAACGCCAGTTTTCGGTCGCTCATGAAAGATGCTCCTTCCAGTATGGCACTTGCCACGCCCGTACCTCCATCATCCACGCAGACCACCCCTTCACCAAAACTCGCAAATACAAACCCATTCTAGATAAATGCTTACATGTTTGACGAACAAAAGCCTTCGAGCGCATGATAGAACACGTGATGAATAGCACTTTGCTCTTCTCATAGAAGGAGATACCCGTGTGTGAATCCCACGCCCTCCCGAACGGAAAACCGACCTCTTCTGCTTGGATGCATGGAAGAAGAACCTTTGTCTCACAGACTCGTGCGACGGTACGGCCGAACGAATCATCTGCCGATCGTCTCGCGCATCTCTTCACTCGGCTTCACGGAGCGGATCAGCACCTCTCTTTCTCACGAAAAGACCCGCAATTCGCGACATTCGTGCAAGAGATCGCGATTCCCGCCGATGGAGAACTGCTGGTTCATCAAGTCAGCATTCATGTCAATGATTACGTAGATCTGAAACAGGCTTCTTCCTTCCATGCGCTATCTTGGGTGGAAGAACATCTGCATCACGTAGCAACGGTTGCCGAGATATTCCTCCTGCTCACGCTCGACGTGTTTCGACTCACGACACATGACGTTCTGGTTGCACCGAACACGCTTCTGCGAACATCTCACGAAGAAGATGCGCCTGCCCTCATTACGGAAATGGGGTGGCGCACGCAATCAAACGGCAAGACACACATCACCGCACGACCGCTCAAGCATGTAAAATGCCCTGCTGTACTCCCACTCGTGCTTCTCGAACGACCCACGAAGCCTCTCGCTTGGTCGAATGCGAGCATGGTGTACCACAGGAAATAGTGGCCCTGATCCCTGCATCGTACGTATGCGGGGATTTTATGTAGGACTGACGCGTACGTCCGTATTATTGCCACAGATACGTTCATCCGCTACGATTTCTTCACTATGTTCAATAAATTAAAAGAGGTGAAAGATAAGATTGCAACCGCAAAACGCCTCATGGATCTTCAAAAACGCATGTCCGAAATCACCGTTGAAGGAACAAGCGGCTGGGGAAAGGTAAAGATCAGTGTGAATGGCCTTCAAAAAGCACAGGCCTGTTTGATTGATCCAGATGTCTTGAGCGATGGAAAAAAACTACAAGGCTTGATCGTCGATGCAATCAACGATGCGCATAGCAAGCTTCAAAAAGTCATGGCTGAAAAAATGAAGGAAACAGGAAGCGGAGGGTTCAGTGAAGAGTTTGGCGATCTGTTAAACCAAGGGTAATTTCATTGTTTGTGGGCGCTCTTCCAGAACCGATCGAGCGTGCAAGCGCGATATTCGATAGCCTCCCCGGCCTCGGACCTCGCGCATCGCTTCGCTACGTCTCATGGCTTGCCGCACAACCAAAAGAGGTGATTTTGACGTTCGCAAAAGCGATTGAACACCTTGCTCAAGGACTTAAACAGTGTAGCATCTGCCATCAATGGGCGGATGCATCGGTATGCCGTATTTGTCGAGATCCCTTGCGTGATACGCACACGCTGTGCGTGGTCGCGACGAGCCAAGATATTCGTCCCATGGAAGAAAGCGGCGCGTTTAAAGGGCGCTATCACGTACTTGGAGGAACGCTTGACCCGCTTGAAGGACGTGGCGCCGCCACGTTGAGCGTTCCATCCCTTCTTTCGCGTCTAGAAAAAACACCCACCATCACAGAAGCATTGATCGCGCTTGATGCAGATATGACAGGAGATGCAACGACGCTCTATCTTGAACAACAGCTTGCGCGTTTTCCCCACGTTCGTCTCACGCGTCTTGCGCGAGGTCTTCCGACGGGCGCATCACTCGAATACGCCGATCCGCTCACGCTCATCGAGGCAATTCAACATCGAAGAAGTACGGAGAGGAAAACTCCTCCGACGTAAGAATACTTTTAGGACTTACGCGTACGTCCTATCTTTAAACAGCTGCTTGTACTTGTTGTTGGTGTGTAATCACGTCTTCAAGAGCGGTTTTATTCCATCCAACGATAATTTGTCCTCCAACATCGATGACGGGCACACCCTGTTGACCGCTTAATTTCACCATCAGTTTTGCTTGCTCACTATCGGCAGACACGTCAATATCGGTGAACGTGAGATTTTTTTCTTTCAAAAATTCTTTGACGAGCTTGCAATACGGACAGGTAGGTGTGGAGTAGACGGTGATGGTCATAGGAAGAAAGAGCATGAATGAACGAAGTATAGCACAAATGGAAAAGAGGCAAAAGACAATATCAAAACGCGCCCACCAGCCACAAAAACATCGGCATACCGATACCTGCTAATGCAAGAAGTACGATCGTATAACTAAGAAGATCCGCTTCGCGTTCCTTCGTCGTGAGCCGTTCCTTATCAAGAAGCATCATCATACATCCGATGGTTGCAGCAACGCCTGACACAAGACACCACGTGCAAAACGCTCGCACATCAAGCCACTGCACGAAAAAGAGGAGGAGCGACTCAAGAAATCCAAAGACCGCACCGATTTGGATCAATCGCCAGAGCGTCTTCTCACGAGAGGCAGAAATGGATCGCGCGACAAGGAGCGTGAGCATTCCCGTATAAAACGCCACACCAAAGAGCGGTTGTGGAATAGGGCCAACGTACGCCCAAGATGAGGCGCGCACGACGTCGCATCCATGCGTCGCTCCACATGCAATAGGTCCACCCGTGATATACACATACAACAGATAGGCCGAAGCAAACCAGCCGATTGCATAGGCGGCAGCCATCCAGACGCGCGGTGAACGTACACGTTCAAAATATGTGTGCATAGAATTTATGGATACGCTTCCCCATTACAAGTGGTGGGATTCCAGAGACCACGACTGGCAGCCTTCGCCTCTTCTTGAAGCACGGTTATCTGTGTTTTACGAACTTTCATCAATGGAAATGAGAGATACGCTTGCGCATAGCCATTCGCCACGAGCGTAGCGTTCACGTCTGTTCCCTCTTCCATCACGAGATTTCGTAAGAGACGGCCGTATTTATCACGATCATCCGCTTGAGGATCTTCGAGCAGAGCAACCCGTTTTCCTTCAACAAGCGCACGAAGAAACGTAGACGCCTCTTTCCCAAAACATTGCACAGGACGCCTTGGATCGACAGATTCAGGTGTATTTATACCGAGCAACCGTATTTTGACAAGACGTGCTTCTGTATCAAGACGCGCTTCGACCGTGTCACCATCGATCACACGTACGATCATCGCTGTTGAAGAAACGCTCGTCGGCCACGGGACAAGAACCGTACGAATGGTTGAGGTGGTCAGCACTACTGCCTCTGGCGATGACACGACTGGATCGGGTGAATTTCTTGGCTGAACCCCGTCAATACGCAAAAAAATGGCTGCAAGCACGATGATGCCGAACAGCACAAACGACGCATGTTCTCGAGAAAGAGAAAGGCGCATGTGTTTACAGCTCTTCCTCGGGAATAATGCGCGTACGTCGAAACGTGTTCATATCAATCGCTCCACGAGATGGGATGGGACCTTTTTGCATCTCCTGCAGAGGATATCCTCGTAGTTGCGCTGGCGGTTGCCATGGAGGAAGGCGCGGCATTCTTGGGCGCTCCGTAGGCGATTCCACACCGGTAAAATGTCTTTCTTCCGCCTCTTTTTGCTCGCTATCAGCGACAAGCTCTTCTATGTCAGATGGCAAGCGCGGCGGCAAAGGAAGCTTGTCCGTTTTCATTCGATCATCAGGCGAAAAACGCGGTTTCGTTGTAGCACGTATCGACCCGCCTCGTAAGCTCTGCTCTGCGTCCATCATGCGCACGAGCGCTCCTGCATACCAAGGGTCTGAAATCACATCGTGCAATTGCACAAGAACATCTGTCGCATTCGCTCGTTTGTGTACCGACCAATTTTGACGCTCTATTTTTGCTTCTACAAGCGTTGTGAGTTGTTCGATCTGTTTCTGCATCCAGTCGTGTGTGTGCGCGCGATCTTTTTCTGAAAGAGCTGTTTGCGAAAATTCTGCAAGCGCACGAATAAGCGGTTCGGGAAGCCCCTCATCAAGACGATCTGCGCCTTCACGCACAATCTCTTCAAAAAAGCCTCGCAAGCGCGCGGAAGCTGCATGTATGACACGTTCTGGAAAAAAGGGCGGTTGCGAATGATCCATAGAGAAAATCTTTCTTTAGAGTACTGCATTGACCGATGCTACGCCATGGGTGTAAATTCCTCACGCTATTCCGAGGTCGTCTAATGGTAGGACAACGGCCTTTGAAGCCGTGTATCTTGGTTCGAGCCCAAGCCTCGGAGCCATACGAAAAACCATCGTGAAAAACGATGGTTTTTTTGTTCTTGACGCCGTATATCAAAAAAATCTTCCCGCTACGCGGTATAACAGACAAGACCGTGCATATCTGCTCCATTTCATTGGAACAAACACACACGGTCGAGCCCTTATACAGACTGATAAGGGGTAAAGGGAAAGGGCAAAAAAGGAAGAAGGAGCCGAGGGAGTGAGGGCTAGTTCACTCCGAGGGCACCACGACCGGAGGCACGAACGCGGAGGCAGACCCGCAGTCGCCGCCCGGGTAGCCGATGTCGTACGCGTCGTAGTAGAGCCTGTCGTCGTCGACGAGCAGGGACGGCGCACGGCAGAAGTCGCCGTCGGCATCGGGAGCCCTCTCGACGCCCGGGCAGTCCGCGAGCAGCGAGCCGTTCGTGATGCTCTTGGGGTCGCCGATGGCTCGACAGAAGTTCATGACGTTGGTCGCGGGGAGGTGCGTCTTGAGCGCCTCCATGTGACCACGCGACGAACGCACACTGTATCCAGCGAAGAGAGCGCCGGCGTTGAACGGCTCGACCAGAACATCGCCCGGGGTCTCCGCATCGAGCTTGGCGAGCATCTTCGCGGTGAGCTCAAGCATGTGCTCGTACTCGGGAGCGACCTTGCCGTTGGTCGCATCGTAGAAGTTCGGGAAGATCTCCTTGAGCACGCCGAGGATGTACTCCACGGCGATGTTGTGGGGCTGCCAGCTCTTCTTCGGCTTCTTGACGCACTTCACGATCGCCGCGAGCTTCGGCCAGACGAGCAGGCCACCGTCCGCGTGCTCCGGCAGCACGAGCTTGCGCCCGTTCTTCGGTACGTCGCGGTAGCCACCTTCCGACGCCTCGGTCGCGGGGACGTTCACGTAGAAACGCTCGGCGAGCGCCTCGACGTGGCTGAAGTCGACGCCCGGGAATGCCGGGGCGAGGTTCTTGGCACGCTTCATGGCCGAGTTGGGCGTCCACCCCGTGGGGTACCTCCAGTACGGGCCCTTACAGCGTTCGCTCGCGAACGGGCCGGCATAGCCCGAGTCGATGATGACGATGCGGTTGGCCTCTTCGGCCGCGCGCTTCTGGGCGTCCTCGATCCCCATCTCCTTGTTCATGAAGGCGATGAGCTTGCGAGCATTCGCCTCGTCGGGCCCGCCACGCATCCAATCCGCGTGGTCGGTGTTGATGCCGACCTTTGCGAGGATTCTGAGGGTGGGGGCCAGGTCTCCGAAACCAATCTTGTCGATAGGCGTAGCCATGATGGCGTTGCCTCCTAATCGCCGTTCCTTCTACCACGTTGACGAAACATTCGTCTTAGCGATGTCAGGTTTTGAAAACGGCGTTATTGAAGCCAATATTTTGGCCGCAAAAACGCTGTTTTCAATATGCTACGATTTGCCTAATAACATAATAGAATAGCCTATTTTCGTGTAAAAGTCAACATCATACACGCGTTTGGCGGTACGAAGCTTTATCGCGGGAGAAACTCCCTCCTTCTTCGCTCGCGATGATACGCGATCGCAAAACGATGCGCCTCATCACGAACGCGTGCGAGTAAGAGAAGATGCTCTTGCGCGAGATAGCAGATCGCTTGGCAGCGCTTCGTACACACGAGCTCAAGTTTTTTGCGCGTAGGCCCTTTCGCAAGACCAATCACAGGCACTTGAACCCCAAGCGCGTGCAGAACACCTTCCGCAGCGCGTACCTGCGGCAAACCACCATCAATCAGAAAAAGGTTTGGCCGCGGCCATTCCGCATGACGCAATCGTCGCATGAGCGTTTCCTTGATCGAAGCAACATCGTTTGGCCCATCGATCGTTCGTAGACGAAACTTCCGATACTCCCCTTTCGCTGGTTCGCCACCTTCAAACACCACCATCGAGGCAACCGTCTGCGAACCGCTCACGTGCGAAATATCATATCCCTCGATACGTCCAAAAAACTCGACAGGGAGAACACGCGTGTCGATCATGCTCACGTCGTCATCTTCACGTTTAAGAAGCGCCACGTCTTTGATATGCTCGAGCGCAAACACCTTCCCTCGAAGCTGTGCCGCATTTTCAAAACGCTGTTCTTTCGCGGCGAGGAGCATATCGCGATGGATCCGTCGCAGCACAACGCCTTTCTTGCCTTCGAAAAACGCCATGAGATCGCGTATGATTCGCCGATAGTCCGCTTGCGAAATACGTCCAATACACACGCCTGGACAGAGCCCTATATGGGAAGAAAAACACGCTTTGCCCACCGCGTGCTCACAGGTAGACCACGGAAAAATCCTCCGAAGCCAATCAAGCGCCGCTCGAAGCGATCGTACCGACGTATACGGCCCATACACCGCGAGATAGGCATTTTTCTTGCTGTGGAGATCATTCCCTCGCACAAGCAACGGTTTTGGAAACGGTTCGCGCGTGAACACCAAGTAGGAAAAGCTTTTATCGTCTTTGTCGCGCGTGTTAAACGGAGGGAAATACGCCTTGATAAGATTCGCTTCGAGAATAAGCGCTTCGAGCGCCGATGCTGTTGAAAGATAGCCGAGCGTTTCTGCTTGACGCGTCATTTCTTCGATCAAGCGATTATGCGGACGCTCAAAATGCTGCGACGCGCGACGCTTCAGCGAGGTTGCTTTTCCTACGTAGAGCACCGTGCCATCGCGTTTCTTGAAGAGATACACGCCTGGCGTATCTGGCAACACACCATTTTCAAGGAGGAGAGAGGCGGGAAGCATAGAAAGAGCGTAGCAGCTTCGAGCTACAATTGCAGGGCGTACGTATGTAGATTGCTTCGTTCTTGACCATATCCTAGGGTGAATACGTCTATGCCTGTCGCCCGTCTCGACGTTCTACCCGCCTTTCTCACGCCATTTCGACGTGTGCTTCTTGTTTTACATGAACGCGCCTCGCTCGATGAGCTGGCTGCCCTGCTCGTACTAGGCACATGGCTCAAAAATGAGGGAAAAGAGCCAACGCTTGTGGTTCCTTCCCTTGAAATCGTTCCAAAACCTCTTTCCCCCCTCCTCCCGATCCAACCCCTCATGCCCGCCTTTCGCGCGCTGAATATACGTCTTCCACTTGAACACGCCCCCCTTGGCGAGCTTTCATACGCCGTCGAGAACGATTCCCTTCGCCTCACGATCACCCCAAAAAGCGGGATGTGGAAGCCAGAGATGGTCGCGCTCGAAGCGGGAGCTCCTCGCTACGATGTGCTTCTCTGCATCAATATCGCGAAGAAAAGCGAATTGATTGAACGCCTGCCGAACGATCCAGACTGGATGCACGCGCTACCCAGTGTATCCATCACGAACGAGCCGCTCGCCGAAGCGTGGGCGAGCCTGCACCTTCCCTGCCTGACGCACGCCTCTCTCTGCGAAGAAGTCGCGTTATGGATGACGTCGGCAAAGCTCCCCCTCCCCGAACCTGTCGCGCACACCCTTCTTGCGGGGATCATCGCCGGAACCAACCGTTTTGCCGACCCGCGCGTGCAAAGCGAGACGTTTCGTTTAGCGAGCGAGCTTGTGGCGCTCGGCGCACATCAACAAACGATTATCGATGAACTGGCGCAACCAGAAACCGTCCCGACGCTGAACCTCTGGGGACGAGCGCTCATGCGACTGACACTCCACGCGCGCCTTCCTCTTGCGACCGTTCTTCTCAGCGAGCATGATTTTTTGCAATCGAATACAACAGAAGAAGATCTTCGCGAACTGCCTCCATACCTTCTCGATCGTGTACCGAGCGCGAATCTTGTGCTCTTGCTCTACGCATGGAAAGGGGTGATTCATGCGCGAATAACCACACGAAACACGCTTGACACAGAAAAAATAGCGCGCTGGTTTGATGGAAAAAACACCCACCATCAGATAGAATGGGTCGCAAGCGAAAACGACCTTCTTTCTGCGCAACGAACCATCCTCGCAAAACTTGAAACTGATCTACCGAGGACGTTATAAACGCTATCGAGGGCGCGATGAATCGCGCCCCTACGATCTATAAATAACGCCCCTACCCCTATGCCTATCCACCTTCTCCATGCAGATACCTACCTCGCGATGATTCGCGGCAGCATCAACTCACAAGCCTATCGTCATGCGTATGCGATGATTGAGGGAGAGAAAACGGACGTTGTAAAGAACGGCGAATATAGTTGTGCGTTTTTCGCGTCAGATATTCTCCTGCGTTTTGCGCTTCTCAAAGAACCGCATCTGCGTGTCCAAGGAACGATCGTGGATTTGCGCGCGTCTGGATGGATCGAAACACCTACGCCGAAGGTGGGTGATGTCCTTATTTGGGAAGCTCTCCGCGAGCCAGATGGACAGGAGCATCTCCACATAGGCTTCTTCATCTCACACGATCAGGCAGTGAGTAATCGCCCGACAGAAGGAAGCCCACAAGAGCATCATTGGACGTTCGGCACCACTATCGATGGCTCGCCCACACGTCAGATCACCCGTATATTCACCCATCCTACGTTCTTTCAAGAAGCTTCGTACCGATAAGTTGTGCTTTTCCGTATGCTTCTTTCCGTTCCCTATTATTCTCAACATCTCGACGTTGTTGATCCGTATTGGCAAAGCCGCGCCTGTGGAGTCGCTTGCCTCAAGATGCTTTTAGAAGCAACAGGAACCAGCACCCCGTCTCTCGACGAGCTGATTCTGCATGGGAAAGAGCTTGGTGCGTATGGCGAGCACGGCTGGATTCATCAAGGGTTACTTACGCTTGGAGCCGCCTATCGAGCACCTCTTCAGCGCCTTGAGTGGCGCCATTCAGACACGCGAACCGCTGATCAACTCAACGAAGAAGGGATTGCGTATATTATCGATGAACTACGCGCTCACCGTCCGGTGATCATTTCTGCCATTAAAAAATTCGTGGAAACAGACAAATTCCACATGGTGATTCTCGTGGGCTTTGAAGAGCGCGAGCGCACGATCACAGGATTTTTCTATCATGATCCAGACGCCTATACACTCGAAGACGGTATGAACCAGTACGTTCCGATGTCTATCTTCCGAGACGCATGGCGAAAAATGGCTATTGTGCGTGAAGGCTAGACGCCGCAGGCTGCACAAGCATCACCGTCGTCTCACGATGCGTAAACCGCTCATCAGCCTTCGTAAGACGATACTTCTCGATATAGCCGATCGTTTCTTTGCGTAAAATAGAGGCTTCAAGCGTTTCGAGTGTGTTCTTCAAACGACGATACGTCGCGCGCTGGGTATCGAGCTTTTTCTGTAAAGCCGCGCGCTTTGTGGCGTTTTTCTCTTTCAAGGTTTTTTGTCGCAAAGATTCCGCTTCCGCGAACGCGCTTTCGTATTTTCGACGTGTCGTGGTTATTTCACGAGCTTTTTCTCCATTAAATACCTCATTCCAAGAAGGCACGGCGCGCTTCACCCGACCACTCCCCCCGTTATACGCCGCGACGATATATTCGCGTACAAGTTCTGGATTCACGAGATACGTATCACGTACGTTTTGCGAAAACTCCGTGAGGAGCACATCAAGATAAATCGCCTGTGCTCGCAAGGCGTTTTCATGAGATTGCATCGCGCGCTCGAATGATGGCTCAAGTCCCCACTCCTTACGAGCAGCGAGGCGTGTGTAGGTACTTGGGATGAACTGCACAAGGCCAAGCGCTCCTGCCGAAGAACGCGCGTAGTTGAACGTATCGCCCGTATTTCCTCCTAACAACACAAAAAATCGTTCAAGAGCATGCGTTGGATTTGTTTCAAGCGCACGCTCGCCCAAATGCTCAATCGCGGCAATCGCCTTCATCATGGCAGGATCCACAACGTCTACGAGTAATCGATCAGGAAATGCCTTTGAACGAACGCCTTCCGCTCGCAAACGATCCATCACTGTTTGTACCGTCGTATCAAGATACGTTTCCCCTTCTTGCACGAGAGCGGGCGTATGAATCGCTTTCGCATAGGGGGTGTAAACGACGTCCGTGAGGGAAAAAAGGGTACGTTTCGTGTTAAGTGCTTGCAAAATAGGATAACGAATAGCCACCACAAACTCTTTCTCTCCCCCATCGACCACCATTTCTGAATTCACGCCATTCGAGGACCTCACGTGAATGTCGGCAGGGTCATCTTCACGAAGACCCGTGCCATTTTTTTGCGCGGCCACATACCGAATCGTGTTCGTTTCACGGTTCCAGATGGCGAGCATGATATCGCGCCACTCATCTTCTTTTTTCGTCACACGAGCCCCGTTTGTGAGGCTATCCGCGGCAATACGCACCGTAAGTTCGGCACGAGCTGTACGAATAGCTTGTACAAGAAGGTCGACGCTTGATTCTAGAGGGAGTTCTTGAGGGATCTCTAGAGGAGGAACAGGCGGGGTTGTAGGAAGGATCGGCGACGTTTCGACCATGCCGCGCGCCTCGGCCTCGCTGGCGCCTATACGCCCTGTTCCAGGATGGAAAAACTTCCCGTCCGCCATCTGAAAAACGGCCGTTTCTTGAGGTAAGGAGGTACTTTCCATGATTTGTGCGTGTGCAGGCGCTGCCCAAACCATTCCGCCCACAAGACCCAAAAAGAGCACGAGGCGTGTATCCATGGAACCAGTGTATCACGCGAGCGGGGGAAGATCACGTCGATCGGCAAGACCCAGCCATTGCAAGCACAGGGGCGTTACATCGTAGACTGTTTGAGCAACGCGTTCCTCACCCGTCTCTGCAATCAACCCTTTTTGCAACAAGCTTCGAAGAATCTGATGCGAATAGATACCGCGAATTTCCTCGAGCTCTGGACGGGTGAGCGCTCCTCGATACAAAAAGACGGCGAGCGTCTCAAGCGCGGGCTTACTGAGTTCTGTGCGCGCTTCGTCCGCACGAAAACGTTGGATAAGAGGAGCAGCTTCGACGCAGGAAACAAGCTCGAGATGATCACGATGCGTCTGAAGCTGGATGCCGCGACCCGCGAGATCCGTACGAAGCGTTTGAATCGTTTCTTCAAGCATTGCGTCATCCATAGAGAGAAGTTCACCTACTACGTCGCGCTCCATAGGTGCGCCATGAGCAAATAAGACCGCTTCCAGCAAAGCGCTCGATGTCATACGCGAGAGAGAAGGATATCGCCAAACAGCTCTTCCTGCTCGCAAGACAGTTTTTGCGTACGAAGCAGTTCGAGTACGGCGAGAAATGAAACGAACCGAAGTTCGCGCGGCGCAGAGGAAGGCACCCACGACGACCACAGAAACCGCGCTTCCTGCGTAAGACGCATGCCTAAATCTTGCATACGAGCTTCAAGCGAGACAAGTCGCTCAAGAAGAAGGGTTTTTGAAGGAAGTTCTGACGTTTGTTCGCGTGCGAGGAGCTCTCGATAGAGCTTCGCGAGGCGTTCGATGGATGGCGAAAGAGGCAAGATAGACAGGTCTTCTTCCAGATGGTCTCCTCGCGAAAAGAACCGTGTACCTGTATCCATCTGCCTACGAAGAAGCTCGCCTGCGCGCACAAACGCTTGATAGGCACGCAGTCGTTCAACGAGCGTATCTTCCTCTTCCAGAGGTTCTTCCGTAGGCACCAGAAGACGCGCTTTCATCGTCACAAGCTTGCTCGCGACCACGAGAAACGAAGCAAGTTCTTCCACGGGAAAGCGTTCGCTTTCGACATACGCACGTACCTCGCGAAGAAACGCTTCTGTCACTTGCGCAAGACTCACCGAAGAAAGGTCGAGCTTTGCCGCTTCGACGAGCTGAAGCAAGAGGTCGAGCGGCCCCTCAAACGTTCCTGCGCGCGCAATAAACGTCATGACGGTAAAACGCTTGGCGCTCCCATCATGAGATCACGCGCATCACCCGTTTTTGGAATCGGAATCACTTCACGAATGTTCAATTCATTTGCCAAAATCATGATGAGACGATCGAAACCAAGGGCGATCCCTCCATGCGGCGGCGCGCCATAGTCGAACGCTTCGAGCATATGCCCAAACTGCGAGGTAATCGCCTCAGGAGACAGCCCCATGATTTCAAGCACACGACGAAGCGCGGGCGCCTCATGGTTGCGGATAGACCCTCCGCCAATTTCATAGCCATTGAGCGCAATGTCGTATTGCGTCGTGAGAATCTCCCCAAGATGTTCCTGTGCCATGAGCCACTCACGATGCTCTGGTTTCGGCGCAGAAAACGGGTTGTGCGTGAACGTCCAGCCGCCTGCCTCTGTTTTTTCGAAGAAGGGAAAATCCAGCACCCAGCAAAACGCGAGAAGATTCGGATCGTTCTTATCTGTGCGAAGATCCGGTTTATCATTCCCATACTGCTCCATAGCCTCTTGATAGGAAAATCGCGGGAATGGAATCTGTTGAATGCGTTTTTCTGGAGAAACGCGCGCCACGAGTTCAATCATCATACGCTCGATAAGGGCGAGCACGTCTTCTTGTTCAATAAAGGACAGTTCAAGATCGAGCTGCGTAAATTCTGGTTGACGGTCACCGCGCTGGTCTTCATCACGAAAACAGCGTGCGATTTGAAAATAGCGTTCAAGACCTGCCACCATGAGCAGCTGTTTGAACTGCTGCGGCGATTGTGGGAGCACGTAGCACTCCCCTGGATGCACGCGACTTGGCACAATGAATTCTCGCGCGCCTTCTGGCGTACCCTTCGTGAGGCAAGGCGTTTCCACTTCGAGAAACTGCTCTTGATGCAAAAATTCACGAAAAAAGGTACCTACCGCATCGCGCAAACGCAGATTCTTCTGCATGCGCTCGCTCCGTAGATCAAGATAGCGATACGTTAAACGCAGCTCTTCATGAATCGGACGCGTATCTTGCGACAGTTCAAACGGAGGTGTTTTACACTCGTTAAGCACCTCAAGCGTCTGCACGAGAAGCTCGATATCGCCCGTAGCGAGCTCACTATTCCGTTGATTTTCCTGACGCGCTTGCACCGTTCCTGTAAACGCAACACACCACTCACTTCGTAGGTGTTTCACGCGTTCTTTCGAAGCATCGTCCATCTGGCTTGGCACGCACACCGCTTGAAGAAGCCCCGAACGATCTCGCACATCAAAAAACGCAATCTTTCCCATATCGCGACGCGCATGAACCCATCCCTTGATGGTGAGACGTTCCCCCACTCGTCCGATCGTTTCAATCGCAAGAAGTCGTGGCATAATGAAAGCAGTAAAGCAAAAGAGCGTGATTCGAGCAATGCGTTCGCGTTCTACCTACTACTCAACTCGAAGAGGCAGAAGAAGCTGCACGCGTTCCGTCTCTGACGTGCCATACGCGCGGATTTCGAGCTCTCCTAGGCGAGTTTCGTTCCACTTTAAAGAAAGTTCGTAGGTGTCCGGTTGATCTTTCACCGCTTTCATCTCACCCAAAAGTACGCTTTCATCCGATCCGGCGAGCTTTAAACGCGCTTCAACTCTTTTCGCGCCTTCCACCGTCGCGCGAAGCTTCACATCCGTCCCTTTCACTACACGATAGCCCTGCCCTTCTGGAATGAGCCCTTCTGGACGAAGAGAGGTGAGAAACGGCGCGCTATCCCCTGTACGAATCACCTGTTTTTTCGCCTCTCCCGTGTCGCTAAAAGCCACCTGTGGACGTCCTTCCGTATCCACCTTCACGAGACCGGCAAGTACCCAAAACAAGGATGGCTCGCAATCGCTCCGCACCCCCTGTTCACAGGCTTGAAAGCGAGAGAGTTCCGTTTCGCGCATCGTTCGTAAACGCCATCCAACAACCATACTCATACCCGCAACAAGCACACCAAGCGCGACAAACGCTTTGAGAAACCAAGACGTCTGCAAAGAAGAGTCGGACATATAGAGGGAGTGTATCACACTCCCTTGCCCGTCGTGAATTGTCGCCCCTTGACAACGTTCCTCAAACCATGGAACGGAGTGATGCGGGAGACTTCTCCTTATAATTCTCTTCTTTGATATACTTCATCTATATGGATGCCCTTCTTGCAAAACTGATCGATCAGCTTAATAGCTCCGTATTTACTCTGCTCGCGCTGTTAATGATTGCGTTTTGGATTGTCTACAAGTTCGGCGGTCTGGTGAAAACCTTTTCCGATTTTAAAGATAAGCACAAAGAAATGGATACTCATATAGGCGGTATCAAAGACCTTCTCGCTTCCATTAAAGCAACAACGGATTTGCTTTTTCAAGCGCATATCCAGACTATTCAAACAAAAAGTCCACTCACACTTTCTCCTCTAGGAGTCGCTTTTTCTCGAGAACTGAACCTAGAAGAAAAGATAGCCTATTATTGGCATGACATACGGAAGGATATCCAAAAAGCCTCTCCGACAAATCCTTATGACGTACAAATCATCACCATGGAAATTGCTCATCATTGCTTCGAGAACCTCTTCACCTCATCAGAACAGGCTCAAATAAAACTTTTTGCCTATCAAAAAGGGATACACCTGTTACAGATCTTTCCCATTATCGGAGTATTAATTCGAGATAAATATCTTGAAGAGAAAGTGATCGCCTGAAACATTCCATGTGTTATACAAGCCTCCGCGGAATACTCTCTCGTAAGCGAGCAAGCGCTTCATACGTGATGAGGCTCGGAACGCTCGCCTCCCAATCGTTCGGTCCTATACGCATGCCGAGCTGCTCGCCAAAAATCACCACCTCGTCTTCGAGCGCGACATCGGGAATATCCGTCACATCGAGCATGCACATGTTCATGCATATGCGTCCGATCACACGAGCTTTTCTCCCTCGTACGAGCACCTCTCCGCAAGAAGAAAGTCGCCGATCGAAACCGTCCGCATAGCCGATGGGCAAAACCGTAATCATCGAATCGCGCGCCACGCGTTCCGTCAGCCCATAGCCGATTGGTTCACCCGCGACGACACGCTTCACCTCTGCGATGTTCGTTTTCCACGTGAGTGCAGGCATAAGGGCGAGAGATGGATCCCGCAAACACGCCTCCCGCTCAACCTCTTGTGATGACCAAATACCGTAGAGCGAGATACCGAATCGCACGGCATCAAAATGCGTTGAATGGTGCAGCCACAGAGCCGCGCTACACGCCGCGTGCCGCCATACAGGAGCGAATCCTCTTACTTGTATACGCTTGACCGTTTCTTCAAACCGAGCCGTTTGCTCACGAACATACGCATCAGATGACACATCTTCCGCATTCGCGAAGTGCGTACAAACCCCCTCAAGCCGCACACGCTCACCCGCCTCTTTCAGAAGGGCGAGAATCTCATCAAGCTCTTGCCGCGACGCTCCTTGACGATACAGCCCCGTCTCGATTTCAAGATGGATGCGCGCTGGACGAGATGTTTTCGCGTGGCGAAGTGCCTCGAAAAGCGTTGCAGACTTTGAAACAACAAACGACACCTCGAGGGCAAGCGCTCGTGCGAGCTGATCTTTGGGAATATAGCCCAGCACGAGGACGGGAAGATCGTCGTCGAACCGCTTGATGCGCTCCGCTTCTTCGAGGCTATCCACGCCATAAAACGGCACGTTTTCCTTCGCGAGCGCCTCGATGACAAGCTCAAGCCCGTGTCCATAGGCATTTGCCTTCACAATGGGTATGACGTGACCCTTCCCTACGAGACGTTCTGCGGTCGCAAAATTTTGCCGAAGGGCGTGTGCATCAATTTCCATCCATGTTTTTTGAGAAAGGAGCATAGAAAAAATACGTCTACATTTTCTCTGGCACGTCGATCGTGAGCATCGCGAGGCCGTTTGTGAGAGTTTGTGCCGCTTCTTCCGCAAGCATGAGACGTCGCGCGCGCACGTCCGATGGTGCGTCAAGCACAGGAAGGTCGCGATAGAACGCGTTGATCGCTTGGGCGGTCGAAAAGCACCATTGGGCAAGCGCCGCGGGGTTCGTGCGTTCAATCGTGATACGCTCTTCTTTCCATCCAACGGCGGACTTGAGCGCGTTTGGCAAAGAAGCGATAGCGAGGAGAAGCGCTCGTTCGGCCGGTTCCCATACATGATTGGGAGGGCAGATACGTGGCTCTGCCCCTACCTTGGCGAGAATCGAACGTAAACGCACGACCGCGTATTGGCAATACGGTCCCGTCATCCCTTCAAACGCGAGCGCTTGCTCACGATCAAACACGAACGTGGTGTGTGGATCTTGCTTCAAGAGCGCAAACTTCATCCCGCCAAACGCGATCGCTCGCGCGGTCGCCTTCACCTCTTCCTCCGACCACTCCGCATGCCTCGCACGTGTTTGCGCTTCGGCGTAGGCAAGAAGTTCATCGCGCACCGACTGGTACGTGATCACGTTTCCTTTGCGGCTCGACATCGTTCCCTCTTTCAGTGTGAGCAATCCATAATCGAGATACGTATACGGAGTACCATAACCCATCACATCAAGCACCCCAGCGAGCTGTCGAAAGTGAAGCGACTGCCGTTGATCGACGAGCACGACGCTCGCCTGCATCGCAGGATAATCGCGTTTTTTTTGCTCGGCAAGCGCAAGATCTTTTGAAAGATAGAGGAGGTTTCCATCCGACTTTTGCACCATCGCGACACCGAGTTTCTCATCTGCAAGCGGAACCACGAGCGCGCCTTCGCTTCGCACGGCTTTTCCCTCTTCTACGAGTGTTGCCACGATGCGCGATGCTTCATCCAGAAGATCCGATTCAAGATAGGGTTTCGAGCGCATCTCATCGAAATGAATGCCCATCTCCTGACAGATGTCCTCAAGTTCCCGCAAACACCAGTCGCGCGTCTCACGCCAAAGCCGTTCCCATGCGGCGTCATGCGCTTCAAGTTGCGCTTGAATAAACGATATTTCAGCTGCTTCTTTAAGAGAAGCTTCTGGCTTTTGATCCAAATCTGCAACCGCATCTGCATACCAGCTACCGAGATGTTTACCTGTTTTCTGATGCTCTGGTAATTCTTTCAAGATCCATTCTACGGTCGATACGTCAATTTCTTGAAGAGATTTATCATGGTAACGCTCACCTAAACAACGTTTCACCATCATCCACAACGTTTTTGCGACGTTCGCGCCTTGATCGTTCACGAACTGCACGGCTCGCACGTTCACACCCGCGCTTTGCCAAAGCCGTTGATACGCCACACCCGTCACAAAATTCCGCAGATGTCCCACGTGGATTTCTTTGTGTGTATTTGGATTCGCGTATTCAAACACGATCTCGCCCGCATCGACGGTTTGTAGGCCTCCGTAGGCACCCGTCGGACGCATCTCTTCGCGAATGGCTTGCAGAGTCTGCGTAAGCGCTTCATCGCGTAAACGCACGTTCAGATACGGCCCTGCGACATGCGCGCTTTCCACAAGCGTATGCGTAAGCAAGATGGCACGCGCTTCTTCTGCGCACAAAGGCGGTGTTGTGCTGCGCGCTTTTGCTGCTCGAAAGAACGGAATAGCGAGATCGCCCAGCGTCGCATCAGGAGGTGGAACGATGTCGCTTGCTTGCACAAAAAACCCTCCTTCGATGAGAACGCGCGCAAGCTCATCAGCCCAATCCTGCCATGGATTCAGATACGTCATACGAGCATCACCCGCGCAAATGCGCGTTTTCCTTTTTGTACAAGCGTTCCTTCTGACGAAACGTTCATGCGCGCTTTCACATCTGAAACAAGCTCGCCGTTCACCCGCACTGCGCCCTGCTCAATCTGCCGACGCGCATCGGTTTTCGACTCAACGAGCTTTGTGAGAACGAGCGCATCCACGAGAAAAAGCTCCGTTTCCCCAACAGAAAACTCCTCGATATGCTCTGGAAGCTCGCCTTGTTGATGCACGCTCGCGAAATGCTCTGCACCACGATGAGCTTCATCTTCGCCAAAACACCACATAAGCACACGCGAAGCGAGTTCTTTTTTGAGAGCCATCGGATTTTCTCCCCTCTCCAAACGCGTACGAATTTCTCCAAGATCTTCGTTCGTGTATGTCGTAAGTATTTCAAACCCAGGAAGAATCATCGTATCTGTCCAGCTCATGATTTTGCCGTACGCCTCTTCGGGCGAATCCGTGAGAGCAACCATATTCCCCTCTGTTTTACTCATCTTTTTGCCGCTCGCATCTGCCAAAAGCTTGCAACTCATCACAAACTTTTCTTTGCCCTTGATTTCTCGCAAAAGCGTTCGTCCTGCGAGCATGTTGAACGTTTGATCGTTGCCACCAATCTCGAGATCCACCTCCATCGCGACAGAATCATAGCCCTGCATCAACGGATACAAAAACTCGTGGAGGTAGATCGGTTTTTGCTCATCGAGACGTTTCTCGAACATGTCGCGCTCCATCATCTGTTGCACCGTGAAGTGTGAGGCGAGCTCGACCACATCCGCGAACGACATCTTCGCAAGCCACTCGCTATTGAAGCGAATCTGCGCAGCGTTTTCTCCTTCAAATCGCAAGATACGCCCAAGCTGGTCTTTGTAGCCGCGCAAATTCTCGAGGACTTCTTCTTTTGTGAGACGTTTGCGCGCCGCGCCCTTATCCGTTGGATCGCCGATCATGGCGGTGAAATCACCCATCAGCAAGATCACCTCATGCCCAAGCGCTTGCAGTTCTGCGAGCTTTTGTACGGTAAACGCATGACCAATATGGATACTTGGTCCCGTAGGATCAATGCCGACATACACACGAATACGCTTGCCAGAGAGCAAGAGCGTTTTGAGCTTTTCGCGATCAGGCAAGATGCGTTCAACCGTATGATCGAGGAACCAATCTATCTTTGCTTCGTCCAGAGAGGGAGACATATGAGGGAAGGGTAGCGAAAGAGCAGGAAATGGACAAACGGAGTGGCGATTCTTGAAAGCTTAAAATCCTAACAACTGTATCTCCTCCTCCAATACAATCCCCCATCTATCGGTTATGTTCCTTTTCACGAGCGAAAGAAGCGCGAGCACATCCTCGGCTTTGCCTTGATATTTGTTCAGAAAAAAGTTCCCATGCCGGTCGCTCACCTCGAATCCTCCCACGGCGTGACCCTTCAGTCCCGCCTGATCAATCAACCAACCTGCGGAAATGCTTTTTGCCGATAGCATCTCCACAGGTACAGCAATATCTCGACACAATGCCGACAAAACATTTTTCTCTTGATAGATAAAATTCTTAAACACGCACCCCGCACTCGACGTTCCCAAGGGCTGCTTGTTTTTTCGTTCACCCAAAAACCTATTCATTTTTCTCTTCGCTTCGTCCAAGTTCTTGGCTCGTTGCAGATGCAGCGAACACCCTACTATCACACATCGTTCGTGCTTAAACACACTCTCACGATACCCAAACATACACGCGTCAACCAACAACGTTCGACGTTCTCGTGTTTCAATGTGATACACGTCCACTGACGCAACCGAATCACGCATCTCTCCACCAAAACACCCTGCATCTCCATAGACCGCGCCTCCCATCGTCCCCGGCAACCCAACCGCCCACTCAAATCCCGTAAGCCCAACCTCGACGGTCTTTCGAGCAACAAGCGCAGAAATCATCCCGCTCTCGAGCGTCACCACTGTTTCCTCGATAGACATCCCCTGGTTCGCCGCCTGAATCACAACCCCTTCAAACCCCGTATCCGCGACCAAAATATTCGTTCCTCCTCCCATCACATACCACGGAATTCCAAGTTCAATCGCCACATCCACCGCCTGTACTAAAAGCTCCGACGAAGTCGCGATGACGTATAATCGTGCCGCGCCGCCCAAACGAAACGTCGTATGTCTCGCCATGGATTCATGAAACCGCACACTCGGAATACGAACGGCGTAGACGTTTATTACATCTTGATGAAGAGCCGTCATATTCTCCCCCGCAACTTCCCCACCCTCTCTCTCGCATCCACGTGTTTTTGTTTGAGGTCGTTCACGACACGTTCTGGAGCTTTCGCGATAAACTCTTGATTCGCGAGACGCGCTTCCACATCCGCGAGATATCGCTCCGCTTCGGCGAGGTCTTCAGCGAGACGTGCCCCGTCATCTTCGGAAGGCGCTTCTGGTATGAAGGCGATCATAGAAGTGCCGGAGGCAGTGGCGACGGCACCGAGCGAGATTGCGTCTACAACCACGAGCGAAGACGCGCCAAGAAGACGCTTCAGCCAATGCGCGTTCTGCTCGATGAGCGTGTTCGTAGAAGCGTCCGTCATGACTTCAAACACGAGCTTCTTCGCCGCATCAACCTTCGCTTCAGCACGCACGCGACGACCGTCAACAACTAGCGCTCGCAAAGACGCGAACGCGTGGAGCGCTTTCTGATCAACCTCTCCCGACACCATTGGCCAATCGGCAAGCGCGAGCGTTCCGCCAAATCCTGCCTCCTGCCAAATCGCTTCCGTGACGAACGGCATCAGTGGATGCAAGAGCGTGAGCGTCGTTTTCAGAAGATACCCAAGCATCGCATCTTTTCCTTCTGGTTCCATCTTCGCGATTTCAACGTACCAATCTGCAAGATCGTTCCACACAAATTCGCGCAACATCTCGCCCGCCATCGAGAGCTGATACTTTTCGAAAAGATCTGTCGTGCTACGAATAACCTCCGCTGTTCGTGCGAGAATCCAACGGTCGGCAAGCGTACGCGGCGTTGGCATCGCGCCAGAAAGATGTACCTCTTTTGCGAGAATAAACCGCGAGAGGTTCCAGAGCTTGTTCGTGAAGTTGCGTGCCGTTTCGATTTTGATCGGCGAGAGCTTCATATCTTGTCCAGGTGTTCCACCAACGACGAGCGACAAACGTACCGCATCCGTGCCAAATACAGGGATAAACTCGAATGGATCCACGATATTGCCGATAGATTTTGACATCTTTCGCCCATCGCCATCGAGCACCATGCCGTGAAAATAGACGTCGCGAAACGGAACGTCGCCAAGCGCATAGGTTGACATCAAGATCATGCGCGTAATCCAAAAGAAGATGAGGTCGCGCCCTGTTTCGAGCACATTCGTTGGATGAAACGTTTTGAGATCAGGCGTGGCGTCCGGCCATCCAAGCGTCGAAAATGTCCACATCCCAGAAGAAAACCACGTGTCGAGGGTATCAGGATCTTGCGTCCAATCTTCGCCGGGCGAAGCAACTCCCACCTGAATCTCCCCATCTTTATGCCACGCAGGAATACGATGCCCGTACCAAATCTGGCGCGAAATACACCAATCTTGCAGATGATTGATCCAATGGTCGTACACGCGCGTGAACGATTCAGGCACGAGACGCGTTTTTCCCGAGTGTACCGCTTCGAGCATCAGCTCTTTGAGCGTTGTTTTGTCGCCTTTTTTCCACGTGTTGAGCGTATCTTGTCGAAGCGCAAACGATTTATTGACGCGCACAAACCATTGCTCCATCGGAAGTTGTTCGACCGGACCGCCGCCTTTTTCTGAGATCGGAAGATTCTGCGCGACCTCTTCTGTTGTTTCGAGCAACCCTTCTTCAGCAAGACGCGCCGCGATCTTCATGCGCGCTTCTTCGATCGTGAGGCCGCCAAACTCACCGCAGTTCGCGAGCAAACGCCCGTCTTTGCCGATGACGATCTCCGTTGGAAGACCATGCGTCGTCGCCATCTGCGCGTCGATCATACTGTGCGCAGGCGTGACGCCAAGCGCCCCTGTTCCAAAGGCCGGATCCACCGCTTCATCCGCAATCACCCGAATCGTGAGCAGTTTTCCACAAAACGATGTTTCGAATGTTTTTCCCACAAACGCGGCGTATCGCTCATCGCTTGGATGGACTGCCACCGCCGTATCACCGAATTTCGTCTCGGGACGCGTCGTCGAAATCAGCATGGGGAAATCTTTCGCATAACGAAACGTGTACAGTTTTGCGGTGGTTTCTTTTGTAAGCACCTCGTCATCAGAAAGCGTCGTTTGAAATTGCGTGTCCCAATTCACCACACGAAAGCCACGCTCAATCAATCCATCCTCGTACATGCGCACAAACATCTCGTTCACCGCGTGATTACACCCTTCGTCCATCGTGAAACGTTCGCGCGACCAATCGCATGAGACACCCATACCTCTCACAAGCTTTCGAATCGCGTCGGCTGAATTCGCGGAAAACTTCTCCACTTCCAAAAGAAACTTCTCGCGACCAAGCTCGTTTTTTGGATCTTTAGAGCCTTGCTCGCGCAAAAGCTTTTCGACTTTGATTTGCGTCGCAATCGCGGCGTGGTCGGTTCCTGGTAAAAGGAGGGTCTTTCTCCCACGCAAACGCCAAAAACGAATAAGCGCATCTTGAATCGTCATCCCCATCGCGTGCCCCGCATGCGGAACACCCGTGCGATTCGGCGGCGGCATCACGATCGTATATGCCTCACCGTTCTGATGGCGCGCAGGAAGCGTCTCCGGCGAAAAACACCCGGATTTCTCCCAGAGTTCGTACATTTTCTCTTCGTAGTCGCGCGCCACGTAGGCTTTTGGGAGGTCGCTTGGCATAGTACGGAGAGCTTAGGGGATTTGCCCCGCTTTGGCGAGGAGGTATCCTCATGTTCTAAACTCCCCCTGCAACAGCTCAAACAACGCATGGCGTTGATCCGAAGAAAGCCCTGAAAGTGTTTCGAACCCACGAATACGTTCTTGAATATGGAGAATACTCGCCAAAGCGTTCATCCCTCGCACGAAGTTGAGTGCGTTTAAAAGACCACTTGAGTACTGTTTATCTAACACACGTCCGTTTCGAAAATCTGCAAGCGCCCGTAGACCAATGCCAAGCACGTCGGAATTTTCTTCGAATGCATCAAGCAGTAAAAACGTGTCTTGTCCCTGTTTTGTGGTAAAAAACTGGATATTCCCCTCACCCGCCGTATCGAGGGTGTTTCCTGTCGCGTTCGCATAACGAATCGCTGATTTAATAAAGAGAGCCACTTGCTGCACGCTTTCAGGATGCGTTTTCCATGCATCGAACGCCTTTCCGAGAGATGGATGGAGACGGCGTACTTCCCACTCCGTACACACATCATTAGAAAGCACCTTGTTCGTGAGCTGCCAATAGACCTCTTCTGTGAGAGGCTCGTCCCGACGTTTACGTTCCGCATAGCCCACCGTCAAAGAGAAGCCTGCATGCGCTTCTTCAGGCATTTTTTCTTGTACCCGCGCAATCGTCCATCCACTTTTCGGTGTCTCACTCCATGGACGAACCCCCGCAGCATCATGAGGCTCTGGAAGAGGCACTTCCATAAAAAACGAGCGTTGCTGCAAAAATGTTTCCTCTGGAAAGAAGGTTCTTAATTCATCCAATCTCGCCGATTCGTTGCGCAAACGAGCCTGCATCCAATCACGAATCGTTGCATCTGGCGCAGCGATGTTTTGCGTTTCCATGTACTGCCGCACCTTTTCCAATGCTGGTTTATGGGCTTTCACCACCACGTTCGGATACTTCGGTATCTCATACACGATATGCCCGCCACCTTCACCAAGATAGCGCGGCTGATACTTCGTGAGAATCACCTCGGCGGGAGAGAGGGCAGGCTCTTTCGACGCAGATGCCTCATGAGAACGATCTTCCATACACGCATTTTATCTCCCCCGTAGCACCCTCTTCAAGTACTGTCCTGTAAAGCTTTTCGCACTTTTCGCGATGTCTTCAGGTGTGCCTTGGGCGACGATGTGTCCACCAAGGTCGCCGCCTTCAGGACCGAGATCAATCACCCAATCCGCGTTTTTGATGACATCAAGATTGTGCTCGATCACCACGACCGTATTCCCGCGCGCGACAAGACGGTGCAACACTTCAAGCAGCTTACGGATATCTTCGAAGTGTAAGCCTGTTGTTGGTTCATCCAGCAAGTAAAACGTTTTTCCTGTGTCGCGGCGCGCAAGTTCGGTGGCAAGCTTGATGCGCTGCGCTTCGCCTCCAGACAGCGTCGTCGCGGATTGTCCAAGATGAAGATAATCAAGTCCTACTTCGCCCATAATCCGCGTACGATCGTGAATGGGAGGAATATCCGTAAAAAACTTCGTCGCTTCTTCGATCGTCATCTCGAGAACATCGGCGATAGATTTGTCGCGATATTTGACTTCGAGCGTCTCACGGCTAAATCGACGACCTTTGCACACATCGCAAGGCACGTACACCGTTGGCAAAAAGTGCATCTCGATCGCGATTTGGCCATGTCCTTCACAGTTTTCGCATCGACCCCCAGGTACGTTAAACGAAAATCGCCCCACTTTATACCCTCGCACGCGCGCTTCCGGTGTGAGCGAAAACAGCTCACGCACATGATCCCAAATTCCCGTGTAAGTCGCGGGGTTCGAGCGTGGCGTGCGGCCGATCGGCCCTTGATCCACATCCACAATCTTGTCGAGCCATCCCATGCCCTCGATCTTTTCGTGCGCGCCCGCTTCAAACATCGACCCGTTCAGCGTACGAGCCAGCGCGCGATACAACACGTCAATCATCAGCGTGGATTTTCCTGAACCAGACACCCCCGTTACGCATACGAACCGTCGCAGAGGAATATCCACCGTGAGGTTTTTCAGATTATTCTCTTTTGCTTTCACGATACGCAAATGTTCTTTCGCTTTTGGACGACGTTTCGCCGGATACGGAATCACGCGATCACCTCGCAAATACGCGCACGTGAGACTGTTCTCATCTTCAAGAATCTTCGGCATCGCGCCTGCTGCAACTACCTCACCGCCGTGAATACCCGCCCCCGGACCAATCTCGATAAGATGATCCGCCGCACGAATCGTGTCTTCATCGTGTTCAACAACAATCACCGTATTCCCAAGATCGCGAAGCTTGTGCAGCGTATCAATCAAGCGCTTGTTGTCGCGTTGATGGAGGCCGATCGTTGGCTCATCCAAAACATACAACGCCCCCACGAGACGCGAACCGATTTGCGAGGCAAGACGAATACGCTGCGCTTCTCCTCCAGAAAGCGTTCCCGCACGACGATTGAGCGTGAGATATTCGAGCCCAACATCGAGCAAGAACGATAAACGCCCGAGCACTTCGCGCAAGACCGGTTCCGCAATTTTTTGTTGTGTGGGCGTAAGATCGATTCCCACGAAAAAATCTGCCGCATGATTGATCGGTAAACTTGTCGTTTCCACGATACTTCTTCCGTTGATGAGCACGTGCAGCGCCTCCGTTCGAAGACGCGCACCCTTGCATGCCTCGCACAGCTCTTCCGAAAACAGATCTTTTGTGCCAAGGCCGTTGCAGGTTTGGCATGCGCCATACGGCGAGTTGAATGAAAAGAGACGCGGCTCAATTTCGGGAAACGCGAAGCCGTCATCAGGACACGAGAATTTCGCACTCATGAGATGCTCGGATCCATCATCTACGAGACCGAGTACCGAACCATCTGAACGATCAAGCGCAGCTTCGATCGCTTCCGCAAGACGTGCGCGAAGCTGTTTATTACCGGCAACCGGCCATCCAAGCGGTACGCGATCAATCAACAGCTCGATCGTGTGCTGTTGATAGCGTTCAAGCGGCACAGACTCACGAAGCGAGTACCACTCGCCATCGACACGTACCTCCAAAAAACCGGATGCGTATTGATCTTGCAAAAGTTGGTGATACTCCCCTTTTCTTCCACGAACGAGCGGCGCAAGCACGACAAGTTCGCCTGCGTGAACGCCCGCTATTTTTTTCGTGCGTTTTGGCTTCGCATGCGCTTCTTCTACGCGGCGTAAGAGTACGTCGACCATCTCATCAATCGTCATGCGCTGAATCGCTTTCTTACAGATCGGACAATGCGGCTCACCAATACGCGCATACAACACGCGAAGATAGTCGTAAATCTCGGTGATCGTCGCAACCGTCGAGCGTGGATTCGAGGAGTGCGCCTTCTGATCAATCGAGATCGCCGGCGAAAGCCCTTCGATTTCATCCACATCTGGCTTTTGCATCTGTCCTAAAAACTGCCGCGCATACGACGAAAGCGACTCCACATACCGACGCTGACCTTCTGCGAAAATCGTATCAAACGCAAGTGAGGACTTTCCGGAACCGGACAGCCCCGAGATCACGGTCATTTTGTTCCGTGGAATCTCCACGTTGATGTTTTTGAGATTATGCTCGCGTGCGCCGCGAATACGGATGGAGGATTGCATGAAAACGTTTTATAATACCTTTAAAAAATCGTCGAGCGGAATATCTGACTCACGCAAAATAGCACGCAACAAACCTCTCCCAATATCTTCGCTTCCATGGTGCGGTACAACGGTTGAACGGCCATCTTCATGTTGAAAGATACGATGTGATCCTTTACGACGTACCTCTCTAAATCCAAACTGTTCGAGACAGCGTATAATATCCTTCGCCTTCAACGAAGGAAGTCGCGGGCTCATACTTGTACAAGCTCCATCCCTACAAAGGTTGGGCTATAGGCAAAGTGCCGTATTCGATAACGATAACCTGCGTCGTGAGCCTGATGTTCGAGACAGAGCTCGATCGCCTCTTGTAAACGCACATGAAGCGTTTCAAGCTTCTTGGCTTGCGTATGACATCCAGGCAAAGCGGGTACGGAACCAACGTACCATCCATCTGCATCACGTTCAATAATAACCTGAAATTGCCGTGCGGAAAGCTTTTTCATATGAGGAAATCATAGCAAAATGATCGCATTATAGCAATCATTCGCTCTTGCAGTTCTCTGCGTGATTCGCTATGCTCGTGCACGTCCACCCTCACGGAGAGGTCGCATAGTGGTCTAGTGCACTCGCTTGGAAAGCGAGCGTTCCGCAAGGAACCGGAGGTTCGAATCCTCTCCTCTCCGCCAAAATTGGGAATCTGCATTTGAACCCGAAATGGGGTCGCGCCGAAGGCGCGACACTAATGCATTCCCCCCAAAAAACTCTGAATCAGAAAGGATTTTCCACGCTCCGCGTGGCTCAAAAAGTACGGTTCGATCCTTAATTTGAAAGTTCGAACCGACTTTTTTGAACAAATGAAGTTTTTCTTCATTTGTTCCCTCGTTTGCCAATTCCATATTGTATTTCAAAAACTTTTCGGTAAGTTCGAACCGATTATTCGCTTTTTGCTCAAAAGCCGATAATTTCTCTTTGAGAAGCTGTTTTGAGGCAACCAGCGCACTTTTGGCGTCGCGATATTCTTCGAGTGAAAGTGCGCTCTCTAAATACGCCGTCATCAGCTTCTCTATTTTAGAATCCAAAAGAGAAATTTCGGCTTTTGCAGAATCCACAAAAAGCGTACTCGATTGTATTTCGGATGATTGGTCTTTTTTGTTTTCTTCAATCATCCAAGAAAGCCAATCGAGTGGCAAAGAAACTTTTTTGATTTCCTCTTGAATTTGAGAAGTGATGATTTCTTCACGGACATATTTTTGTTCACAAGGATTTTTCCGTTTGGTACATCGCAAATAGTTATGACCTTTTTGTTCTTCGGTAGTTATAAAACATCCACATTCTCCACAACGAAAAAATCCTCTGTACAAAAATGGCTTAAGTCCCTTACTATGCGGTTTACTTTTCCTCATCATCACTTCTTGAACGGAATCAAAAAGTTTCTTTGTGATAATCGGTTCGTGCTTGCCCTCAAAAATCTCGCCATTGTAAAGCATCAATCCTGTGTAGATAGGATTTTTGAGAAGTTTTTGATAATTCGACACCGCAAGTTCCTTTCCGCTTTTTCGTTTCAATCCAAGTTCGTTAGATTTGTCGCGGAGTTGTCGCAAAGTGAAGTTTCCAGTGGAATATGCCTCAAATGTCTTTTTGATAAGTGGAGCAATATCAACATCAATCACAATTTTTCCTTTTTCATTTCGATACCCCAACGGAGACATTTGAGGCCATATACCATCCTTCACTTTGTTGCGCTTCCCACGCTTGATATTCTCACCGAGGTTATCAACATAATACTTGGATTGCGAAAAAGCGATTGAAAGCATGAACTTGCCTTGCGGTGTTGGATCAAACCAAAAAGTTGGAAATTTCATTTCCAAAATCACGCCAGTATCAACGAGGTAGATGACTTTTCCTCCATCTACCGAGTTTCTCGCAAGTCTATCGGGATGCCACGCCAAAATACCAGATGCTTCGCCTTTTTCCATACGCTCTATCATTTCGTTAAACACAGGGCGACCTGGTATTTTGGCGGTCTGCTTTTCGACAAAGACATCTACCACTTCCAGTTGCTCCTTTAGTGCAAGTTCCTTTAACTCACTCAACTGGTCGGAAATACTACGGACTTGTCTGTCTTTGTCGTCCGTAGACTTGCGAGTATATATGAAAAACTTTTTGGTTTGATTATTCATAGATTTGTATTGGCAAACGACGAGCCACGCGGAGCGTGGAAAATCCTTTCAGATTCAGAGTTTTTTGGGGGGAATGCAGAACAGACGGCGCTTCGCGCCGACCATA
>CAYSAI010000003.1:0-106314 GCA_964428975.1 uncultured Gammaproteobacteria bacterium | reverse complement strand
CGGAATCAGGATTATCAGCAAAATACATTCGAACTTTGTCCAATAAACACCGCCATGTAGAAAAATCTCCTTCTCTGGAGGTTTTTCTGTTTCATGGTAAGCTCATTCTGTCAAGATATTCATCTCTTCTTATGTTTGAGCTAAAAGTGAGTTGTTTGACTAAAGTGTTTCTATCAAGCGGAAAAATGCGCGTTATCTCGTCACGGTCTCGTCGAGGCTTGTATCACGAACAAAGTCGTGTAAAAAGCTTGTCCTGGCCATGAATCAGAATCAACTCGCTTTTAGCTCACTCCCATGAAAGACTCTTTCTATGCCTCGCCACTCCTTTAGTCCCCATTGGAAAAAGATGTATCTTTTTCTTATCGACAAGCGCACGAATTGGAAGCCGAAAGCATTACTCGTTCTCGCTATTGTGTATTTGCTCTGGCCTATGGATCCTGTCTCAGATTTCATCCCGTTCTTAGGTTGGCTGGACGATCTTGGGATTGGAATACTGGCAGCCTGGTATGTATCGCGAACAGCGAAAAAGGAGATTCAAGATTAATCTTCCGCCATGCATGCAGTTCTCCGTTTGTGGCACCTAGAGCTGAGGGTCCCTTTTCGCGTGTAATTGTTCGCTCGCTGTCAAGATGCGTACAAGCGCGATCAGTGCGACATTTTTAATAATATATTGCCCCGTGAGCGTAGGAATGAGAAAACCACTCCACGATTCTTCCGGCAACACAATGAGCGGAGCGATCGTCATCACCATGTGCAGGAAAAAAAGATGCACCACCCACGGACGTGCGCCAATAAGAAGAAACGCCGTTCCGATTAACACCTCGAACAGAGCGAATCCAAGCATGAACAAGCTCTCATTCATCCACGGAGCCGTCGCGTGGAGAAGCGCGCTCACGAGTGGTGAGGCAGGACTAAACCCAATCACCTTGACCATACCGAACCATCCGTAGATAAGAAAAAGAGCGACCCGAGCGAGCCGCAGCTCACGAGAAAACGTTTTCATGTAAAAGAAGTATACCACAAAAAACACGCGTAATGCGTGTCAGCTCACGTCCGCCATCATGATCGCCGCAAGACTTGGTCCACCGATCATATGTGGTGTGCATCTCAGCATCTCATGAATCTCTGCCCGAGAGATCCATATATGAGACAAACCTTCTTCTCCCGCATCGAGATGGGGTATTCCTGTATCGGTCAGCACTCCTTCTGCGAGAAATATCTCTCCTACCGTCGCAACCATTCCCCCAAACGGTGATACGCTTCCAATGGAGCGAAGTCGTTCTGTGCGATAGCCCGTCTCTTCGAAAAGTTCACGATGCGCTGCCGCTATAGGAGATTCGCCAGGATCAACCATCCCACCAGGAAGATCAAAACAGATGCCTCCTGCAGGATGTCGATACTGGTGAACGAAGAGGATACTGCCGTAGCCCCTCTGCAACGGATCTTGTGCTCGCACAACCACGAGCACCCAAGAAAACAGCACCTTGATGTAGTGATACCGACTCTCACGTCCATCCTGATGAATGAGTTCGTCATGCCGCACTTCGAAATACTTTCCTTCGAGATCGATCCGCCGTGCCTTCAAGCGAGGGTTCATGGGGAACCTCCTTCCAAGATAACCCTATGCAACAAGCTCTTTCTTGTCCAACCGACCAATACAAAAGAACGCCGAAGCGTTCTTTTTTGTTATTTGGCGATCGCTTGCTGGATTTTCTCCTTTAAGCCACCCGCACCATCGTACGGAATAGCCCCACTTGTGAGACTTCCGTTAATAAAGGTCGCTGGCGTACCTTCCACACCTGCGGCGCCACCTTCATTGAAGTCTTTCTCGACTTTTGGCGCCATCTCGTTTTTATCAAGACAGGTGTTAAACTTTTCTTGGTTGAGACCCACCTCTTTCGCGAACTTCTTCATATTGTCGAGCGACATCGCCGTATCTGCAATGAGCTTATCGTGCATCTTCCAGAACGCATCAGCCCCCCCGAGTTTTCCTGCACATTCAACCGCTTCTCCGGCTTTCTGCGCGTTTGGATGAAGGGATCGAAGAGGGAAATGTCGATACACGAGACGTACATCGTTTGGAAAATCTTTCAAAGCCTGCGTGACGCTTGGCGCGAACCGCTTACAAAAAGGGCATTCGAAATCAGAATACTCGATAAGCGTGACTTTCGCGTTCTTATTCCCCTTGATGAACTCCGTTGGCTGTATGGGTTTCACAGGACCTGCAGGAGGCGGTTGATCGCCTGGATCACCGACTGGTAGCGTTGGCACCTGTGCCACTTGCTGTGCATCTGACGCCGTCTTGACCCCATTGACCACTCCTCCCACAACCAGCCCAAGACCAAGCGTGGAAGAAAGCGCAATACCCAAGAAAAGACCCATCAAAAACGTCATCTTCGGACTTCCATCCCAAAATCCTTGTACGCGCGGTGTTTCCATAGTTTCCATAGAAGAGGATCGAAAAAGCAGAAAAAGAATAAAGCCTCCCCATTATAGGAAGGCACGCGGCGAGAAACAAGCGTTTCGTCAAGGGGAAGCTGTGGAAGTTGTCGATTTTTCTGATGCTTTTAGCACCGTCTCAAGCGCGCTGCGCCAATCCGCCTCGCTTCGCACAAGTGCTTGCCTGTTGTTGATGAAAAATGTGGGTGTGGAATTCACGCCATTTTTTTCCCCTTCACGAACGTTCGCCATCACGCGATCATCAAACCGCTTTTCTTTATAGCACGCGGAAAAATCTCCTTCATTTAACCCTGCTTCACGCGCAAATTGCGTAAAACGCTCTTTTGGATCTCGCTCACGCGACCACGCCTCCTGTGTATCAAACAGTCGATCGTGATACTCCCAAAACTTCCCTTGTGCTTCTGCACATCGCCCCGCATTCGCTGCCGCACGCGCGTTTTGATGAATAAAAACAAGAGGAAAATCCTTCCACACGAATTTCACCCGATCGCCATACGCTTGCATGATCGTTTTGAGAGCGGGTTCTGCCGCACGACAAGCGGGACACTGTAAATCGGAATACATCCGCACCACGACCTTCGCGTCTTGTTTTCCTTGCGTAGAAGCTTGCTCATCTAAAAACACGATCTCTCCTGTAGGAAGGGTACTATCTGACGGCATCTTCACAAGCGCGAAGAGAAGCCCACCAAAAAGCATCACCGCAACACCGATAATCACGCCGATGAGTTTCTGTTGAGAGGTCATACCCGCGCAGGATAGCCGCTTGCTCGTTTTGGGACAAGTCGAATCAGCCACACAATGCCCACAAGCGCAAAAAGAGCTCCAAGCCATTGTGCGGGCGTACATCCAAAATATCGCGTGTCTACGATGCGATACGCATCAAGCCAGACGCGCGAAAGCCCCTCAAGGAGCAAATAGCTCGCCGTCCAAAACCCTTTTGGACGTGGTTTTCGATTCAATAAGAGAAATATTCCTCCCATGAAAAATCCTGCCATCGAGAGATACAGACCCAGATCATGACGCACCGAACCATCTGGATACTGCACGCCAAGAATACTGTGCGTGAGCGTTCCTGGGTGGTCATGAATCAAGAAACACCCGATCCGTCCGACACCACACCCCCATGGTACACCCCAAAGAAGCGTGTCAGCATACGCGAGCGCATCCAAACGAAGTAGGCGGACGCGCCACACAAAAACGGCTGCCGCTCCAAGCAAACCTCCCATCATGGAAAATCCCGGTAAGCGAGGGTCAATCGCTTCAAGAGGCGCGGCGAAATAATACGCGGGTTCGTACACCAATACATGAAACAGTCGCGCGCCGATCATCGCGCCAAAAAAAAGCCACGTCGCAAGAGAGAGCACCTGTTCTTGAGAGAGCCCCACTGTTTTTGCTCTTTTATAGGCAATAAACGTTCCAAACGCATAGCCAGACGCGACAAACAGGCCCCATACATGAATCGTCAATCCAAAAAAAGAGATGTTTTCAAGTCCAAAAAACGGAATCATACCGCTTTGAGCGCTCGCAGGGCGTCGCGATAGAGCTTGAGGCTTTCGCGTACCTGTCGATCGGTGATCGTGAAATGCGCTTCATGCACGAGCTGATTTCGCCATTTGTGTGGCGTCCACACCATACGCAAGGCTGGATGCTGATATTCCGCCACTTTGAGCCGTTCGGCGAACGTTTCCCCTGGAAAACCAACGCGTCGTAAACAGGTATCGAGGAGCTTATCCGCTTCGATGATCGCGAGTTTTCGCCCCATCGAGCTGTTTTGCGCTACAAGCTCTTCGATTTCTTTCCAAGCTTTTCGCGTTTTTTCGCGTTCCATCGCGTCCCAATCTGAACCACCGCCGTGCTTCTGACTCATCCAAAACCACACACCGCCAGCCCCAATCAGCAGGACAAGCACCACAACAAGTAACGCGTCCGGAGAAGATACGGACGCAGCAGCCGTGGGAGAAGCGTCAAGAAGAAATTGGAACATACCTAAATTCTCTCATACGCATGGGCGTAGGACAACAGCCTTCCATCATCAAACCGCTTGCCAATAAGCTGCACACCCATAGGAAGCCCCGTTCCCTCTTCGCGACCACACGGAATCGAAATGGCCGGCACGCCCGCGACATTCACCCCCACGGTAAACACATCTTCGAGGTACATCGCGAGCGGATCGTTGATTTTTTCGCCGATCGTAAACGCAGGATTGGGCGTTGTTGGCGTGAGAAGCATATCCACCTCTTTAAACAACTCATCGTAAGCGGAAGCAATCAACCGACGTACTTTACGCGCTTTTCGATAGTACGCATCAACATACCCTTTCGAGAGAACGTACGTTCCAAGGAGGATGCGCCGACGCACTTCCGTGCCAAGCCCTTCTTCACGCGAGCGTTCGTACAGCTCGAGAAGCGTTTCCGTCTTCGCACGCGCGCCGTAGCGAACCCCATCAAACCGCGAGAGGTTCGCCGACACTTCCGCAGGAACAAGCACGTAGTACACGGCGAGCGCCTCGTTCGCATACGGCAAACTCACCTCGCGCACATCCGCGCCCAGGGCTTTCATGGTTTCGATCGCCTGTTCCGTCGCAAAACGAACGGACGGAGCAAGTCCTTCCGCCTGCCATGCTTCACGCGGCAAACCGATGCGTACCCCTTCAAGCGAGACATTCGACTGAAAAGAGGACACTCGCGTATCGCTCGTCGTTTGATCGAGAGCATCCACACCACGAATCGCCTCAAAGAGCAGAGCGGCGTCCTCAACCGTTTTCGTCATCGGACCAACCTGATCAAACGACGACGCCATCGCGATCACTCCCGAACGCGACACCGTGCCGTACGTTGGCTTGAACCCAACAATTCCGCAGAACGCGGCTGGCTGACGAATCGAACCGCCCGTATCCGTACCAAGCGCGGCAGGCGCAAGATCGCTCGCGACGGCGCACGCACTTCCTCCGGACGACCCTCCCGCAACACGCGTCGCATCTAAAGGATGTTTCGTGACGCCAAACGCGGAATGTTCCGTGGATGAACCCATCGCGAATTCATCCATATTTGTTTTGCCGAGAAACACCGCACCCGCCTGTTTCAAGCGTGCGACGACCGTTGCATCCGTCGCAGGATGATAGTTCGTAAGGATACGCGAAGCTGCCGTTGTACGCAGATCTTGCGTACAGAGGTTATCTTTCAGCGCGATAGGCACACCATCCAGCGCATGAGAGGCCTCGCCTCGCACACGACGCTCATCCGAACGCCGCGCACGTGCGAGCGCCTCGTCTTCACATACAGTGATATACGCGTTCAACGAGGGGTTTTGTGCGTGAATACGCTCAAGATAGGCTTGCGTGAGCTCAAGCGAAGACACCTCTTTTTGAGCAAGCGCCTCGCGACATTGAGCAAGAGAAAGACCTGGGATCATACCGTTTTTGTGCGTTCCGCAAACACCGCGGGAACACGAAGCGCCTCGCCAAGGCGGTCCGGAAACTGTTGGATGAGACGTTCGCGCGTGTCCACATCATGCTTCGATACATCTCGTCTTGAAGACTGCGCTTCCAAAAAGACGGGACGATCATCGATGCTCGATACATCTACCTCCTGCAAACGATCCACATACGCAACAATCGCGGAAAGCTCGCCCGCGAACTGCGTCACTTCCGCATCCGTAAGACCAATACGTGCAAGCCGCGCGAGACCTCGAACATCGTCATGAGAAAAAGGCATAGGGTTATTGACAAAGAGGATTCATGTTGGTAGGATATGGGTGTATTACGATGAAATAACCCCTCGTGAGGCTCGTCCTTACGGGGAGTTTTTCATTTTAGGAGCATACTCAAGTTTTTGACGCACGTCATTGAGAAAGGTTACCTGTCCCCCTAAAAGATGGCGAAGAAGAAAAGAACACCTTTTAACCGCCGGGGCAAGGAGCTGTTGAAACTTTCCTACCTTTAATAAATATTTCACGAGACAATGAAAATCTCCGTCTCCTGTCACTAATACCGCCCTCTCGTACTGAGGAAGCTCTATCATTGCCTGCAACACAAGCTCTGCATCACAATTACCTTTAACGGTGCCATCTTTCAAAACCAAAATGGGCTTAAAGATAAGAATGTACCCCGCTTGTTGTAAATGTTTATACATCTCTTGTTGCTCAGGCGAAAAACCTAAGAACATAAACGCTTCTTGCACGTGATACTTATCACGAAGATATACTCGAAACTTCCGATAATCGAGTTTCCAACCAAGGCTTTTAATACCTAAATTGAGATTACTGCTATCAATAAAAGCATAGTTTTTCTTGTTTTTAGAAGGAGGTATCATAGAAAAAACTTTCACGTTCTACCCAAAAAACGGGGCAAACAATAACAGCGTCGTGGAAAGAATCATGAGTACCGCAAGGATTTTCATTGAGAGGCGTTTTTTTGAAGAGAGATGTTCCATACTTATGATCGTCGTAGTACCTTAATAAACGTATCGGGCGGAATCTCGACGCCGCCTTTTCCATGTTCGAGCATCCTCGCTTTTCCCTTCTTTTGCTTCTGCAAGAGCTTCGATTTTCTCGAGAAATCGCCGCCGGACATCTTCGCAAGCACATCTTTCCGAAACGCGCTGATGCGATCACCGGCGAGCACCTTCGCTCCCACGGCCGCTTGGAGTTTCACCACGAACTGCTGACGAGGAAGCTCTTCTTTCAATACTTCCACAATCTCTTTTCCTCGACGATACGCTTCCGATTCGTGCAGGAGCGTGGCGAGCGCTTCCACAGGTTCTTCCGCGACGAGAATCGTGAGGCACACAATATCCGAAGCGCGATAATCAAGAAACTCGTAGTTCATCGAGGCATAGCCAGCCGTAACCCCTTTCAGTTTATCATAAAAATCCACGATCACGCTGGCAAGAGGCATGTCATAATGAAGAATCGCGCGCTCCACATCAAGATATTCCGTCGTTGTGTAGATACCGCGACGATCTTGCACGAGCTGCATCACGTTACCGAGGTAGTCTTTTGGACACACGATATCCACTTTCACCCACGGCTCACGCGTTTCGCGAATGACGGATGGATCAGGAAAAGCCGCTGGCGAAGTCACGACCTTCATCTCTCCATTTGTACGCGTCACTTCATACGCGACGGAAGGCGTCGTGACGACCACCTCCATATCAAACTCACGTATCAAGCGTTCTTGCGTGATCTCAAGATGCAACATACCTAATAAACCACACCGAAACCCAAATCCAAGCGCCGCTGAATGCTCTGGTTCAAACTGAAGCGCCGCATCACTGAGTTTCAGTTTCAAGATCGCATCGCGAAGACGCTCATACTCGTTCCCTTCAGAAGGAAACACGCCCGCATACACCATCGGTCGCACCTCTTTATATCCAGGAAGCATCGACACCTGATCTGCCGTCTCGCGAGAGGTGATCGTATCTCCCACGCGCACCGCTCCAATGTCTTTGAGGCCCGTCACGACATAACCAATTTCCCCCGTTTCGAGCGCAGGCAGCGGAATATGCTCGGGTTTGAGCGCGCCCACCTCGAGCGCTTGTCCATCAGCGGACGTGGCGAGAAAACGAATGCTCGCATGCTTCACGAGACGTCCATCCACACAGCGAATGTACGCGATTACTCCTTGATAGTCGTCGTATTTTGAATCGAAAATCACGGCACGAAACGGTTTTGATTCGTCTCCTGAAGGGGGCGGTACCTCCTGCACGATCCGTTCAAGAATCATCGGTACTCCTTCCCCTGTTTTTCCCGATGCGATATTAATCTCTTCTCGCTTACACCCAAGAAGTTGCATCAGCTCTGTTGCGCGACGTTCAGGATCCGCGTTTGGCAGGTCAATCTTATTCAAGACGGGAATAATCGTGAGATTTTGTTCGATCGCGAGATACACGTTCGCAATCGTTTGCGCTTGCACGCCCTGCGTCGCATCCACGAGAAGAATCGCCCCTTCCACCGACGCGAGCGAACGCGATACTTCGTACGTAAAATCGACGTGGCCGGGCGTGTCGATGAGGTTGAGTTCGTACGTGATGCCGTCCTTCGCGGTGTACTCCATACGCGCTGGTTGAAGCTTGATCGTGATGCCGCGCTCGCGCTCCAGCTCCATCGTGTCAAGAAGCTGTTCTTTCATTTTGCGTTTTTCCACCGTTCCCGTCACTTCAAGCAACCGATCAGAAAGAGTCGATTTTCCATGATCGATATGCGCAATGATACAAAAATTCCGAATGTGAGACTGCTCCATGGTTCTAGGTAAGAAGAGAAAACCCACAGAGCGGTTGAAGCACATCCGGTACACGAATCGAACCATCTTCTTGCTGATAGTTTTCCAAGATAGCAATCATCGCACGAGAAAGAGCGACGGCCGTTCCGTTTAACGTATGCGCAAATTCAAGAGATCCATCCGCTCTTCGTACACGAATACCCAGTCGACGCGCTTGATAGTCTGTGCAATTTGACGTGCTTGTCACCTCTCCCCAATCACCTGTGCCGTTCTTTTTCCCCCACATCCATGCTTCAAGATCATATTTTCGAGAGGCCGGCGCGCCTAAATCTGCGGTACACGTATCCACCACACGAAACGGAATGCCGAGCTTCGTAAAAATTCGCTCTTCAAGACGACGTAAGTCTTCGAGAAGCGCTTCCGACTGCTCTCGCGTGGCCACGACAAACATCTCCACCTTGGTAAATTGATGCACGCGATATAATCCGTAGGATTCACGCCCGTAGGAACCTGCTTCCGTACGAAAACAATGGGAAAGCCCTGCATATTTGAGCGGTAATGACGCCTCATCCAAAATCTCCTCCTGATGAAAGCCTCCCATCGGAATCTCTGCCGTACCGATGAGCGCAAGGTCGGTTCCTTCAATGGCGTACGTTTGCGTTTCTTCGCCACGCGGCTGAAAACCCGCACCGATAAGCACCTCGTGTTTCGCTATATCCGGCGTTTCAAGCGGAATAAATCCCTCGCGTCGCAGCTCTTGAAGCGTCCAAAGAATAAGCGCCTGTTCAAGAATCACCAGATCACGTTTCACAAAATAGAACTTCGCGCCAGCCACTTTTGCTCCACGTTCAAAATCAAGCAGATCAAGCGCGCTCGCAAGTTCGGTATGCGAACGAGGGTTCGTGAGAGGCTTTATTTCACCCGTACGAGACACTTCGCGATTTTCTGCATCTGACCCTCCAAGCGGCGCATCTGGATGCGTAAAGTTTGGCAATTGAAGAAGCAGTTCGTGCGTAGACGTTTCAAGAAGCGTGAGTTTTGCCTCTTCTTGCGCGAGCTGCGTTTTGAGCGCCTTACCTCGTTCAATGCTCGCAGCGCGTGCCCCTCCCGTGAGAGAAGGAATTGTATTCGCCACGTCATTGCGTTCACGCCTGAGCTCTTCGACCTGTCGTAAGAGGGTCAAGCGCTGCTCATCGAGAGCGAGATAGGCGTCCACATCCACCGTCATGCGACGTGCCACGACGTTCGCCTTCATTTCATCCGCATGTTCGCGGAGGTATTTTGGATCAATCATACGGTTATGCTTCTGGCCGCAATGTCGGGAATAAAATCACCTCTTTCAAAGAACCTGCACCCGTAATGAGGGAAACGAATCGATCAATCCCCATCCCCATACCGCTCGTAGGCGGAAGGCCGTGCTCAAGCGACGTAAGAAACGCTTCGTCGAGACGCTGCGCCTCGACGCTCCCTTGTGCTGCGAGCGCTTCTTGCTGCTCGAGACGTTCGCGCTGCATGAGCGGGTTGTGCAGTTCGTGATAGTACGCATTCACGAGTTCTGCCCCTTGCACCACGAGCTGCGCGCACGCACTTTTCGTTGGATCGCTCGGCGAAACGTTCGCGAGCGGCTTCATATCGGCGGGATAATCAAACACCCACGTTGGCTGCACAATCGCCGCGCGTCCCGTTTTTTTGTAGAGTTCATCGAACGCCTCGCTTAACGAGTGGCACTCCGCAAGATGGATGGACAGCCCTTTTTCTTGAACGGCTCGCAGAAGCGCTTCCTTCGTTGAACAGGTGTCGATATCAATGCCCGTCGCCTCAAGAATCGTTTCGCGAAAGGTTTTGCGCGGAAACGGCGCCGTAAAATCCAGAAGTGCATCAGGTGTTTGTACACGCGCTTCCCCCATCGCTGCACGCACCATTTCTTGCACCATCTCCTCTAAAAAGTGAAAGAACGGTTCTCGATTCGCGTACGCCCAATAGAGTTCGAGCATCGTAAACTCGGGGTTATGCGTATGATCGATGCCCTCATTGCGAAAACAGCGTCCAATCTCATAGAGACGCTCGATTCCTCCTACAACAAGCCGTTTCAAGTAGATCTCTGGCGCAATACGCAGATAAAAATCCGCCCCAAGCGCGTTATGATGCGTGACAAACGGACGAGCGTTTGCTCCTCCCGGAATTGGATGGAGCATCGGCGTTTCTACCTCCATGAAGTCACGTTCATCAAGAAAACGTCGCAGAGCACTCACAAGACGCGAACGAATACGAAAACGCTCGACAACCTCTGGGTTCACAAGAAGGTCAAGCTCGCGTTCACGAAAGCGGGTTTCCACATCACTCAGACCGTGCCACTTTTCTGGCAGAGGCAAAAGCGCTTTTGTCAGCGGTCGCCATGCGTGCACCTGAAAACTTTTCTCGCCACGTCGCGTCAGCGCAAGCACTCCATGCGCCTCCACAATATCGGCAGGATCCATCGTATCGCGAAAAAGCTCGAACGCTTCAGCGAGAAGATCTTGTTTAAAGAGAAGCTGAATTTTGCCCGTTGCATCCACGAGATCAGCGAACATCATCCCTCCATGCACGCGAATCGTCAGAAGTCGCCCTGCAAGGACAAGCTCGCGTCCCTCGCCCATCCACACATCAAAGGAAGCGAGCGCCTCACCACAGGTCGCGGTTCGTTGCGGTTCCAAGGCATAGGGTATCGGCCCGTCTTTTTCAAGACGACGGAGTTTTTCCAGCCGTACCGAGCGTTCATCAAGGGTCATACGCCCTCGAGCTTACGCAATGGACACAATCTTGTACACGGCCACGCCAGCCGGCGTCTCGACATTCACCTGATCGTCGACATTCAAGGCGAGAAGCGCCTGTCCAAGGGGTGATTCGTTCGAGATTTTTCCCGTTGCCGGATCTGCCTCATTCGACCCTACGATGGTGTACGTTTTTTCCTTTCCATTCACGAGCGTTTTCACCGTTGAACCAACACGAACTTTTTTCGCCACACCACCCGTTTCTTCGATAAGTACATAGCTTTTCAGCACGTCTTCAATCTCAAAAATACGTCCTTCGATAAATGCTTGTGCCTCTTTCGCGTCGTGATATTCGGCGTTTTCAGAAAGATCGCCCAGCGATTTCGCCTCTTCGATGCGCGCGGTCGCTTCGGCACGCTTGATCGTTTTTAATTCCTTCAATTCAGTTTCGAGATTTTGGAGTCCTTGGGGGGTAAGATACGGAGTCATAGAGAAAAACAAATCGGTCCCGAATCGCATTCGGGAACCGAATACATCAAGCATAACGGAAGAAGGCGACACGTGTCAAAAAGCTTCTCTTTCATCGCATCTCCCCCCACGCGCGGAGGATCTCTCGCGCGACAGGCACAGCGACGCGTGAACCTTCGCCTCCTTCTTCGAGAAGAACCGTAACAACGAGCTCAGGATTCTCAAACGGAGCGAACGCCGTAAACCACGCGTGTGTCGCATTATTCGTGTTCCACTGCGCAGTACCTGTTTTTCCGCCACTTGTAAAAGGTAGGAGAGAAATGCCCCGCGCTGAACCAGAAACAACCGCATCTCGCATCCCTTGACGCACTTCTTCCACCACATCAGCGCGCGCGCCTGTTTCGATGCGCGTGGGAACCTTCTCAAGGAAAAGATGCGGCTCAATGAGCGTTCCTCCGTTCGCAATCGCCATCGTATAGCGCGCGACCTGAAGAGGCGTCACGAGCAAATCTCCCTGTCCAATCGAGAGGTTGTAGGTATCTCCCACGTACCATGGTTCTTTTTTCGTCGCTTCTTTCCACGTTTGCGTTGGCACGAGGCCGCTTGCCTCACCCGTTATATCAATCCCCGTTTTCTTTCCAAGACCAAACTTTGTATACCACGTCGAGAGCGCGTCTGGCCCCATCCCCTTAAAGCCTTGATACCCCCCACCTATCGTATAAAAAAACGTATTGATCGACCACGCGATCGCTTTTCGCACGTTCGTAATCCCGTGCCCACCCGCTTTCCAATCCGGAAAAAACCATTGCCCTACGCGAATACCTCCCGTTGAAAGAATCGTCGTATTTGGCGTAATAATTCCCTCCATAAGTGCCGCGACTGACACGACAATCTTCACCGTCGAACCAGATGGATACGCCCCAGCGAGCGCGCGTGCAAAGAGTGGCTGATCTTTATCTTGCACGAGCGCTTGATACACCGTCGACGATACCCCTCCAGAAAACGCGTTATTATCATACGCCGGAAGCGAGACCAGCGCGCGAATCTCTCCGTTGCGCGGATCCATGGCCACAACCGAGCCTCGCCGCAATTTTTCTTGATGTAGCACGAGAGATAATGCTTGTTCAGCCGCTTTTTGCAAACGCATATCAATCGTCAGTTGGACGTTTTGTCCATTCACGGAAGGTTCTTCACGGACAACGCCTTTTGCTCGTCCACGCGCATCCACCTCAAGCGTACGATGCCCCACCGTACCGCGTAAACGCTCTTCATACGAACGCTCGATGCCCACTTTTCCGAGTTCATCCACACGACGATACCCTTTCTCACGAAGTGAACCGAGTTCCTGCTCAGAAATCTTTCCCACATACCCAAGCACATGCGCAAGACTCGTGAGTTCCGCTGAACGGGGATAGGCCCGCTTCGGACGCGCTTCAAGAGAGACGGCGGGAAGTTCTGGCAGCTTGAGGGCGAGCGCCATCGCCTGCTCATACGCCACACCATCCGCGATGAGCACCGGTTCATCTGGACGCGCTTTCGTTTCTTCGAGCAGTGCTACCATCTCGGTAAACGATCCGCCGATCATCTGTACAAGATCGCGCAGCATCGCGGTGCGCGTTTCCACATCAAGAGGAAGGTCACGCGGCGTAAGCACGACTTGAAAACGGGGAATATTTTCCGCGAGCACTACGCCGTTACGATCGGTAATAATACCGCGTTTCGGCCAAGCGGGTACCACACGCAAACGATTCTGTTCGGAAAGCGCTTCGTATTTTGCTCCTTGCCAAACCTGCATCCACACGGCCCGTCCGATGAGCACACTCAGCAGAAGGATGAAAATGCTCGCCATCACAAGAAATCGCCGACGGGAAAATCCAAAGCCTAAAAATAGCGGGCGTTCGCCACCAGAACCAACCTGAACCAGACGATCCATCGGAAGCTCGAGCGGCGTATCAAGCGAAACGCGCTCATCACGCTTCAAGCGAAATGCGCGAGGAAAAAAAGGGTTATCGTGCAACATAGGAGGTTTTCCAGAGTCGAAAACCAAGGAGAAGCGTGAGGCTATCCGTGAGAAGAAGCGTTCCTATCCACACGAGAAAGGCTCGTCCAAAGAACGGCGTCCCCCGCCAATACAAACCATAACACACAAGTCCAAACACGAGACGCCACACACACGCAAGAGCAAACGTCCCGAGAAAGGAGCGATGAGCGATCACACCGCGGAACAGCAGCCAGCCAAAGAGCCCCCCACTTCCAAGCCAGAGGATCGTCGCGAGAGGTGCAGGATGGGCAAGAAAGAGCCAAAGACTCGTTATCACGAACGCCCCTAGAAGCGTTGAAAGATGCGCTTCAAATGAGAGAGCGAGTACGTACCACGACCAGAGAGGCAGCCACGCAAACACACCAAACGACAGACCAAATCCTACACTCTCAAGGAAAAGCGCGAGAAGAAAAAACGCTCCAGAAAAGAAGGGTTTCATAGTGATCCAAGTTTCGCTTTTCTCGCTGGCCGAAGGATCTGCACAAGCTGCAATCGATCAAACGGAAGAAGCGGCTCAAGAATTGCGGACACGAATGGGTCGGTCGCCGTACCTTCCACCGCGTTCACAAGACCGAGCGACAAATGGGGCGGTATTTTCTCCTCCGTACCGGACGTAACAATAATCTGATCTTTTTGAATCGCTTGCGAAGCAGGAATATACGTCATGCGCGCTGCCCCGTTTCCACGCCCCTCAACCACGCCGAGCAACCGTTTTTCTCCGCTGATACTCGCCGCGAAACGACTGCGCGGATCCGTCAGGAGTTGAACGGTCGCGATGCGTTCAAAGAGCAACACCACCTTTCCCACCACGATGCCCTCTTCTGCGAGCACGGCTTGCCCAACTTCGATTTCATCAAACGCCCCACGATTGATCGTGATCATCGCTCGATCTGGCGTCATCACGCGTGAAAGCACCTGCGCTCCAAGCAACTCAAAACCGGAATCAGGAACGTACTGAATTTGTTTTCGTAAAAGCGCATTTTCTTCTTCAAGCGCCCCAATACGCGCAAGGCCAGCCGTAAGCTGCGCGAGACGCGTTTCTGCGAGCTGCAAACGCGCATCACGTTCGTCATCCGTCGTTCCACGAATCACGAGCATCGTTCGAGAAGCGAGAACAAGCGCCATGCTCACCCCCTGCTCGACTTTTGCTCGCGACCACGGAATTGCCATCACTGCCGCAAGAACAAGGAGCAAAAGAAAGAAGAAGCGTGGCGCTCTCGAAGGAGAAGTGCGAAACGACTGCATACCCTAAAACGTTGAACGATCGGTCGCTGGAAACGCGACGTCGCGAGAGAGCTCTGGACGTTCCAAGAGAATGCCCGTGCCGCGAACGACGGCCGTGATAGGGTCTTCTGCCACACGCACGGGAAGACCCGTTCCACGATGGATCGCCTCCTCAATCCCGCGAAGAAGCGCACCGCCGCCGGTAAGAATAATTCCTCGTTGATAAATATCCGCCACGAGTTCAGGAGGTGTGATCTCTAAAATAGATTTCACATGATCCACGATCAGCTTCACGGAACGCGCCATCGATTCGCGGATTTGCGTATCGTTCACGATGAGTTCGCGAGGAAGACCGCTCACAAGATCGCGTCCACGCATCGCTGCCTCGAGCGGCTCAGCGAGTTCAACCGCTGAACCCACGGCGATCTTGATATCTTCCGCGACCCGTTCTCCCAACAACAAACCGAACACGTCGCGCGCATAATGCATGATATTCTTGTTGAGTTCTTCGCCTGCAATCGGAATACTTTTTGAACTCACAATGCCGTTCAGCGAAATCACAGCTATCTCGGTGGTACCGCCGCCCATATTCACGATCATATTGCCGATAGACTCACTGATCGGCAGCCCTGCCCCAATGGCCGCCGCGACAGGCTCTTCCACCACGAGCACTTCGCGCGCACCAGCCGACATTGCCGCATCGCCCACCGCTTTGCGCTCAACTTCCGTTACTTCGAGTGGCACGGAAATAATCACACTTGGACGCGGCACAATAAGCGACCCCTCTTTATGCACACGATCGAAAAAGAAGCGAAGCATTTTCTCTGCCACCTCAAAATCCGCGATAATCCCACGTTGCAAAGGTTTTGCGACGTAAATGTGCGGCGGGGTTTTTCCAAGCATGATGCGCGCTTCTTCGCCCACCGCCATCACCTGCCCCGTGCGACGGTTGATCGCCACGACAGACGACTCATACACAAGAATACCTCGCCCCTCAACATGGACAAGCGTCGTTGAGGTACCGAGATCGATCCCAATCCGTTTTGTGAACCGCTGTAAGAGAGCCGTGAACATACGGCCTCATAGTACTTACGAACGTCTCGTGCGGTCAATCCAAAGAGCCATGCCCTCAATGCCAAACACCGTTCCGAAGACGAGAAGCACCGCCCACCACGCAAAAAGGTCCTGCGAAGCGAGGAAGAGCGACAAAACCGCGCAAAACGCGAGTAAAATCGCTTGACGAAAGGCGATGCGCGCCTCGCGAAAGATAATCGTTCGCTGAAGAGCGAGTACGCGATAGCTCATGCTTGCCGTCGCGAATAGGCCTACAAGCCCTAAAAAGAGGGTAAGAAAGAAGAGCACAAGGCCAAACGCTCCTGCCTCTTCTGGATTGATCTGAAACAACACAAGCGCAAATCCTCCCCATGCGAAGAGCGTCGCGCCGATCATGACGCCGATATACTGACGAAAGGTCATGCGAGTATGGTAGCATGCTCGCTCCCTCGACAAAAACACCTATTTTTGTTAGAATTTTCGTGTTCTTCGACAATCAAACCCCACTGAAAGGACGGTTCGTATGCAAGAACACGTTCGCCTTGCGAAGCAGTTTCAAGATTTAATGCAAGAAGAGCGCCTACGTACGAAGAAGCTCATTCATGAGACGACGTACCCGATCTTCGATCTGAAGCGACTGAAGAAGGAGAAAACATGTAAGGTATGCGGATGCTATCATGGGGTCAATTTTTCTCTCTGGATGCCTGGGATGCTCCTCACTGCGATCAGCTACGGCATCTGCGTTACGATTATTTCACTCCTTGCGAAGCTTTCCTGGAACAGCGCCTGCATCAGTCTTATTGTGAGCCTCTTGTTCGTTGTTATTGGGCAGTACCTGTGGATACATGGCGATCATTACAACACTTGGCGCGCCCACGCGGATGACCGTATCAAAACACGAAAAGAGCTCGAAATGCCACACACACAAGGTGAACTTCTCACAAACGCTCTCGTACGTCGCACAAGCGAAAAGCGTGTACAGCTCCTTGGTACGAACGGGCGGAATCCCATCTTCGATGATGTGCGCGCTGCCCTCAAAGCACGTATCCAAGAGCTTGGGACGTTCCCGCCTGATCATGTGCAGTTCGAATCGTTCCATACGGGAGGTTTACGTGATAGCGCAACACGTGTGCGTATCGATTTCACCGAAAAGAGAAGAGCGCCTCTTCTACAAATGATTCAGCAGGAAGGGACGATCTGTCAGTTTCTTCGACTGGCAGGCCAGACGTTTGATCAGATCGAGACGCGCGCGACACAGCTGGGCAAAAGCCTCGATGTGCAAGCGAGCCTCATCGCGAACACCCCATCTACCCTGCAGAGGGATCAGCAAAACGATCTCGAAACGGAGGTTGATGCCATCCTACGAGCGCTTAACAACCTCCCAAGCGAAGCGGCGAAAATTCACTTCACAGCGAATCAGACACTGGCGCAGAGCTATGAAGAAGTCTCCGCCAACCGTCTTGTAGGACATTGGGTTGTGCCTCCTACGGCGAACGAAGAAGTGGCTGCCGTCATTCCCATGCAAACTCGTGCAAAAAAGTAATCTAGCCCCGATATCTATCGGGGTGTTTTGTTTAGACCCTCCCCTCCTCGATCCCCTTCCGAATCTTTTTCATGAGCGAGAGATAAAATCGGACGTTCCACATCGATGCAAGGCGCATACCGAGCATTTCTTGCACACGAAAGAGATGCCGCACATAGCCAAGCGTAAATCGCGAAAGTTCTGCGTCCACCTGCTCAGTATCATCCACGCCAAGATCTTGCATCAAACATGCATCAGAACCCGCGAAACGTTCGTTCGTTACGTGAATCGTTTCATAAAAATCACGCTGCGAAAGGTCTTCATGCCGAAAACGATACAGCTGGCCATGACGCGCGTTTCGCGTAGGAAGCACGCAGTCGAGCATGTCGATTCCACGCTTCACATACGCGACAATCTCATGAGGCTGCGCCCCTCCCATGAAATACCGCGGCTTATCCGCAGGAAGAAGCCCGGTCGTCGCATCGAGCACGGTACACGCCTCCTCGAACGGTTCGCCTACGGAAAGCCCGCCAATCGCGTAGCCGTCAAACCCAATCTCGAGGAGCGCCTTCGCACTTGTTTGACGAAGGGCTACGTCCGTTCCTCCTTGCACGATCGCGAACAGCAGCGCTCCTTCGTTGAACGAACCTTCTCGCTTCGCAAAAAACGCTTCTTTTGAACGCTTCGCCCACGCAGTCGTGAGATGCAATGCCTCGAGAAGTTGCTCGTGCGTCGCAGGAAGTTTCGTGCACACATCGAGCACCATACAAATATCACTCCCAATCGCTCGCTGAATATCCATGCAGATTTCTGGCGTGAGCATCATCTTCGCTCCATCAATATGCGACTGAAATACGACCCCTTCCGATGTGAGTTTACGAAGTCCCTCAAGACTAAACACCTGAAACCCGCCGGAATCGGTCAAAAGAACACCGTTCCAGTCCATCATCTTATGCAAACCACCGCTTTTAAGAAGTTCTTCCACTCCCGGACGAAGCCACAGATGGTACGTATTCGAGAGAAGAATCGGACTTCCAAGCCGCTCCACATCAAACGATGAAAGCGTTTTGACCGCCCCTTTCGTTGCAATCGGCATGAAAAATGGCGTTTGGAGAACACCATGAGACGTCAAAAGCTCTCCACGACGAGCGCGTGAAATGGAAGAGGTAGTAGAAAGAGAAAACATGAAAAATGTGCTAAACCGCCCATACGGGCGGTTGTTTATTTCTTTTTCCCTTCGATCACCGCGAGCGCGACGTTGTTTGGAACTTCTCCATAATGCGCGAATTCCATGCTCGAACTTGCGCGGCCTTGCGTCATCGAACGTAAGTTCGTCGTGTAGCCGAACATTTCTGAAAGAGGAACGAGCGCTGTCACGACGCGCGCGCCGGAACGCTCGGTCATGTCTTGAATCTGCCCACGCTTCGCGTTCAGATCACCGATCACATCGCCCATAAACTGCTCAGGCGTAACCACCTCAACCTTCATGATTGGCTCAAGAAGATAGATGCCCGCTTTGCGACACGCCTCTTGAAACGCCATCGAACCCGCGATTTTGAAGGCCGCTTCAGAGGAGTCCACCTCGTGATAGCTTCCATCCTTGAGCGTTACTTTCACGTCAAGAATTGGATAGCCTGCGAGCACACCGCGCTGCACCGCTTCTTGAATCCCTTTGTTGATCGGTTGGATGTATTCGCGAGGCACCACACCGCCCTTCACCGCATCCACGAACTCGTAGCCCTTGCCGCGCTCGAGCGGCTCGATGTCAATCACGGCGTGTCCATATTGCCCACGACCACCTGACTGACGAATGTATTTCCCTTCGATATCTTCCGCCTTCGTACGAATCGCCTCACGATACGCGACTTGCGGCTTGCCGACGTTCGCTTCCACCTTGAACTCGCGTTTCATGCGGTCGACGATGATCTCAAGATGCAGCTCGCCCATACCTGAGATAATGGTTTGAAGCGTTTCCTCATCCGTGCGCACACGAAATGAAGGGTCTTCTTCCCCGAGTTTTTGAAGCGCGACACCCATTTTTTCTTGGTCAGCCTTCGTTTTTGGTTCAATCGCAAGCGAAATCACCGGTTCTGGAATCACGATGGATTCAAGCACAAGCGGACGACTTTCGTCATAGAGCGTATGCCCCGTAAACGTCGCTTTTAACCCCACAGCTGCGGCAATTTCTCCAGAAAACACCTCTTGTACCTCTTCACGTTCGTTTGCGTGCATACGAACGATGCGCGAAATACGTTCTCGATCGCCCGTTTTCGCGTTGACGACATACGAACCAGACGCGAGCTTTCCAGAATACACACGGAAAAACACGAGTTTTCCCACGAATGGATCGGTCATCACCTTGAACGCGAGCGCCGCGAACGGCTCTTCATCAGATGCGTACACAGGAATATCGATCGTTTCATCATCAATATCATGCCCTTTTGCAGGAGGAATATCGAGCGGACTTGGCAGATACGCCACGACGGCATCGAGCAAAAACTGCACCCCTTTATTTTTGAGAGCCGAGCCGCACAAAATAGGATAGATTTGGTTCGCGATCACCGCTTTCCGAAGACCTGTTTTCATTTCGTCGATCGTGAGCTCCGTTCCGGCGAGATACTTCTCCATGAGCGTTTCATCCGTTTCAGCAATCGCTTCCATGAGTTTTGCGCGATACTCTTTCGCTTTTTCGAGCATCTCAGCAGGAACTTCGCTTTGCTGAATGTCCTGCCCCATCTCATCAAGATACATCTCCGCTTTCATGGGGATGAGGTCTACAATGCCCTTGAAATGCTCCTCTGCGCCAATCGGAAGTTGCGTAACAATAGCGCGTTTCGTCAAACGACCATGAATACTGGCGACATCTTTATAAAAATCCGCGCCCATGCGATCAAGTTTGTTGATAAAACAGATACGTGGCACGTTATGCTTATCTGCCTGACGCCACACCGTTTCCGTTTGAGCCTCTACGCCTGCAACTCCGTCGAATACCGTCACCGCTCCATCAAGAACGCGCAGCGAGCGCTGCACCTCAATCGTGAAATCGATATGCCCCGGAGTGTCAATCAGGTTCATGCGGCAACCCTTCCAAAAACAGGTGGTTGCGGCGGCGGTAATCGTGATGCCACGTTCCTGCTCTTGCGCCATCCAGTCCATCGTTGCCTCACCTTCGTGCACTTCGCCGATCTTGTGCTTCTTTCCCGTATAAAACAGCACGCGTTCAGATACGGTCGTTTTTCCCGCGTCAATGTGAGCGATAATACCAAAATTTCGGGTATCTTTGAGAGAATATTCGCGAGGCATACAAGATTATTTCGCGAAGTGCGCAAACGCGCGGTTCGCTTCTGCCATGCGATGAACATCCTGCTTCTTTTTCACGGCATCACCCTGATTTTGTGCCGCTTCGATGAGTTCGCTTGCGAGCTTTTCTGCCATCGGCTTGCCCTTACGAGAGCGCGCGGCCGCAATCATCCAACGAAAGGCGAGTTGTTGACGACGCTCAGCGCGCACCTGAAGTGGCACCTGATAGTTCGCCCCACCAACGCGCTTCGACTTTACTTCTACCGTTGGTGACACGTTTTTCATCGCTTCGTCAAAAACCTCCATGGCAGGCTTTTGTGTTTTTTCTTCGATCATCGCAAACGACGCGTACACAATTTTTTGTGCCGTCGCTTTTTTGCCGTCGCTCATAATCGCATTCACGAGTTTTGCAACGACAGGAGAGTTGAATTTTGGATCATTCGCGACGATACGTCGCGAGGCTTGTTTTCCGCGCATAATTATTTTTTATCAGCTTTCTTATCAGCTTTAGGTCGACGAGCTCCATACAGGGAACGGCTGCCGCGACGATTCGCGACGCCCTGTGTGTCATACACTCCACGCACGATGTGATAGCGCACCCCAGGAAGGTCTTTCACGCGTCCTCCGCGAATCATCACAATCGAGTGCTCTTGCAGGTTGTGTCCTTCCCCAGGAATGTACGCCGTCACCTCTTGCCCATTCGAGAGACGCACACGAGCAATCTTTCGGATAGCGGAGTTCGGCTTTTTTGGGGTCATGGTCGTTACTTTTGTACAGACACCGCGTTTGAAACTCGCGCCGCGACGAAGCTCGGTACGCTTTCGATGAAGCGTGTCCATCGCAAATTGGAGCGCGGGGCTCTTCGACTTGCGTTTCGTGATCGTACGAGGACGACGCACGAGCTGATTGATGGTAGGCATGAAGGGAAGAAAAACTGATAAGTGGGCACAATCTAGCAGCGAAACCAAGGAGCGTCAAGGGAGAAAAACGCCTGTATGAAGCAAAATTCCTAGAAGAAGAAGCGCTCCCATGGAAAGAATCTGTTTGCGTTTGAGCGCGGGATCAAAAAGCCACAGCACCGCGGATCCGCAAAGCCCCATCAAAAGAGCGGGTAAAAGTGCCTTGAATCCTCCAAGTCCTATCCATAAAAACAGTGTGGCTCCAAACCATAATCCCGTGTACCACACGCGCTTTTCTCGAGACAGAAGGAGATCCTTCCAAGAAAGAAGCACATGCACCACGCCAAGCAGCCCAAGAAGCGCGAACAGCGACCACGTCATCCACACCATTCGACTTGTCAGAAGACTTCCAAGAAGGAAAAGCGTTGTAAGAAAAGCCGTCGCCCGCAAGCGAAGAGGAAGAAATCGCGTCGAAAGAGCAAGTATCGTGAGAAGCAACGCGCCCCATCCAAAGAGAAACGCAACAATAAGGGAGAGTGCGACGGTTGTTTCATCATCGTCTTCACGCATAAGAAGAAACCCAAAGGCGGTGGCGAGCAGAAGCTCCCCTAGAAGCGCAAAACTCGTTCGCCCAGGGATCGTATGGAGAGCAAGAAGCATGCCGCCAAGAAAAGCGGCGGCGGCCATACCGTTCTTTTTCTCACGAAGAGAAGAGGTACACGCAACCACACCGAGAAGAACAAGCGCCATCATTCCTATCACGAAGAGGTCCACCCCCACTCCCGGACGAGATTCCGCGAGCCATCGCGCGGGCGCCTCCAAAAACCACGCCCCATGCCATGCGCGCGCAAACGCTCGTTCGACGACCTGTTCAGACGGCGCGAACGTCGTGCCATAGCTCGAAAGCTTCGTCCAAGCCGTGATCGAAGGAATGAGTGTAAGCAACCATCCCGTCAGAACGATCGCAGCGCCGCGTAGACTCGCTTGCAACATCGACACCCCTCCAAGACGACGTACAATCATCGCAAGCACGATACCCGTACCGAGAAAGAACAGCGTCGTGCCGAGCGAGGCGAAACCCGTTCCATTCCATCCGACAAGCATCCACCCAAACACCTGTTTTGGCGCCAGCCACCACACATCAAGAGCCAGTCGCGCATCAAGCGCGCGTGCGAACCTATCTAGAAGAGGTACCAACAAGAAAGCGGGCACAAGTCGCGTCCAACCAGCAAGAGCCGCAAGCGGACGAATAGAGGTGCGGAACGAGGTGAGAGCGCTCGCAAGCAGAACACCAGCCGCGAAAATCAACCCCATTTTGAGGAGCTGCACCACATCAGGCACCTCATTCATACGCGAAAGCGTTTTTTCAAGAAGGAGAAAAGCCCCTCCAAGGAGAGCCATCTGCCTCATCCAAGCGAGCCATCCCTCAAACGAACGCTCGTTCCAGCCTCGTGCGAGCCATTCCCAAACGCGATTCATACCCCGAACCATTGTGCAAAGGTCAAGAGCACCGCGCGGGCGAGCGGTTCAAGCCATCCAAAAAAGTTGATATTGAAGAGCGTGCCTGCAAGCACAAGTCCCAAGAGAATAAACGGTCCACGTGTTTCAAGAAAACGTCTCGCATTCGCATGCCGAGGATGCGCGAGCGCGGCGAGCAGCGCTTTTGACCCATCGAGCGGCGGGAGCGGAATGAGATTAAAGAGCCCCAGCAAAATACTCATGAGCGCAAGCAAAAAGAGAAAGAGCACAAGACCGTTCGTGGGCGCAAGAGCCGGGGTAAGTATTCCAAGTAAAAACACCGCAAAAAGAGCAAGGAGCATGTTTGACGCAGGACCGGCAGCCGCAACGAGCGTTGGCCCAATCCGTTGCCATTTGAGATTATACGGGTTAAACGGCACCGGCTTCCCCCATCCAAATCCCACCACGACCAGCATGAGAAATCCCGTCCAATCGATATGTGCGAGCGGATTGAGCGTCAAACGCTTTTCGTGATACGCCGTTTTATCCCCAAGCACGAACGCCGCGAGCGCGTGCGACGCCTCATGAACGGACAACGCCACAAGAAACGCGACAAGCGTAATCACCGTCTGTATCGGATTGTCAAAAAGCTGGGAGATCAACATATGCCCCTAGTCTGCCTGTTCCGCAGAAGACTTGCCAAGTCGTGAGGTTTTCGCTATCCTTTGCCCATTCTTCATTTTCCTCTATGTCTCGCCTCTGCACACTCACCGGAAAGTCCGCGAACTTTGGTCAATCTCGCAGCCACTCGAATCGCGCCACAAAGCATCGTCAGAACGTCAATCTGCAAACGATTAAGCTCGATGGAAAGCGTATTCAAGTCGCGGCGCGCACCCTGCGAACACTCAAAAAGCTCGCAAAAACGTTGTAAAGCGAAAGACCCTCGAACGCGAGGGTCTTTACAAAACAGGAGAAATTTGATAGGAAAGGTGTGGTTCTTTTTGAGGGAGATTCTGGCAAGTCTTCAAAAGACTGTAGGCGCTCTTCCTCGCTCCTTTTTTCTGAGAATGCCCAGACTCGTTCAACGAGTATTGTTGATCTCAGGAGCCTGTTTGACGCGAAGACAACCTCTCCGATGGGAATTTGAGATATCGCGTCAGCCTCTTTGCTCTGGAAGGAAGCTGCTCCGAAAGGAAGAGTTGCCCTCCAAAGCGCCTCTTTCTGCGAGAAGGCCACACCTCTTGAAAAGAAGGCGAGGAATCCCGCAGACCCCTTCCCACTTTCCCCGCTTTCTGCGGGGCTTTTGTTACACCGTTTTCGTGTCTTTCATTACCTGCATATGAAACAAGGTTCGTGTAATGCGACGTTCGATGTCCGCAAGAAACGCATGAAACAAGCGATAGCCTTCTTTTTTGTATTCGACGAGCGGATCGCGTTGACCATAGCCCTGAAGCCCAATCCCATGACGAAGATGGTCCATCGCTTCAAGATGGAGAATCCACAAATCATCCATCACACGAAGCGCGACGGTTTTTTCGAGATCTTGCGCCACGAGAGGGTCAACGAGCAGCGCTTCAAGGTCCGTATACGCCTCATCCACAAGACGAAGAAACTCGCCTGTGAGCTTCGTACGCATCTCTAACGGGTCTTTCGCGATTTTTCCTTCTTCGATGAGCGCGAGGAATGCCGTAAGGTCCGTTGCTGACGTAAAAAACACCTTCATCCCATCAAGAAGTTGGTTCCATTCCCATTCTGCCGGCTCATCCGCCGCGGCGTGCATCATCAAAAGCACGTCCCATTCACTCGCGAACATCTCGCGAATGGTTGTCTTTGTGGAGCGCGTTCCTTCATGAATTGCTTCTTCGCTCGCCTGCAAAAACTCCACACGCTTTTTGTAGAATACCTGACGATGTTTATTCAGCACGTCATCATATTCAAGAAGATGTTTACGAATATCGAAGTGATGACCCTCCACTTTTCGCTGCGCATTCTCGATCGCGCGTCCTAAGAGTCCGTGTTCGATCGCCTCACCTTCAGGAATACCCATCGACATAAACTGCCGCATACGATCAGACGCGAAAATACGCATGAGGTCATCTTGCACCGAAATGAAAAACTGCGTTGTTCCCGGATCGCCCTGACGCCCCGCACGCCCACGAAGCTGGTTATCAATACGGCGCGACTCATGACGCTCCGTACCAATCACGCAGAGCCCTCCCATCGTGCACACATCTTGCGCTTGTTCTGCGAGAGGAGGATTTCCTCCCAAGAGAATGTCGACGCCGCGTCCTGCCATATTCGTCGCGACCGTAACGGCGCCTTTTCGCCCTGCCTGCGCGATGATTTCTGCTTCACGTTCGTGGTTTTTCGCGTTGAGAAGCTCGTGCGGAATACCCGCCTGCTGCAACAGAAGATGGAGAATCTCGTTCTTCTCGATACTCGCCGTTCCCACAAGCATCGGCTGCCCCATCTCATGACGACGCTTGATTTCGCGCACGACCGCCTGAAATTTCCCCAGTTCCGTCGTAAACACCTGATCACGTAAATCTACACGACAACTATCGCGATGCGTAGGAATCGCGAGCACATCCAGCTTATAAATCTTGTGGAATTCTTCCGCTTCCGTCGCGGCGGTTCCCGTCATGCCGGCGATTTTTTCGTACAAACGGAAGTAGTTTTGAAACGTGATCGTTGCGAGGGTTACGCTCTCGCGCTGAATTTGCACACGTTCTTTTGCCTCGATCGCTTGGTGCAACCCTTCAGAATAGCGCCGTCCAGGCATCAAACGCCCCGTGAATTCATCCACGATCAACACTTCGTTGTCTTTCACGACATACTCTTTATCTTTACGAAACAGCGCATGCGCTTTGAGCGCCTGCTCAAGATGGTGTACGAGACGAAATCCGCCTTGAATATACAGGTTTTCGATGCCGAGCCACCCCTCAATTTTCATGATCCCCTCTTCCGTCAGGGTTGCAGCACGTAGCTTTTCATCCACTTTATAGTCCGTTTCCGATGTAAGACGCGTAACGAGATCAGCAAACTTATAATACGTATCTGCCGCTTCTTCGGCAGGAGCCGAAATAATCAGAGGTGTACGCGCTTCGTCGATGAGAATCGAGTCCACCTCATCGATCACCGCGTAATGCAGCTTACGTTGCACACGATCATCAAGCTTTTGCGCCATGTTATCGCGCAGGTAATCAAAACCGAATTCATTGTTCGTGCCATAGGTAATATCCGCGGCGTACGCCTCTTTACGAGAAACGGGACGCAGATAGTCCATATCCACACGAAAAGAGCCCGTCGCATCGCGGTTTGGATCGTGTGTTTCTTCTTGCTTGAATTCAGGATCGTAGAGAAAACTCCCCGCATGCTGAATACACCCCACACGAAGACCAAGCGCGTGATACACCTGCCCCATCCAAATCGCATCACGTCGCGCGAGGTAGTCGTTCACGGTAATCACGTGCACGCCCTTTTCCGTGAGCGCGTTGAGGTAGACAGGAGCGGTTGCCGTAAGGGTTTTTCCTTCTCCTGTGCGCATTTCTGCAATCATTCCGCGATGAAGCACAATACCTCCAAGGAGCTGCACATCATACTGGCGTTGGCCAAGTGTACGACGCGACGCCTCTCGTACGACGGCAAACGCCTCTGGAAGAAGCTCGTCAAGAGCCGTACCAGAGGCGATTTTTTCGCGAAAAGAAAGAGTTTTCTCGCGAAGAGCCACATCACTCACCCCTTCAAACGAGGAAGCAAGGGGGGAAATAGTTTCATCCACGATCGCTCGAAGACGCGCGGTTTCTCGAGCATTCGGATCACCAAACAGCTTATGGAGGAAAGACATATGCGGGGGATCGTAGCCGTTTTCCCCCGCTTCGTCTATGGCACAAACTTGACTGTAGGGGTTAAGCCATGCCCATAGCACGATCGAGACCAAAGCGATGTACCTCGCTCAATTCTTGTCGTGCGTGGTCTTTGACCTTATCAATAGCTTTATACAAATTGTTTGCTTCACGATCGATCCGCACAATGTTGCCATTCTCAAGCTCAAGCAACGCGCGACACACGAAAATATCTCCGTTCTTATGATGCGTCGTTGTTTTTCCTACTTCGACATCTGCATGACGAATCATCCCTGTATACTTTTTCAAAGCCCCCATCTTGTCTTGGACGTAAGCTTTGATTGCTTCTGTAAGCTCCACATGACGATGACGAATGTTGAGAGTCATATTGGGAAACGATGAAGAATAAAGAGAAACGCCCCACCGCGTGTATCATACCTCTTGACACAAAAGAAAAATAGGTCGTCAAGGGGAAACCTGTGCATAGATTTCGCGAGAAAGATGTTGTGCCTTGTAACCATATGCTATACTTCGCCTGTCTAATTCTGTTCTTTGCTTATGCACCCTACTATCTCCCCATTTTTCCGTCGTACGTTCTCGGTGATTTCAAGCGTGTCTCTTCTTTTTTCGCCGCTCACAAGTATTGCACAAGTCGCCCCTCCTGCCGCGGGTTCTTCGCGGGCGAATTTTACCACCTGTCGCAACACGCTTCGCGCGAATTGGACGACGATGGTTGCAACGCTCGTTCAAGCACATCGTACACGCGTGAACGCTGAATGGGCGAGGCAAATTGAGTTTCGCGTCAATCGAAATCCAGCAGGAAATCCAGAAGGAACGCGCACGGCTCTCAATCGAAGAACCGCTCTTCTTACAGGCGGTCTTGATCGATTTGCCACCATGGTTCGAGAAACAGGAGCACAAGATCAAACTCGCTTAGATTCTTTGTTTCGTTCAGGAAACGAAATTACAGAAGCAGAAGGAAACACCTGGAGCGCGCGCAGACCTTCTTTTGGTTCAGTTGATCGCGTGATTGCTTCGATGGAACGCTCGTTAGCTCGTTATGCCTCCGATGAAGACCGTCCTGTGATTCAACGCGTGTGGAATGAGATGCGCCGCGAATCCCAGATCACGTTTGAAATCGGACTACGAGAGGCTCGCACATCCCTGATTGATGATCTTCTGACGTGTGTAGATGATCCAGAAGCATTTAGAGTGGCAGCAACCGCCACACAAACACCTGCGCCTTCTGTTCGAACGCCTGCCGCCCCAAGACCAACCGCCCCAGACGCGACACCTCTTCCTCTTCCTGGTGGAGAAATTTCTTCCGCTCGAGCTGCACGACTTGCACAAGACATAACAACGGCGCGAGCCGCGCAAGCAACGGAAGCGGCAGAACTTACAGAAGCTACACGAGCAACAGCGGCGGCTCAAGCGGCTCAAACGGCTGGAGCTGTGTCACGAAGCGGAGAAACAGAAGCTGCACAAGCTGCGCGTCTTGCACGACTTGCGCAAGACATCGTAACAGCTCGAACTGCGCAAGCGACGGAAGCCGCAGAACTCGCACAAGCTATACGGACAACAGCGGCAGCGGAAGCGGCGCAGGTAGCTGAACTCACGCGACTAAGAGGAGAAACGGCCGCTGCTCGAACTGCACGACTCGCACAAGACATTATAAATGCTCGAGCTGAACAAGCGACGGAAGCCGCAGAACTTGCACAAGCGACACGGGCAGCAGCCACTGCTCGAGCTGCGCAAGCGGCTGGAGCTGCACCACGAAGCGGAGAAACTCCTGCTGCTCAAGCTGCGCGACTTGCACAACTTGCGGAAGAAACAACAAGGACTCAAGCCGCACAAGTGGCTGCAGCGGCAGAACTCGCACAAGCTGCACGAGAAACAGCGACGGCTCAAGCGGCTGCTCGAGCGGCTGGAGCTACACAACCAAGCGGAGAAACTCCTGCTGCTCAATCAAGACTTCCTGCTCCTGCGGGAACAGAACCCGCTGTAGGTGTACGTCCACCAACGGCACAAACCCCTGTCGCTCCTGTCGTTGCCTTCCGACTTCTTTCCGCTGATCTCTATACAACACCGGACTTTATTTCTGCGTGTCCTGCGAACTTTGAAACAGTTTTGAAGGTTCGAGGATTGGGTCGCGGTATCATGCGTGTACAATTTACACAAAATGGAGAGAATCTCAATAAATCCGTCTCTCATGACTTTGGCGCTGATGGAGATAACGACCTCGTTGTCACCCAAGACTGGAAACTTGATCGCCCAGGAACCATCGAAACAAACGCGAATGTATCTATTGGAGAAAGCCCCGCTGTTCGTTCGAATGTGTCGTTTGCGCGTGTCGACTGTCCAGACACAACCCCTAATAATAGCGTACGTGAAAGCGCTGATGATAAGCCAGTTGCCACGGCAGGTGAAACGAGTGTCGCAACAGAAGACCATGATAAAATCCCAGATACGAATGATTTACCAGCTCTTTCTCCAGGGGAAAGAGATATGGATGGTGATGGTGTTCCTGATTCGACCGATCCTGATCTTGATGGAGATGGGATAAATAACAATCGAGACACGACACCGGCAGCAAGTGATACAAAGGATACTGATGGTGATGGTGTCACTGACAATCGGGATGCAGATATTGATGGTGATGGTGTCAGTAATGAACGGGAAAATGCACTTGGAACAGATCCATCGGGAAACGAGAGTCTTTCGCCTCCAGAAGAAAATAACGCTGGCGCGCCAAAACCTGATATTTTGACGACAGATACACCAAGTGAACAGACTCCCTCACCTGTAGAACCCCCGCTAGCACCTCTACCAACAGCAGGAGGAGCGCCACCTACAGCAGGCGGAGAAACTTCTCTAAGGCAAACGCTACGTATTACGAACACAACTCTTCCTCCGGCAACCGTTGGCGTTCTGTATCGCCACGCTTTAGGAGTTGTTCCGCAATACCCGAACCTTCCAAGTGGTCCTTATGCATTTTTTTCGTCGGACATGCCAGCTGGACTGACACTTGATCCAACAACAGGCGTTATCGAAGGAACACATGGGTTTGTACAGGAAACAATTTTCGACGTGCAAGTCTTTGGAACAAGGATAGATCTTCCTGATGGTGCTTATCTTCCTTTTGCCAGAATCTCTCTTGCTCTCACAATTCAAGCAGCTCCTACTGCTCCAGAAGCGCCGATAGCTCCCGTAGCACCAGATCCTATAAGCTCAGGCTTCATCACCGCACGCGCCTCTATTGGCAATATGCACTGGGCACCCATTGTGAATGGAACATCCACCATAACTCGACAGAGAATACGCTGTTCTTCCTCTTCTGAAACATCTCCTATGTACGACATTACGAGAGAAGATGGGACACAGTTATTTCTCCCTCTTCAAGTGACCTTCACTTCAAACGATCTTTCTCGCAACCACGGCGTTGATTATGAGTGGAGAAATGAGAACGATGAGCTTATCGGCTTAGGTGGTTCTGTTCTTGTGAATGCTGGTCAAACGGTTGCCGCATCTCCACAAAGTTATTCTATTCCTTGGAATGTCGTAGATTCTGCTATGGTTCTCAGTGGAGCAAGAAGTACTGAAACTATTACTCTTTTCGTTTTATCTCCAGAAAGGACCTCTATCCGCATTCCCATCCAATTCGATAATTCCTGCAGCTAACCAACTGTACGCAGCCTCTCTAAAAACCCCTGTTCATCCAAAAGCGCGACACCTAGCTGTCGCGCTTTTTTGGCTTTTGAGCCAGCGTTTTCTCCTGCAACGACGTGCGTCGTGGTTTTTGTGACAGAATCACTCGTTTCCGCGCCAAGAGCTCGCACCCGCGCTTCCGCTTCGTCGCGCGTCATGCTTGTGAGCGTACCGGTGAAAACCCACTTCGTTCCTGCAAGAGGTCCACGCGAAGATGTTGTAAGCGTTTCTTCTACCTGCACACGTGTGAGCAAGCGTTCAACGCGTTCTCGCTCGATAGCATCATCGAAAAACGCACGAATACTCGTCGCAATAACCCCTCCCACCCCTTCCACCGCTTGAAGCTGCTCGTCGCTCGCATCACAAAACACCTTCCACGAACCGAACGCTTTTGCGATATCACGCGCCGTTTGCTCGCCCACATGACGAATACCAAGCGCGTAGATGAAGCGATCAAGCACGATACTCGTATGCGCGCGCATTTCTTCTACAAGTTTTTTCGCGAGAATCTCGCCAAAGCCTTCGAGAGAAGAAAGATCGCCCGTTTCAAGCTCAAAAAAGTCTGCTGGTTCGCGTACAAGGCCTTCTTGGAGAAGCTGTTCGATAATTTTCTCACCAAATCCGCGCAGGTCGAACGCGCCACGACTCACGAAATGCCGCAAACGCGCAAGCTCTTGCGCAAAACACGCCGTGTTTCGACACACGCTCGCCACCTCTCCTGCTGCGCGAGACACCACACTTCCGCACATGGGACAGACTTCTGGCATACGAAACGCGCGCTCCGCACCTGTACGAAGCTCTGTCAGCACACGAATAATTTTTGGAATGATATCACCCGCCTTCTCCACGATCACCGTATCGCCAATTTTGAGGCCGAGACGCTCGATTTCATCACTATTATGCAAGCTCGCACGGCTCACGGTGGTTCCGGCAAGAAGGACAGGCCGCAGGTGAGCGACCGGCGTGAGCACACCCGTTCGACCAACAGACACGACAATATCTTCGACCACCGTCGTGCCTTGCTCTGCCGCGAATTTCCATGCCGCACTTCCACGCCATGTTTTTCCCACCACGCCCAGCGACTGAAACAGGCTACTACTATTCACGTTTACGACAACGCCGTCGATCCAATACGGAAGGGTTTTTCGCACAGCATCAAGTTCTTGTTGAAAGAGCTCAACCTCAACAAGCGTTGAGCAAAAACGCGTCCACGAACTTTGCGGAACACCGAGAAGTGTCAGTGCGGCGTGCTCTTGTTCGTGCGTCGTGAAGCCATAATCGCCCACAAGCGCATACCCAAAAAACGATAGTCCGCGTTCTGCCGCGACGTTCGGATCAAGCTGCCTGAGCGAACCCGCCGCTCCGTTGCGCGGATTTGCGAGCGGCGCCTCTCCTCGAGCGAGAAGTTTCACATTCAAACGCTCAAGTTGATCGCGCTTCATAAACACCTCGCCGCGCATCTCGAGATGTGGCTCTTGCTCGAGAAAAAACCTTCGCACACGAGACTCGTTTATCTCTCCACGAAAGCGCGTGACGAACGCCTCGAGTTCCTGCGAGCTTGGCACACGAAGATGCCACGGAAGTGATTCGATCGTCCGCACGTTGTGTGTGACATCCTCACCGATACGCCCGTCACCGCGCGTCGAAGCTCGCACGAGCATCCCACGTTCGTACACGAGAGACACGGCGAGGCCATCCATCTTCACCTCCGCAAAATAGTAGAATTCGGCGTCCGGCTGTAGCTTTTGCACACGCGCTTCCCACGCCTCCAGCTCTTCTTTTGTAAATACATCTTCAATCGAAAGCATCGGTACTTCATGAGGAACTTTCGTGAACCCCTCCATCGCCTTGCCCGCCACACGCTGCGTCGGAGAATCTGACGTGATCAGATCAGGATACGCTTCTTCCAACTGAAAAAGCTCGTGTTTGAGGCTGTCGAGCGCGTTCTCGCTGATAGAAAGCGCATCAAGCACGTGCTGCTCATAGCGATAGTGGTTGATAGCTTCGCGCAACTTCGGCAAGCGCTTCGTAGCTTCTTGAGAGGAGATCATGCGCGTAGTTTAGGGAGAAACCGCCATCTTGCCAACCTGTTTTCGCCTTGGTAGCATCGTACTCACGCTGGGGTGGTGAAACTGGCAGACACACTACCTTGAGGTGGTAGCGCCCGAAAGGGCATGGAGGTTCAAGTCCTCTCCCCAGCACCACACGCACAACCCCCTTCACGGGGGTTTTGGATGGGCACTTAGCTCAGTTGGTTAGAGCACCTCGTTTACACCGAGGGGGTCGAAGGTTCGAATCCCTCAGTGCCCACCATGGACAAAGCCATCCGAAAAGGTGGTTTTGTTGTTATTTTTGAGCAAGCAAGGTAGAATGGAGCGTATATGAAGAAGTCGAAAATCACCCAACTCTTTGCTAGTATGAAGTTGGCAGATCGAGAAATCGACAAACTAACGCCAAGAGAGAAAATAATACTTGAAAAGGCGTGGGATGTTGAACATGCCTATTATTCAAGTGTTCTTGAAGGAAGTAAGTTAGATCGAGAAGAATTTGAGAGGCTAGCGAAAAAAGTGGCGTAGTTTTTTTATGCCACGAAGGCCACAAAACGAACAAGAGCTGCAACAGCGAGAGGCGATCGGGGTTATTCGTGCATCTCGTTTTGTACGAAAGTACGCTCGATCACGCAAACCGATTTCCCTACAGATTATTTGCGCTATTCACAGAGAGATATTTGCAGATGCTTGGCCAGAGATCGCTGGTCTCTATCGGCAAGAGAATCTAAAGATTACCGATTCACATCATTTGCCACCCCACTATTCAAAAGTCGTGGAGATCATGGAAGAGACGTCCCAGCAGTTACAAGCTCGATTGAAAAAACTTGCAAAATTCGAAGGAATAATTCGTGAAAGAGACCTCAAGAACGATCAATTTCATGAAGCCGTTGAGGAGGCGGTACGCATTGCCGCTTGGATTCACCACGCTATTACCTTTGTGCATCCGTACTTGAGTGAATTTCTTCGTAAAACAACAGAGTTCGAACTTCCTCCACCATGGCCCACCACACAAAAAACCACCAATCCGGTGGTTTTTGTTCGAGAGCAGCGTCTGTAATAAAAACTCCCGAGACTATGGGGTAGATCTCGGGAAGATGGTGAGAAGGATACGAATATGCGAACACTTGACGAGGGGGGAATTTTTTAGACGCTCTCCGCGCGCTGCCAAAAGAGCGTGAGGCGTCGATTAGGCGGAATCAGAATCTTCGTTTGACCTGGTGGAATGATCCAAACACGTTCATGATCTTCGTCAGAAATCTGGTACCAGTTAAACTTCATCTGAAAGTGGAGGATGCTCGTATTCTCCAAGACGAGCTCCTGAAGATTGTTGATGCCCGAACGAAAGAGAATCTCGATCTGCTCTTCGATCTGCATCTGATAGATATGTCCGAGGTCTACGCGTGCACTCTTCCATGCGCTATTTTCCATGACCCTGTCCTTCCTTTTTCTGTTTCTTACACCTTTTTCTTATCACGAAAAGAACATTGCGTCAACGGCCAAGACCTGTACGAAATCGTCCCATACCCACCGCGAGAGCGATCGCTCCAGCCACGTCATACCCCAGGTCCTTCAGCGTATCCGCGAGCGTGAGATCCATCCACGGCGAAATCGTGACCCAGCGCAGATACTCATACCATTCCCACACAACACCCACGGTCATGACGAGACTCACGATCAACGTTCCGAACAACCATGGAGGCAGCACGGGCACATACCCCTTCTCTCGAAGAAGTTGCCACGCTTCGCACACCATCCACGCGATCGCTGCACCACCAAGAACATGCATCGGTTCGTCCCACCCATACTCGTTGTTCGTCAAAGCCATGCTCGTAGCATGAAGAAGAAGCACAAGTACAGGTGCCCACAAGAGGCGAAACACGTAGATAGCCCTCATGCGAAGAGTTATGGACATAGCTGGATATAGAGTACCCCACCACTCTCATACGGAACAGAAGAGTCCACCGCACGAAGCCCTTCTTGCTTTGCCCATCGAAGCAGCACATCGCGAAGAATTCCCTTTCCACGCCCATGGATGATTTTTACCGCTTGTTCACGATGCGCGCGCATACGCGAGCAAAACACACTTACCTCATACACGGCGCCTGCCGCGTCGTACCCATGCACATCAATACTCGGCACATCACCCATTTCTGCGAGGATGAGCGGGTCTGCTTCTCTCTCGTGCATATACTATAAGACAGCCCCGCAAAAGCGGGGCCATGATTATACAATCTTGAGCATCTTTACCTTCGTAAACGGTTGACGGTGCCCCACTCGACGCTTGTAGCGCACTTTTGCCTTGTATTTAACGACATCGATCTTTGCCGCACGTCCTTGCTCGAGGATTTCTGCCGAAGCTTTCATCACAAGATGAGGCGTACCAAGGTCGAGCTTGGTTCCATCCGCCGTCATAAGCACCTCAAAAGAAACCGTTTCGCCCTGCGCTTGAGGGAGTTTTTCTATTTTGAGTATATCGCCTTGTTTGACGAGATACTGTTTTCCACCGGTTTGAATGACTGCAATCATAAGAAGATTATGCCCCATGCTAGCGAAAAGCCTCTGGACTGTCAACGAACCGCCTCTGGAGCGAAAAGAAGCGTATCTAACGCCCAGTTTCGACGAGCCGCCTCCCCCGCCGCAATCTCGAGTACCATGTCCGTTTTTTCTCGTGGATGCACCGTTTTTGGCGAGGTGTTTGACGCAGGAAACGGCACATCGGCAAATACCTCTTTTACCACCCCTTGTCGTAGATAGAGTATATCAATCGCACAACGCATGTCCTTCATCCAAAAGGGACGAACGTCATCGCTTTCAAAGAGGAAGAGCATCCCCTCATCGCGCGCAAGACACGGTCTTCCACTTAATCCGTGTGTACGTTCTTCGACCGTTCGCGCGAGCTCAAGACGCATTGTGCCATGAGGAAGCTCAAGCGTGCGTGTCTCGAGACGCGCCTGCCCGTCGGACGCACATCCCGTTCCCATCAACACCATCATCGCGCACACAAAAGCCCTTACGCTGTTTTTGTCCATAGACGTCGTTCAAGGAAAAACGCACTTCCCCACGTGAGAACAAGCACCCCCGCGAAAAGAAGCATTTTCCCTTGCGTTTGAAATTGCAGCGCTGCAAGGCCAAAAATAAGCGCAAACACCCACATGCACATCGACACTCCCCACGCCGGCAGCCCTGCATCACGCAAGAGAAAATGCAGGTGCGTACGATCTCCCACGAACGGCGAGTGTCCTCGCCATACACGCATCATCATCACACGAAGAATATCCGCAAGAAAAAACCCCATCGCCATGAGAGCGATCGCGAGCTTCGCGCCGGAGAGAATCGCGAGAATACCAAGGCCAAGCCCTGCAAACGTACTCCCAAATTCTCCAAGATAGAGGCGTGCGTACGGCCAATTATGGAGAAGTACGCCAAAGAACGCCCCACCAAAGATCAACGCTAAAAGCGCGATGTTCGGCTGATAGAAGGCGGAAGAAAGAGCAAGCCCAGCAATTAACGCTGCACCAATACAGGTCTGCCCCGCAACGAGGCCATCCACCCCATCCGAAAACTTTGTGGCACCCATACAGAGCAGCAACCACACTCCCGTCAGCAAAAAAGACACACCGCTTGAAAGCGCGTAGACCCCTCCGCCGATTTGCGTGAGCTCATCGATACGGATACCGAAAGCGAGCACAATACTGACAGATGCGACACCGCCAAGCACAAGCCATTTTGATGAGAGACGATAGAGATCATCAAGAATACCCGTAAGCAAGAGAGGAAGCGTCGCGAGGAAGATACCGAGGAGCTGAAACGTCGGAATATGCGACCTGATTTCAGTCTCCACAGGAAGAACGAAAGAGAGCGCAACAAGAAAAATACATGCAAGCCATGCGACAATCCCTCCGCCGAGGGCAACGGCACTCGATTGTTGATGTCTACCCGCATCAGGATGATCGACGAACTTCACTCGCCATGCGAGACGTCGCATAAGAAACGCGAGAATAAACGCCACGAACGCAGAGAGAAACGCGATAACAAGAAGCGTCATAGATGAAACGCAGTTTCCCTATTCCACCTCCACCTGTCCACTCTCACGAAGCACGAGCGTATCGCCACGACGCGCTTCTTTCTTTAAGAGGAGGTCTGCAATCGCCGTCTGAATACGGTCTTGAATAAGCCGTCGTAGCGGCCGTGCCCCAAATTGCGGATCATATCCATCATGCGCGAGCTTCTCAACGGCCACGTCTTCCGCACGAAACGTTATTCCTTGCTCAAGAAGCTGTTTTTCTTCCTCATGAAGCATGATCCACGCAATACGCGTCACAGCATCGAGTGTGAGCGGCTTAAAGACTTCAACCCCATCAAACCGATTCAAGAACTCCGGACGAAACAGGCTACGAAGTTCGCGTTCCATGAGCGCGCGCTTCATCGCTTCTGATGACATGCCTGCGTGTATACTCTCTTGAATAAAACCCGCGGCTGCATTTGAGGTTGCAATAATAATCACGTGAGAAAAATCGATTGTGCGCCCCATGCCATCTGTGAGGCGTCCATCGTCAAGCACCTGCAAAAAGAGGGTGAGGATGTCTGGATGCGCTTTTTCGAGCTCGTCTAATAGCAGTAAACTGTACGGTTTTTGACGAATCGCCTCGGTGAGGAGACCTCCTCGCTCATCCTGCGGAAATCCGATCAATCGTGCGAGAGAAGACGCCGCTTGATATTCCGAACAATCGAGACGAACGAGCTTTTTCGCATCGCCAAAGTATTCTGCGGCAAGCGCTTTCGCGAGTTCCGTTTTTCCCACGCCCGTTGGACCAAGAAAGAGAAAAGACGCAATCGGCCGCGCATCATGACGAACTCCCGCGCGCGCGCGACGCATAGCCCCTGCCACCACGCGCACCGCTTCATCTTGACCAATCACCCGTGTGAGCAAGCGACGTTCAAGATCAAGAAGCGTATCTGCCTCGGATACTCCCGCGGACGTCGTAGGAACGCCCGTTTTTTCTTCGATAATCTTCCCAAGATCTTCTTGTGTGATAAGTGCGTTCATCCCTCGTTCACTTGCGACCGAAGCCCCCGCTTCGCGTAGCCACTCAATCGCATTTCCCGGAAACGCAAGCCCTGTATGAAGCGTTTTTCCGATCTTCATTGCCGCGGCAATCGCCGCATACGAGAAAAAGAGGTTATGCTTGTATTCGATACCGCCCGCATGCGCGATAAGAATACGCTCGCCAACAAGCGGATTTGGCGCCTCTATCGCGATTTTTATCGCTCGACGACCGAACGTTTTTCGCTCGATATGTGCCACCCATGCCGCAGGCGTCGTCGTTGCCACCACAAACAGTCCGAGGCGTTCGAGCTCATTCGAGAGGACATCCATCAAATCGCGCGTGCCTCCATAACCCGCCCCCGCGAGCCCCTCGATCCCTTCAAGAACGAGCACGACATTCCCGCTCATCGCGACCTCATTCGCCATCTGTAAGAGACGTTCGGAAACCGTGCCCGCATCCGCCCCCGTCACGAGCTCGGCAACATGTACGCTCACGAGACGTTTATCCATAAGCGCATTTGGCACGCGTTCTTCGACCATACGACGCGCGAGCCCCTCAATCCACGCCGTTTTGCCGACACCTTCCTCGCCAACCAGCACGACCACGCGACTTCCCGCTTTCCACGCTCGTTCTGCCGCATTCCATACCTCCTCGCGCTCAGCTGCGGGCGCAATCGCTCCATGCTTCGCGAAACGCGTCAGATCTTCGCTGATCTGATTCAGGAGCATCGTTCGACGAGCGGTCATCGTTCGATTGAGATCTGAATCCGGTTTCGCCATCGCGAGACGGACAAACGTGTCATGTTCCTGCTTCAAGCGCGCCTGTTCGGCGAGCCATCGTCCAATCGCCTCGATATGATTTGGTTCAGCGCCTGCTCGTGAAAGTGCATCACGAAGACGGTATTCTTGTGAAAGCGCCACACGAAGTATCTCGAGCGCGCCACATCCACGACCCTCTTGCTTCCCCATCTCGCACGCACGCGCAAGCAACGCCTCCACTTCGGCCGTGGTTTCCTCTGTTTCAACCACCTCCCCATCTCGTACGAGAGAGAGAAACGGTCCCTGAAGCGCTTCAAACGTGATCCCAAGGCGCGCAAGCACCATCGCCCCTTCTTGCGTCGCAAAGGCGGAAAGCGCGAGATGCCCCACGCCTAAAGGTCGTTTGAGCGTCTGCGCAAGCATTCTCGCCTGTTCAAGCGCAAGCCATGCACTTGCACGAAATGTTTCAGGCGCTTGACCTCGCTTCCAATACACGAGAAATGCGAACGCAAAAAGGGCAAGAGCGAGAAATGGACGTGCGCGCATCACGAAAAATCCGACCGCGCCTCCCAATACACACGCGCATGCAAGAAGAAAAATACCCTGATGAAAACGCTCGCGATACTTTTGCGCAAGAAAGGCGTCGGCCGTAAAAGGAAGAAGCGTGGACATATCAAACAAGGAACAGAGTAAAGGTGAGCGGCAGCCAAAGACACCAAAGAGTCGCTCCAAGAAGGTACAGGAAAGCGGTGATATTCCACCACAGCACACGCGCACAAAGCACGACGATACGCACACAAAAACTCAAAATACGCGACCATACATCATAAAAACCGTACATCGGCAGAAAAAGCGACTTCATCCACGCACGAATCGCGAGCGAGCGCCACGCAAAACGTAGGTCTTGCACCATCCACGCGGTAAGTTCGTGGAGACCATCGGTGTACCACCACAAGGGAAAAGACGCGATACGAAGAAGTTCCTCGCCCGCGACAGAAAGAACAGGATACGACATGAGGACATTGTAGCACATCTCGTAGGGACGCAATTCATTGCGTCCATTCATACGTCCGTTCAAATCGTAGGGGCGCAATTCATTACGCCCGTTCAAAGCAAAGAACGCACCCGACGGCAGCGAACGAGAACGTTCTTGCTGCGCGGTGTGCGCTCAGACCGTGATAACACCTCCCTTCCTGCTCGCACTGTAGAAACCCTCGAACCGCCGCTGCTCGTCGATAAGGGAGATAAACCCCTTCACAAGGAACATGCCGGGCGAGCCCGACTCGTACTCCAGCCCGGTGATCCGAGCCTTCCAGACAGTCATCCCGTTGTTGGCGATGAAGGTGACCATCTTGGGAATCGAGTCGTACGCCGTAGCGAAAGCCTCGATGAGGTCCTTCGTCGACGGGTTCGAGAGGTGGCCGTTGGTCAACTGAAATGTCGTCTTCTCCTGCGTCATGATACTTCCTCTTCCCAAGAGCGACGTTGTTTGGGCGAAATTGCCCGTTCGCTCTTCGCAGAAAACGTTGATAATGGAATCAACATCTTGTGCAAAGAGCGTACCAACGAGCGGCGACGAGTACGTCTTTGCCGCGCGAGGGTGCGCTTAGTGATCTTCATCCGCCAAAAAGGTGCACAACTCATCTTCGAGCGCCTCTTCTACGGGATCGTAGGCGTAATCCTCATCCTCCTCATAATAATCTCCGGGAAAATCGCGGCGGTTCTCACGCTCGATCTCCTGCTCGAGCTCCGTCAATCCCTTCACGCGACGCACACGCGGATCCTCGCATTTGACCCACGCCTCATTTTCGAGCCGTTCGAAGCGGTAGCACCACGAGATGTAGCCGTCTTCGATCGATCCGCCATGGAAGTGGTCCGCGCCATAGATCTTACTCGGCGGATACTTCTCGCTCAGGGCGTTGATATCCGCCCCCTCCCACTTGACGCTCTCCTTCACTTCCGTGGGCGAGACGAACATGTCGGTATTGATCCTCACGATGCGGTACTGGTTCATGAGCCTCTTCCCAAGAGCGACCTTGAATGGGCGTGATTGCCCGTTCGCTCTTCGCAGAAAACGTTGATGATGGAATCAACATCTTGTGCAAAGAGCGTACCAACGAGCGGCGACGAGTACGTCTTTGCCGCGCGAGGTGCGCTTAGCCGTTGAAGAACGGGCCGTAAACATCGAAGCGCCCATGTCCATCCTTCAGATCGTAGTAACCTTCGAATTTATACCAATGCCTCTGATCGTAAATATTACTGCATACCCCCTTCAATAGAATACCTCGCATGGATTTCACTCGTACGCAGACTTTCCTGCCTGTATCCGTCTGGAAGTAAAGTGGCGCGACAGAACTCATGTTCTTACGCGTCAGCTTAATATGCTTCATCAGATCTTCAGCGGACGGATTCACTGCATTGGCCCGGATAAAGATGGCCGCGCTGATCCTCGGAGCGAAGATGCAAAGATAGCTCATCCATACAGACATGCATACAGACATAACAACAAGAAGAAGCATCCCGATAAAATAACAATCTTCTGAGTGCATGACGAACTCCTCGAGAGCGACGTTTTTGTGCGACATTGCACGGTTCGCTCTTCGAGTTGGTGGTTGAGCGAGTCAACCAGCTACCAGAAAAGCGAATCTTGTCTACCCAAGATACCAGAAAAACACCGTTTTGTCAATGCAGGCTGTACATTTTTGGCTAAAATAGCTTGTTTCCAGCCTTTTTTATCCTCAGTCACGTCAATGTACCCCCGCCCCTACGTGCAGGAACCCCTCCTAACCTCCCCTTATCAGGGGAGGAATCAGACCCCTGATCTGACCTCCCCCTGATAAGGGGGAATGAGGGGGTTTGAAATTTGCCCCTAATCCAAAAACTCCGTCTTCTCGATCGCGACGTAGCCCAGCCCTTCAACGCGGTCTTTGAGAGACGAGTAGGATTGTAAAACCGCAACACGAGAGGAAAGCTCGTTCACCTGTTCACTTAAACGTTCTGCCGAACGTTCGAGCGTTCGTCGGTCAAAACTTTTTGCCGCAGAAATGTTCACGGAAATAATGGAAAAAGCAAGAAACACCAAGCCAAAAAAAACGCAGGCGATGCACGAGAGACGCGAGCGGTCGTTCGCTAAACGCTTGCCCAGAGGAAGAGCAACGCCGAGCGATTCATGTGGTTTTTGAAGGGAAAGAACGAATGAACGAGCCATAGATGGTCACTGAAGTCGGTGCGCCACGCGAAGTTTCGCACTGCGAGCCCGTGGGTTCGCGAGGCATTCCGCTTCAGAAGGGGTAAGAGGTTTTTTTAAAGCGTTCCAACGTGTGTCGTCATGAAAGGCGCGTTTCACCACACGATCTTCGATGGATTGAAAGGTGATAATCGCAAGCGCCCCCTGTGGAACGAGGCACCGGTGTGCCTGTTCGATGACTTGTTTGAGATGTTCGAGCTCTTGATTGACCACCATCCGCAACGCAAGAAATACGCGCGTCGCTGGATGGATTCTCCCCTCTTCGTAACGAGCGGGTACTGCCGAAGACACCACATCCGCAAGCGCTTTCGTACGCACGAGGTAGTTCTCGCGACGAGCTTTCACGATGGCCTGCGCGATACGGAACGCATACCGTTCGTCGGCGTACGTAGAAAAGAGGTCGGCGAGGGCCTGCACGTCCCACGTGTTGACAACTTCTACCGCCGTGAGACCATCTTCATTCGCCTTCGGACCAAGGCGCATATCGAGTATCGCGTCTTCTTGAAACGAGATACCGATCGATGGATCGAGCAACTGATCGGACGAAAACCCGAGATCGAGCAAGATGCCATCTACGGAAGAAATACCTCGCGCAAGAAGCTCATCAGCGAGAAACGCGAAATTCGCTTCAATACCCATCCATCGCTCACTGCACGAGGCAAAACGCGTTTGCGCTCGAGACAGAGCTTCTGGACTGATATCAAAGGAAATAACGCGCCCCGATGGACCACTCATCCGAAGCAACGCTTCGGTGTGTGAGCCGCCACCAAGGGTTCCATCAACGTAAACGCCCCCCTTCCGTGGCTCGAGGACAAGCATAGATTCCTCAAGCATCACTGGAATATGAACGCTTTCCGTCATACGGAGAAATTCGCCAGAGCCGACGCAATCGCATCAACACGCGTTTCTGCTTGCATGATAGACGCGTGCCAAGCGGTTTCATCCCACACTTCAAGACGATTCCCTAGCCCAAGAAAGACCACGTCTCGCGAGAGACCCGCATACGCGCGTAAATGTTCTGGAACAAGCATGCGCCCAGAACGATCAAGCGCGACTTCGGAAGCTCCTGCAAGGAATAATCGCGTAAGAGCACGCGTTTCTTCCTTTTGCCAAGGCAATGTATGAAGTGAGGCAACGAATACTTGCCAACCTTCACGAGGAAAAAGAACGAGGGAGTGGTCGAGACCTCGCGTCAAGATAGCGCCCGTTTCACACGTAGCACGAAATTTGACCGGGATAGCGACCCGGCCTTTGTCGTCGAGAGTATGATGGTGCTCGCCGATAAACATAGGACGGAGGCGGCAGATTTTCCCACTCTCTGCCACTTGATCCCATCATAGACCTGATCTTTCCTCTCCGTCAAAAGAAATATGTGGATAAGTCAGTTGATAGCCACGCATCACATCAACCGATCCGGTCCCACGATCAACTTTAACGATGCAGGGACACACGAAAAATGCACTTCATGCGAAGTGAGGCGCTCGCCGTCCACAAGAAACGAGAGAGATTCCCCGCTCGCAAGCGTTGCACATCCTTCTTTCATTTTGATACATGTTTCTTCCATGGTTTTTCGCGGCCACATACCAAACCACGACGACGTTTCGCGCACCGTTTGAAAGACCGCTTCAAGTTCACCATCCGTCGCGAGAGAGAACGGTTCACCCGTTTTTGGATTGAGCGCAAGATTCCGAATGGAAAGCGGACTCGGTTCAAGAGAAGAGAGTGTATACGCGTTTTCGACGAAAAGTCTCGCTCGCGTATCGAGAGCAACGGCTTCCGTGAAAAACGGACGTTCGTTCGCGAGCCCAAGATCAAGCGTTTTCACGACACGTGCCGCCAAAAACGACGCGGCGAGAGGCCCTGCCGGCATCCCAAGCGCTTGTCCAAGCGCACATGCCTCTGCAGGAACGAACGCGTACGTCGGTTCACGATATTTCATCATGAAAGGAAGCCACAAAAAAAAGCTCGCTTGTGAGCCAATACAGACAAGATTTTTCACCCCCGTTTTCAGAAGCGCACACACAGCTTCTTCCTGTTCGAGACGCGCTCCATGAAGGGCAGACCCCTGAATACCCAATCGCGTACATTCTCCCTCAAAACGTGCAAGCTCTCGATGCGTTGCCATCTGCTGTGCGGATCCTTCGTAGATGTACGCAAAAGAGGACGACATACGCGCACCTATTTACGCGTGTTTTACGGAAGACGCAGGAACGTTCCCCGTCTCTTTAGAGGGAGTTTTCGCGCCGCCCGTTTTGATATGTCCATCAAGAATCGCTCCCGATTCAACAGCAAGCGCCTCCGCAAGCACATCACCCTTGATACGCGCCGTCGCCTTCAGCTCGAGGCGATGCGTCACGGTGATGTTTCCCTCAACAGCCCCTGCGATCGTTGCTTCACCCGTGGTGATACCTGCACGAATCGAAGCCTCTGCGCCAATCGTGAGATGTCCGCTACACGTGATAGATCCAACGAGCTCGCCCTCAATCGTCACGTTGCCTTGACTGCGAAAATCTCCTTCTACCGACACGCCGCGCGCAATCACCGTGTTCGCTTGAGGAGCAGCTCCTCCGGATGCAAAACCACTCGGCAAGCCAGAGGGCGCAAACTTTGTATCCAGCGGTGGAGACGTAAACATAAAAAAGAATCTGCGGGTAGCGTACGCACTACGCGAAAGAAGCTCAATGGGAAAAAGCAAGGGCTCGCCTGAGGCGCGCGAAGAGTTCTTTCGTTTCTTCGACATCCAGAAACCATGTCATACCAAGATACATCGTTCCTGCAACGCTCGCCGACGCTCCAAATTGAAGTGCGACTTGCCAAAATGTTCGCAGAGGATAGAACGTTCCCACCACATCTCGCACAAGCCATGCGAGCGCCATAGCAGGTGCAGACGCGATCATCACGCACCACAGCTCTCGTAAAAATCCGCTCTCCGCATCTGCTCCCACACGACGACGCAACATAAACCACAGCGCACTCGCTTGAAGAAAAAACGAAACGGAACAGGCGATCGCGAGTCCCGAAATCCCAAACAGATCTTTCAGCTGCCACGCAAGAACAAGCGTGCACACTTCGCCAATAAGTGTAATCGCAAACGGCGTCCACGTGGAGTGAAGCGCGTAAAACGCTCGTGCAAGCAGAGGAATAAGCGCCTGCGCCACCAAAGATATTGCGAGCCAACCAACAACGCGCGAACTCTCAATCGTTGCTTGCCAATCAAACGCCCCATCACCAAGCACGAGACGTACCATCTGCGCGCGCAAGAGCACAATCAACAGCGAAAGAGGAAGCAGGAAAAATACGATACGTTTTCCCGTTTTGCCGAGCGTTTCGTGATAATGAGCGAACTCTCCCTTCCCCACCGCTTCAGACAACAATGGAAAGGCGGCAATCGCAAACGAAATACCCACCACACCAAGCGGAAAACTTTGAAGATTATTTGCCAGTTGAAACACAGATACCGATCCCGTACGAAGGCTCGCCGCAAACGCGAGCATCACCACAAGACTTATCTGCGACGCTCCAAGCGCCGCGAGACGAGGCCCTGTGAGCACAAGAAGTCGTCGAAGATCAGGCGTCCAAAGAAGACGTTCGGGAAAGCGCAGCCCTTCTTTCCACGCTCCAACCCCTTGGAGAAGCATGTGTAAAAGCGCTCCAAGCAACACCCCTATCGCCACACCTTTGATGCCATAGAACGGTGTAAGCACAGTGATACCGAAGAGAATGCCCACGTTATAGAACACCGGCGCAAACGCAAACGTGAGCGTTTTTCGTGCCGACTGAAGCACCCCTCCACACACGGCGGATACTCCAAGAAAAAGCGGGGAGAGAAATAAGAGGCGTGTGAGATCAATCGTAAGAGCGAGACGTTCCGGATCAAACCCAGGAACAAGAAACGGAACAAGGCGAGACGCAAGCACCATCCCTACAAGAGAAGAAACGACAAGCGTCAGACCAAACCATCCTAAAACAAGAGAGGAAAACCGCTGCATCGCCTCTTTCCCTTGTTTCGCCTGTATATCCGCAAGAAGAGGAACAAAGCCCGCGCTCAATGCCCCGAGAATGATCAAATGATAGAGTGTATCCGGCAGACGAAACGCCGCGTAATACGCATCGAGGCTTGGCCCTGCTCCAAACGTCGTCGCAAGCAAACGATCTCGTACCACGCCGAGCACGCGCGACACGACCGAAGCAAACGCAAGCAGAAGTGCCGCATGCCCAACGCTCGCCCCCGTATCGGTACACACGCTCTTCCAGCAACGACAAAGAAACGTCTTCATACGTGCTCAAATCCATACGGGAACAGCTCTTTGCGAATAGCGCCGCGTGTGCGCATATACCATTCCGCGCGAAGAAATCGATACGCGATCGCGCCGTACCCATCACGTTCAAGACGCCTCGTCGAGATACGCATCTTCTGCTCGTCGAGATACGCGAACTTCGCTCCAAGACGCTGTAATCGTTGCGCAAATTCCATATCTTCCGCAAATACCACACTTTCATCGAACCCACCCGCCCTCTCAAACCAGCTTCGTCGCACAAAAAAACATCCACCTGCAATATGCGGCACCCATGGCGCCGTGAGTTTCACAAAGAGATGATAGCCTGTGTGATAGATCGTGTTGATGAACGAAGGATGGTCCGGCACAAGACGCAGCGTGCCGAAATCCGCCTGTCGCGCTTCGAACGCCTTAAGCGCATCAGCAAGCGTGTGTGCGTGTGGAAGTTCCATGTCCGCATCAAAAAAGCAGAGCCATTCCTCCCGCGCGTGCGCCGCACCACGATTTCGTCCAACACCCGGTAGACCCCCATCAACGATCTTCGCCCCAAAACGTTCAGCGAGAACACGCGTTGCATCGGTTGAATGCGCGTCTGCGACGATCACCTCACGAACAACGTTCTTCGATTGCTTCGCGAGAGAGGCGAACAAACGTGGTAAAAGTTTCGCCTCGTTTTTTGTGGGAATGATGATGCTAGCGAACATAAGGCGAAGTGTACACTATTTTAGCAGTTCCCAACACGCAATTCCCGCGGCCATCGCGACATTGAGCGACTCTTTCTTACCAACTTGTGGAATCGCGAGAACGCCCGCGCATCGTTCGAGTAAGCTCATCGGTACGCCCGTCGTTTCTGTTCCGAGGAGAAGCGCCATACGTTGTGGTGGCACGAACGTTCGAATGGAAACAGCTTCCGCACAGCGTTCAAGCGCGTAGATCGGAATACCATCGCGCTCGAGCTCTGCGAATACACGATCAATAGCCGGCTCATGCACCCATGGAACCCACGCCTCTGCACCAAGCGCGGTTTTATGAATTTTGTGATGCGGCGGCGAGGGTGTATAGCCCGTAAGCCAAAGCTTCGCAACGCCAAACGCATCCGCTAACCGAAACAACGCTCCCACGTTTTCACACGAGCGAAGATCATGCGCGATGAGATGGAGTTCAGATTTCCTCTTGTAAAACATGCGTATCTTGTGTTATATATTTCGTATGAATCTCATCGTTTCTCTGAATCCACAAGAACATACGACTCTTGAACAACGCGCAAAACGTTTTGGTTATGATATCAAAACATTCGCACGCTTAGCTCTTGTAGACTTTACACCGATACCAACAGAGTCTCTCAGCGACTATACGCATCCAACGCGCGTCAAGCAAGCAATCCAACGCGCACGAAAAGACTACGCTCAAGGAAAAATCCATACAAGTTTATGACCATCGTGTACACCGAACGCTTTTTTAAAGCGTTCGGTCGACTTCCTATCACGATTCAAAACTATTTTCACAAACAAGAAGCGCTGCTAAAACAGAATTGGCGAGACACACGACTTCACACAAAACAACTCATTGGAGAAGATCGCACGTATTCGATTCGAATCACTCGCGAATATCGAGCTCTTTTTGAGTGGGTTGATCAAAAAACACTTCTTTTTCTTACGATAGCCCATCGTAAAGACGTGTATCGATAATACATTTTCGCTACTCTCCTCTCATGAAATACGGAGACATCCTCCACGGAACGATCACGAGCGTCGACCAAAAAGGGCGCGGCGTTTTCGAATACACGATCGCAAATGGCGAGGTGCGACGTGTTGCTGTGCCGTTTACGTTTCCGGGTGATGTGATCGACGCCACGTTCGTGAAACGCGATGCAGGCATGTGGATCGCGCGGCTGGAACGTGTCCACGAAGGTGCATCAGATCGTGTAGAGGCGCCCTGCCCTCATGCGAACGTGTGCGGCGGCTGCCTTTGGCAAGCGCTTTCGTATGAAGGGCAGCTGAAGCTGAAGGAAGGAATGCTCCAGAAGGCGTATGCGGACTCTGATCACTTCCGCTCTGACCTCCCCCTGATAAGGGGGAATGAGGGGGTTTCGGGAGCAGGGGGCGCCACTCCCCTTTCCTTCCGCAACCGCATGGATTATGCCGTTGGATGGAAAGGAGAACTCGGTTTGAAAGAATACGGCAGCTGGAACCGCTATCTCAATCTTTCCACCTGTCTTTTGCTAGATAAAACCACGCCCGTGATTCTTGATACAGCACGTCGTCTTGCGCAAGAACTTGCGTGGGAACCGTGGGACGCGCGTCGTCATACAGGGCAGTTTCGTTACGTCATCGTTCGACTTGGGCGAAACACGGGGCAACGTCTTATCCATCTTCTTGTGAGCGATGCGAAAGCCGTCTCTCTCCAAGATCGCGCAAAGCTCATCGAAGCGTTTGCGCCTCTTTGTACGTCGCTTATCCTTGGCGAGAATACGAAACCAACGGATGTGTCTTACGCAGAATCCTGCGAAGCGCTTCATGGAGCTCTCCATCTTGAGGAAGAGGTGAATGGCGTGCGCTATCGCATTCATCCGAACGCTTTTTTTCAAACGAATACCGTGATGGCGAGCGTTCTTCAAACAGCTGTTCTCGACGAACTGGGAGATGTTTCTAGCAAACACGTGCTTGATCTCTATGGAGGGATTGGATTTTTTGGTATCGCGCTTGCGAAACGAGGCGCAACCGTCTTTGGACAGGAGCTCGACGCCTTCGCGGTGAGTGAAGCACTCGTGAATGCCGAGCAAAACTTCGTGATGGACCGTTGTACGTTTTTGAGCGGTGCCGTCGAAGCGTTGCCGACGGGCGCGTGGCGTGCGGATGCGGCGATCATCGACCCTCCACGCGCGGGACTTCATCCAAAGGCATTGCGCGCTCTCATCGAACATGGGCCCGCACGTGTGGTGTACGTTTCCTGCAACTATCATTCGTTTTTGAAAGAATGGCCGGAACTCGAAAAAGCCTATACGCTTGAACGCGTGCAGGCGTTCGATCTTTTTCCGCATACGCCACACATGGAAGTCGTCCATACGCTTCGGCGACGTGCATCAAACGACATCTCGTGATACGCTCTCGCTATGTCTGTTTCGCTTACAAAATCTGGGTTCGTCGCGCTCGTTGGGCGTTCGAACGTGGGGAAATCCACGCTGTTAAACGCGCTTGTTGGTAGCAAAATTGCGATTGTCACACCAAAACCCCAAACTACACGTCTGCCGATACGTGGCATTCTCACCGACGAAGCGCGTGGACAGATCGTGTTCGTAGATACGCCGGGAGTGTTTCTTCAAAAGAAAGATGCACTTTCACAACGCTTAAACCAGCTCGTGAAAGAACAGCTCGAGGGTATTGAAGCGATTCTCTACGTCGTTGACCCCACGCGCGCCCCAGGTGTGGAAGAAACACACTTACAAACCCTTCTCGCTCACGCGCATATTCCGGTGATTTTGCTCATCAACAAGTGCGATCTTCCTCTCGAGGAACGTCCGTTTATGGATGATATGCAGGCGATCCAGGTGGAACAAGAAGAAACGCTCGCGATTTCCGCACTTGGACACAAAGAACTGAATCGCGTCGTGGATGCGCTGTTTGAACTTCTTCCGACGGGCGAATGGTTCTATCCTCCGCTTCAACTCACCGACCTCTCGCATCGAGAATGGATGGCGGAACTTATTCGTGAGAAAGCGTTTTTACGCTTGCGACAAGAGCTTCCCTATACGCTCAAGGTCGAAATCAACGATCTAGAACAACAAAATGACATCGAGCATATTTCTGCAACGATCTGGACCACCGAAGATCGCTACAAGAAAATCTTGATTGGTGCTGGTGGCAGCATGATTAAGCTCATCGGTACGGATGCGCGAAAAGAATTCGAGATTTCCATGGGGAAAAAAGTATTCTTGAAACTGCGCGTCGAGGTAGATGCAGATTGGATGAAACATTTTCTCTATGCCCATCGCTCCTGAACATATCCCCAGCATCAACAAGGTGAACGCCTACCTCGCGTCGCGTGCGCAAGGCGATCTCTGCGAAGATGTTCTCGACTGCCAAACATGGCCTGCCGAAGCGTTTTTGATGGATGATCTCGCGAAACACCTCGCTCAAGAACACCCTCTTCCAAAAGCAAGTCTCGCCGATACGCGATTATACCTTCGTGCGATCAGCTGGTTTCAGTATCCTGCCCTTTCCGACGTGGAACTGCTCGCCCATATTCACGAGCGTTCGTTTTCAAGCGATGACACGGCACTTTTTGCGCAAGTTTTTTCGAACGATCAGAAAGATCAAGAAGCGGAACGTGCCACGACCAGAATCGACGCCCTGTATCTTGCTGCTTGGCAGGAGCTTCAGAAAGCTCGTCGTGCGCGAGATATTCCGTGGCGAGACGTTTCACATACCGCTCTTCCAAGCGATGTGCTCGAGGCAAAACTTCTTATTGAGACGCTGCGCCCTCTCCGCGACGCTCTCTATTTTCGACGACATTTGTCCCATTGGCTGACGTGGAATGTTGGTTAGTCCTCAATACCTCCCCACGCTCTCCAACATCTCCAATCTCCCATCGGTTTGCGCTTGAATACGATCAAACAGCTCATCATCCGTGATAAAATAGATCTGCACACCTAGCTCTTTCATACCATCAAGCACCGAGGGAAGAAATCGCACTTCATCAGGAACAACCGCCTCGCGACTTTGCCATTCGTACGCTTTTCCTCGTTTTTCGAACGTTTTTGCAGGCAAAATGTACATATAGGCTCCCGTGTCTTTCTCGCGAAACTCTTCTGGAGTGCCCCAAATACAGATGTAGGCGATCCCCTCCTCGAAACCCACGCTTACGAGCGTCTCTACAGGAGACAAAAAAAGACTCGCGATGGCGATATTCTCCGTCGCGAAAACAGCCGCTTCTGTATGGATGTGGTTGGGTGAGGATGCAAGCAAGATAGGCTCCAAGGGGCCCGTGATTTTGTGGAGAGAGCCGTGGTAGAGATGGGTGGGTTTTGGAGACATAGAAAAGAATTACCCCTTCGCCTTCCAGCGAAGCTCGCCCTCGATAAACGCATCGAGCGCGCCATCAAGCACCTCTTCCGCTTGCGATGTTTCGACGTTCGTTCGATGGTCTTTCACCATCTTATACGGATGCAGCACGTACGAACGAATCTGGTTTCCCCACTCCGCACTTTGATACGAGCCTCGTAACTGCTGTTTCTCTTTTTGTTTTTCTTCCTCTTGAAGTTTCATCAGCTTGCCGCGCAGAATCGTCATCGCGAGCGCCTTGTTTTGCGTTTGCGAACGTTCGTTTTGACAAGACACCGTAATACCCGTCGGCAAATGCACAATACGTACGGCGGAATACGTAGTATTCACCGATTGCCCACCCTTGCCACCGCTCATAAACGTATCGATGCGTAAATCATCCGGCTTGATAGCAATCGCAACACTCTCATCCAGTTCTGGAAGGACTTCCACAAGCGCAAACGATGTTTGACGAAGCGCATCGGCATTAAAGGGAGACTGCCGCACAAGACGATGTACGCCCGCCTCTCCGTGGAGATGTCCATACGCATGACGCCCCTCGATCATGAGTGTGACAGACTTAATCCCTGCCTCACCGCCGCGTGATTCATCAAGCATTTTTACACGCCACGATTTTTGTTCCGCATAGCGAACGTACATCCGCAAGAGCATTTCCGCCCAATCTTGCGCGTCCGTACCGCCCGCACCGGCATGAATCGCCATAATCGCCGAACGATCGTCGTGTTTTCCGGAAAAAAGCAGCTCGAATTCTTGTTCTTGAAACGTTTTTTCAAGCTGTGCAACCTGTTCTTGTAAAAGCTCTCGCATCGACGTGTCGTGTTTTTCCTCGCCTAAACGAAGCATTTCTTCCGCTTCGAGAAGATCTCGCCGAAACACATGCCAACGATCGAGCGTGGTGCGCACATCTGCCAAACGTTGAAGCGTTGTTTTGGCTTTTTCCGGTTCGCTCCACATATCTGGACGTTCCGCGTCCACCTCAAGCGTTTGTTTCTCGATCGCGAGGTCATCCAATCGTAAAATCTCCCACGCCTCTTGCAGACGTGAGCGAAGCGTATCAATGCGCATCAGAAGGTCGTGTTCCATTAGTGCCGTGTATCGTGTTCCATCATCGTAAGCCATGCTTCCACTACCTGATCATCTTCCCACGGACGTTCTGCGAGGGTGTGTTGATGCTCTGTATACAATTCAGCGAAGCGATCGCTATGGTCTTCCACCCATTGCAGGGCAGATGCTTCGTCAAGCTGGTGCTTTGCGAGATACGCACCGATAAGCTTCGCTTGAAAACGCATCCGTTTTTGAAAGGGCGTAATCGGTTCATGGGGCGGGATAGGAACAGGGGAAAAACGTTCGTGCATACGGAAACAGTATCACACACTCTCGGTATCTGGCCAAGGTGTGATGAGCTCAAATCCCCCCTTCGTTACGGCAATCGTCACCTCAAAATGCGCGCAAACACTTCCATCATTCGTCGCGATCGTCCATGTATCGCGCTTCGTATGCACTTTCCATGTGCCGAGGGTAATCATCGGCTCAAGAGCGAGCGTCATCCCTTCAAGAAGCGGTTGTCGTGGCAGCCACGTATCTCGATAGTTCGGCACGTTTGGTTCTTCGTGCACGGCGTGCCCAACGCCATGCCCCACCAGATCTTTCACAATGCCGTACCCTTTTGGTTTGATGAAATCTTCAATAGTCGCGCCAATATCGTGAATCCATCCTCCTGCCTTGATGACGCTCACGCCTCGCACGAGCGCTTCTCGCGTGTCTTGAACGAGCATCTGCTTGCGCAAATCGTGCGTTCCTCCTGCAATCACGGTCGTCGCCATATCCGTCGCGAGCCCCTGAAACCACATACCGATATCCAGTCCAACCACATCTCCCTTTTGAATGATACGGTTTGGAAGGGCAAGGCCGTGCACCACCTCGTCATTGATAGATACGCACACCGCGCAAGGATACGGCGGATTATTCTTGTCGATACGATACCCTAAAAACGACGGAATTCCGCCAATTTCCTGCATCCGTTCACGCGCAATTCTATCGAGTTCCCCCGTACCAACCCCAGGCACGCAGAGCGTACGCAACTCTCGCAAAATCGTTGAGAGATGCGCACCTCCCTCTTTCATGAGGAGGATTTCTTGCGGAGTTTTCGTCATGGACATGACGGAAGGCTAGCAAAATACAGGGAAGAAAACAACTTTCCTGATCAGGACTCTAATCCAGCGAAGGTGAGATCGCTCGTCGTCACTTCAATCCACGTCGTACCTGGAGCAAGCTCAAGATCACTGCCGTCCGTTGTCGTGAATCGCATCACCTCACCCGCCGCACGTCGCCATCGTCCAAGATATTTTTTTCCATCACGATAGAGCACGAGGTCGCCACTTCCGACGGTTTTCAATTTCAGACGGCCTTTCTCATCGAGAATCTGCGCCTCAGTTTTGAGAACGACTACGTTTGAGGCGAAAAGAGGCTCGACAGAGAGCGCTTTTCCCCCTTGTGAACGACGATACTGCTCCATCGAAGCATCGAATACCCATCGGACAGAATACGAACCTCCATACGGAATACGCACGCTCGCCACATCCACCGTTGACGAAACGGTGAGCGGAGCACGATAGCGCCACGAAGAAAATCGCCCTGTCATACGCGTGGCATCTTCTGCAAGAAACGTTCTGAAACGCTCGGCAGACGTGAGGACCTGATGCGGAGATACGCGCGTAGGATCACGACGAAATGCCGCTTCACCGCGCGTCATCTCGTTCAGATCAAGCAGCGTCGTGCTTGGAATACGCGTGAGCTTGTCGAGCGCTTCGGGACTCCCTCCTACGTGTGCAAATACCGCTTTCCAGCTTTCTGCCCACTCGACAAAATACGGGCGTGCGCTTCGTACAGCTCCAATGCTCGTCGAGCTCACGCTGCTATCAAAAATCGCGAGAAAGCGCGTAATTCCGCCTTCGACCGGTGCTTCAATCACCACAGATGCATGTTCAAGCCCAAGCGCCGGCCGTGCGTCTGGTTGATTATCTATCATGAACGCCCATGGTCGCAGCGCTTCCATTCCAGGAAGAACGCTCACCCCATCGAGCATGCGTGGCACTTCGATCGTGGAAGATGTTATACGCACGGGTTCTTCGATCGGGAGCGGGGCGGGCGCAGGAATATTCCCAAGCAGGCGCGTGGCTCCCGTCAAAATCGCGTAGAGAATACCGACGACCATAAAACCAAAACACACAACGCCCACCATCACGAGCGCAAAGCGTCGTGCGGATGGACGTTGTATAGAAGGATCGTGGTGCTTCATGCTTATTTTTTCGTGTCTTTCTTGCCTTCTGGTTTTTTGACTTCGGCTTCTTTCGCGATCGCTTCTTTCGCCGCGCGTTTTTCGTCTACATCGCTCTTCACGGCCGTCACATCGCCAATGGAAGATTCTTCCAGCTTCTTCAATTGATCTTCCGTGAGTGGAGCCGCGACCGTCGCGATCACTACGCCCGCATCCCCTTCCACGACCACTCCCGTTCCAAGAACCAAATCCGCAATCGTGATCGCATCTTCGAACGTCGCGAGCATGGAAAGCTGCACCTCGATTTCATGAGGCAAGTTCGCCGGCAAACACTTCACCGTCACCTTGTCGAGTGATTTGACGAGCGTTCCCGCAAGCACTTTCATCGCGGCTGACTCTCCGATGAATTTGAGAGGAATTTCTGCCGTCATTTCTTCATCCATACGCACTTGGTGAAGATCCACGTGCATAGGATCGAGCGTGAGCGGATGCGATTGCACCGCCTTAATCACAGCCTTGACCATCGCGCCCCCTTCGACAGATACATCAATAAGACTTGAATACCCCGCCGCAGAGAGCACACGCACGAACTCTGTGCGTGGCAAGGATACGGATTGAGGAAGTACGCCCTGTCCGTACAAAACGGCAGGGATACGGAAACTTTTGAACTCATCTTTCGCGCGCTTCGTGGCGCGAGACGTGGCAGAAAGGGTATACATAGCAGGCAAAAAGTGTTCGTACGATAGAGAAAACGAGCTGTTCCGTCAAGAGCGCTGTGGGGAATGGTTTTTCGTTTGTTTCTGAAGAAACTGGCACACCTCACGTCCGTGTTCAAAAAAGACGCGATGCGCACGCACACAGAGGTCCGTATCAATGAGCGAACGATCCGGAAGTTGCTTCGCCTCGAACGCCGTAAGTTCTGTCAACATGCCCACCGAACTCACCCAACCCGCGAGTTCCGTCACAAAGCTCATGATAGACCGTCCACACGAGGCGCACGTTCCGTGAAATCGAAACAGATGTCCGTCGCTTCCGAGCGAAGTGATACTCCGTTCTGTATACGCTACCTCGCAAAAGGGGCATTTTTGAACAATATCGCGTGGGATCATAAGGAAACCGTATCATGACTGTCATGCAAAAAGAAGAGGAACGTGAAAAGCCGTGAGAGCTGTGCGCAGAACGCGGCTCTTCACGGCTCTCAGAAAGCTAGTCTCTTCTCACCCACGCCGACGCGGGACGAACGGGACGGCCTCGCCGACCCAGACCTCGTTGAAGCGGAGGGAGTAGTTCAACTCCGCATCGCGGTGGGCCAGAACCCCTTGGACGACGATGTTCCCGATCTCGTCGCCCTCCTTCATATCGGCGCGGTTGTCCCACACCGTCACGCCTTGGAAGGCGTCGTGATCGATGAGCCAGTCGTAAACCGCTCGCATTACCCCGCCGGCAAGCGCGGGACGCGCGGACTGCGCCGGAGCGAACACGAGGACGATCTTCCGATCTGGACGATCTTCGTCCTCGTCCTCGTTCTCGTGTGCCTGTACCTCTGCCATCACGAGCTTCGCGCCCGCGAGACTGAGGAAGAACGGGTCGAGCGAACCCACCCCAGGGATCGCTCCCCGCGGGTTCCTCTCGTTGCCGAACATAGGGCGGAACTGACTCACCCCGACGTGCGGTGCTCGCACGTTCGAGATTTGCTCAGTGCCCGCCTCGACCGCTCGCTCGGCGCGGGCGATCATCCGCTCGGCACCCTCCACGGGGTCGAGCTCGCTCTTGGACGCGGCCCTGTGGAGCCCCATCTGCTTCACGAAGCGTGCCCGCGTTTCGAGCGGAATGAACTTCGGGAGGAGGATCTCCACCCGAAACTCCTTCGGTCGCGCCGTGATCGGTACGCCGTCCTTCAGGGCGCTGCCGCCCACGACGGGCTGCACCTGAGCAGCCCAGAAGTCCTGTGCCGCGGCCGCCCGATTTCGATCTCGATTTTTTCCCATGGTCATCTCCTAGGGCGCGATAAATCGCGCCCCTACGGTTGTGTTCTGTGAACCTATTTCATACGAGAACATCTCGCACGAAAAGTATCGTATGATAACAAGAAAACGCTCTTTTGTCAAGGATGTGTGTACACGTTAAGAGCGCGGGCAGCAAGGGTGAGAGTATCACCCAAGCGTCCCGCGCTCAGTAGGTCAGAGCCTGATCACCTGACTGTATTCCCACATCTTCCGAAACGCACGCCATTCCGATCGAGGCCAACCACGTGGGCGCCGAAGATCTGTGAAGTCAAACGAGTTGAATCGTTCCTTCACCACAACTTCGGACATCACCTCGCGACAGCTTTTGAATCGACCCGTGCACTTATCGTCTACATCCGTGTGAAGCTCCCACCGATTTTCTTTGCGGAAGAACCAGACCTCCTCGGTTGTTTTGGCTCCCGCTCCGCAAGCTCCACACACCTCCCCCTCTGTCTCCTCGAGAAACACGCAAATATATGGACATTCTACAATTCTCATCTTCTTCCTCCGTTGTTGTGTGAGTTCCCCAGATTTGGAGTGTTCACAATAGAGGAAGAGCCTATCGTTTCAATGCGCGCCCTAGGCGGCGACGCTGCTAGGCAGCTTCTGTGCCGCTTCGAGCGCCTCCTCGTTCGGATAACGGAGGTGGAGACGGATGACCGGCTCCCCCTCGTGTAGACCGTTGATCGCGTGAGTTCGCCTGAAGACGACGAGCGTCCAGTCGACCTCACCGATGCGCCCAGCGCGCTGCTGGTCGAACCAACGGGCGAGCGTCGTCAAACGACGGACGCTTTCCCTCTCGATACCGAGCGCGAGCATCATCCGCTCGGCGCTCTCTCCCGAGAACGAGAGTTTCATCAGCTCCCGCTTCGGCGCCTTCGGCGTCTTGTACCGGTACACGGGGTTGCCCGCGACCGGTCGCACGCCTCGCTCGCAAAAGTTGCCGATCTTCTTCTCGAGTTCGCGCCGCAGTCCCGGTGTGTACGCCGGAAACGCAACACGGAAGGAGATCCCCCCGAAGTCGAAAAATGGCACCACCCGCTTCTCCGTCTCGACGACCCCGCCGCGCTCGGCGATGAACTTCTGGACCTCGGCGAACGTTTCGTCCGCCGCATCTCCGAAGACCTCACAGTCGTATCGGAAAGACATGGTGTCTTCCTCCTCAAGAGAGCCCTGCGTCTCCCACGATCGTCCGACAGATTCCTCCGTCAGATCGATCGCTGGTTCTTTGCAAGCCTCACGCATGAGCTTCATACAGGATGAAACACACACATCAGGAGAGGACGTACGCGTACGTCCTCCTGTATACAAAAAGGTGACAGACGTTGCTGCAATGCAGCGAACACCCATCACCATTTGTGATAAAAAGCGGTACAGCCTTTACGACCGTGCGAACCTACGTCTCTGAAATATTATATGAGACCTTTCTGTATCGTTCTCCTGTCTATGAAGCCAATAAGCTAATGTTGTCGCTTCCTGACGGTGTGTCATCCAGAATCGGTTTTCAACTTTTTACTTCTCTAGTCTACCTGTTTTTCCTGTTTTTGTCAAGAGAGGTGGTCTATTTTTGGCTACATAGAGACAAAAATCCCCTGTACCAACGGCACAGGGGCAGGAACCTTCCTCCTATCTCCTACGCGAGAAGCCGCTCTTCTTCGAGAAGCCGCTTCACGCCATGATACATAAGGAGAGCGGATTCGACCTCCGAAATACCCAGCCGTCGCTTGTTCGAGAGATCGTAGACCCCGCCTTGCGATTCGGAATGTTCGCCATCTGTTCCACGAATCGAAAGACCGAGCTCTTTGCTCAACGTCTGAAACCCCTCGGTTTTGCTCAAACGCGGAAGCTTCACATGGACGCTCGCTCGCATCGCCGTTCCGAGGTTCGTCGGACAGGACGAAAGCGCGCCGTAGCGAGGATGCATAGCGAAAGTAAGCGTCTTCGAAAGATGTGCCACCATGCGCGAGAGCCGATCGAAAACCGAGCGCAAATCTCCCCCCTTTTCCATCGAGATGATACGAAGCTGGTCTTCCTCATTCACCCAGACGAGAGCCGTCTTATCGTGATTATGGAAGATGCCTCGTCCAGACGGCCAGTCACGATTCGCTCCGGCAGATTCGAGAAAACGATCACCCTGCTTAAAGAGGAAATGATCGTTGACGAGCTGCTGACGCACCTCTTCTGACATCCCCTCAAGCTGATAGAAGTCTCCCGCGAGATCCCCTTCAAGGCTATACAACGCGTCTGCGACTTTGTGCATAATCTGCAAACGTCCACGACGAGAAATCGCCGGCGCAAAGGCAAACCCCTCGAGATTACGCCCCACACGCACGCGTGTAGACACGATCGCTTCCTTCGTTGGATCGATCGGTTCGTTCGGAATCTTGCTCACATCAAAATCCGTCACCTGACGTACTTCGAGCGGATTCACTCCGTGATACATCCCGATCACCGGATTGAGAACATCGCTAAAAAGCGCATACGCCATGGCGTCGGGCGCATACGCTCCCACGGACGAATCTGGATTCTCGAGCCCAGAACGAATCACGTGATCGAGCGTTCCTCCGCTCGTCGTCGAGAACTTTGAGAGGTAGTCCTTGATTTCCGGCGTGAGAACCTGTGCGAGAAGAGATGTGTGGTTGGTAGACATAGGGATGCACCTCGTAGGGGTGAGTGCCCTGAATGGGCGTGGGAATCCTATGCAAAACGGGACAAAAAGAGGAGATGTTGTCAAGAGCTGAGGCAGGAACCCCTCGCTTCATGCTCCATTGACGCCGCGCATCCATAGTGGGAAGCTGAATGCATATGCAAAAAGATCTTCGCGAAGCGGTGGCAAGCTCTCTCAAACAGGGTGTTTCTCGTGAGAAAATCGAGGCATTGATGATGGAAGGCGGCTGGAAACAGACAGAAGTCCAAGAGGCGCTCGCCGCGTTTGTCGTCACGCCTGAAGCGGTCGCGATTCCTGTGCGCGCACCTGTCACGTTCGCGAAAGAAAGCTATCTCTACCTCATGCAGATGCTTTCCTACATCATCTCGTCTGTCGCCTTTTTGATTCTGTGGTTTCAGTACCTCAATGTCTGGATGCCCGATGCGGTGAGCGATACGTACATGATCACGAATGCGAAAGAGCTGATTCGTACAGGTATGTCGATGTTGATTGTTGCTCTTCCCATCTTTTTTCTCGTGAGTTCGTCCGTTCGCAAAACAGAAGCAGAGACAGCTGACGCTCCACGAAATGCGACAAAACAAGGGATGCTCTATCTTGGCGCGTTTGCGGCCACGATCGCCGCTTCGATCACGCTGATGGTCACGGTGTATCAAGGCTTAAGCGGTGAAGCAACGGTCCGTTTTCTGTTGAAAGTCCTCGCTATTCTCCTTGTCTGCGGCGTCACGGGCTTTCTTGCTCGCTACGAACTTCGTTCAGAAAAAACGCGTCTGAAACAGGCGTAATCGTATGATAGCGCTTTCTCGCGACAGACTTGTCGTCCTTCTTGTGAGCGCCCTCGCGCTTGCTACGATCATTGGCGGCTTTATCCTTGGAGGAACACCTGGAAAGCTTCGCATCCTCAAACGTGATGAAGCGCGTATGCAACGTATCGCCGATGGGGTAAACGCCGTTTCGAGCTCTTTTCATAGCGGCAACAGTCTTCCTGCCTATCAACAAGATTTTGTGAAGCTTCTCACAAACTATCCCATGCATACGCATTCCATGATCGAAGACCCGCTCTACACGAGAATGACTTCCACCACGTATGAGCTGTGCACCACGTTTGAGGCAGCTTCCGATGTAGACAACCAACTGTATCGCGGTCCGAAGGTTCCATTGAATGCCCTTGTGCCTGCAGAAGAGCACTTCAATGCGTGGCGCGAGCATCCTGCAGGACGCGTGTGCTATCCTTTCTTTGTCAGGATCACTCCCTAAACGTTTTCGTTATGCAACCCATCGTCACCCTTACCTGTTCTTTTGATGAGGCAAAAGAGCTCTATCGTGCGCTTGTTCAACGCTATTTTGTAGAGGATGCGCTTCGGCAAGAACGTGGGCTTGAGCCGATCGCTATTCCCGCGCTCGCTGAACGCCTCGAACATACGCTCGGGGTTTCTCAAGATGAGGCGTTGCAAGAAGCGATGCGCTCGGAAGACGCGCTTTGGGAACATGCGTGGCTCTCGTTTACGGATGAATGGGCGTGGCATCGCGCAAAACAGGACGTTCTCACAACGATTGGCAAGAAAGGAACGCACACCTTCACGCACGACGAGCTTGATACGATGACCGAAAAAATCTACGAAACGCGCTTTGAAACGTATCAAAAAGAGGTCGCTCTTCCTGGACATGAACACGGCGGCTCATGCGAATGGCCCTCTTCCACAAAAGAGAAAAACACCACAAAACTCATGAGCAAGAAGGGGTCACGCAACAAGTAGACTTTAGAGTTCGTCTGAAGCAAACACCGTTTCTATAACCGCAGGAAGTTCGATGGAAGACGCAAAATCGCTCACAGGTTCCGTCCACATGTCTGTGACAGAAGAAAAGGCCACGCGATCTGCCGGAAAAGCAGGAAGAACGAGCTTAAGCGCGACTCCCAAAATCGCATACACAAGCAAAAATCCTCCCATCACGTGCTTTGCTGCTCGTACATCTTCACACATCCAAATACCGTACTTCGCGACCCAAAACGTCGCGAGAATCGTGAGACCAACAAAGATCATCGCAAGCGTAAACACGGCATGAGTTTAGCGATTGCGTACGGGCGACGCAAGAAAGCGTACCTACCCTTTATGGCATCCCTCCACACTATTGATACGCTCTGCGGACTCCTGCAGCAGCATCACACCCAAGCAGACGTGCAGCTTGTACGTCGCGCGTATGAATTTGCTGCCATCGCCCATGAAGGACAAACGCGTTCAAGTGGCGAACCCTACATTATCCACCCACTTGCCGCGGCGTTTACCCTCGCTGAGATGCGTCTTGAAGCGCCCATTATTGCCGCGACCCTTCTGCATGATGTTCCAGAAGATACCGCCTTCACTCTCGACGATCTCGAAAAGGATTTCGGAAAAGATATTGCTTCAATGGTAGGCGGCATCACGAAGCTCGGAAAGATCAAGTACCGTGGGATGGAACGCTACATCGAAAACCTTCGCAAGATGTTTCTCGCGATGGCGGCGGATGTGCGCGTGGTCTTTATTAAGTTTGCAGATCGTTTGCATAATCTTGAGACGCTTGATCACGTCGACCCAAAAAAACAGGCGCGCATTGCGCTTGAATCGCTTGAAATCTACGCCCCTATCGCGAACCGTCTCGGTATGGGCGACATGAAAGGTCGTATCGAAGACGCGGCATTTCGATATGCGTATCCAAAAGAGTACACGTGGGTGAGCAGCCTCGCCGAACAGACCGCCTCCGCAAAAGAGCTCTATCTTGCACAAGTCATGAAAACGACGGACACGCTCCTCAAAGAGATGGGGGTGCAAGAAGCGGAAATTCAAGGACGCGCGAAACACCTCTATTCGCTCTATAAAAAACTCCTCAAAAACGATCGGAATATCAACCGCATTTACGATATCATCGCCGTACGTATCGTCGTGCCGTCGGTTGGTGATTGTTATGCGGCACTTGGGGCGATTCATGGGACATGGACGCCGCTCAAAGGGCGTATCAAAGATTATATTGCTCAACCAAAACCGAACGGCTATCGCTCTCTTCATACAACCGTTTTTTGCGAAGAAGGGCAGATCGTCGAGTTTCAGATTCGTACACAAGATATGCACGCAGAAAATGAAAACGGTATCGCTGCGCACTGGTCTTACGATGAACGAAAACTCAAAAAACACCATCAGAAGAACGTACCGGAATGGGTGAAAGACCTCGTGGAGGTGCAACAAGAGCTCGCCGATAAAAAAACGTATCTTCGTTCGCTAGAGGATCTCAAAATCGACATGTTTCGCGATCGTATCTTCGTTTTTACCCCAAAAGGCGACGTCATTGACCTCCCAGAAGAAAGTTCCTGCATTGATTTTGCGTACGCGATTCACACCGATATCGGCAATACAGCTATCGCTGCGAAAGTCAACGAAGAACACGTGCACTTAAACCAATCCCTCAAAAATGGAGATATGGTAGAAATTATGATCAATAAATCGCGTAAAACGCCTAATAGCGAGTGGTCAGACTTTGCAAAAACGCGCCACGCACGATCAAAAATTCGTCAGTACGCGAAAAGTGGTCTTCGTTCATGGATCCAAAACATGATTCCTGGAAAGTAGACCTCGCCTACGTTCGCAGCTTTTCTAAAATCGCGTTGAGTTCTTCATCAGAATAAAAGCGCAGGCGAATTTCTCCATCACCCTTTTCTGCGCGGTTGATTTTGACTTTACATTGAAGAAACGCTCGCACTTGCTCTTCCGCTTGACGCACATTCGGATTCACCGGCAGGCGTGGACGCGCTTTTTTCGTCTCTACATGCTCTTCCGCTTGACGCACCGTGTAGCGACTTGCCAGCATCGCTTCAAAGAGATGTGTGCGATCTACGTCAGATTCAAGTGCGAGGAGCGTACGCGCATTCGAGGCGCTCAAGCGCCCATCCATAAGCGCGTTCTGCATCAGTTCTGGAAGTTGTAATAAGCGTACGGTGTTCGCCACTTGTGAACGGCTTTTTCCCATTTTCTTCGCGATTTCTTCTTGCGTGAGACCAAACGCGCGATTGAGCTCTTCAAACGCATACGCTTCTTCCAGCGGATTGAGATTTTGTCGTTGGATGTTCTCGATGAGGGCAAGTTCGAGTTGCTCTTGTTCATTCGCCGAGCGAAGCACGATCGGTACGCTCGTAAGACCTGCAAGTGTCGCCGCACGCAAACGCCGCTCGCCGGCGATGAGTCGGTATTTCCCATCCGTTTTTTTTGTCACGAGAAGTGGTTGCAAAATTCCATGTGTTTTCACGCTCGCGATCAGATCATCCATCATGCCGTGGTCAAACGAACGTCGTGGTTGACGAGGATTTGCCTCAATCGACGCGATCGACGCTTCACGAGACGTATGCGTGTCGAGCGGCGTCAGCGACGCGGTCAAGAGGTGTGATTTCGGCGGCGGACCCGAAAGTACCGCTTTTTTAGCATCAGAAAGAGGAACGATGGCCGTCTCCGTAGCGACGGGGACGGACTTCGAGGGAATTAACGCTCCAAGACCGCGTCCTAATCCGGACTGTTTACTCATGATCATAAGGCACGAATGGTAAATCCATCGAGTTCACGCTCGAGAAGTTCTTGCGCCAGTCGTTCGTACGCCTTCGCTCCTTTTGAGCTTGGGTCGAACTGCACGATCGTTCGCCCAAACGAGGGCGCTTCCGCAAGACGAATGTTACGTGGAATGACAGATTGAAAGATCGTATTGGGAAAATATTTATACAGCTCTTGCAGCACATCGTCTGAAAGCTTCGTACGACCATCATACATGGTAATCACCGCACCCAAAATACCCAAATCTGGACGAAGTCCTTCTTTCACCAGCTTTACCGTTTCAAGAAGTTGCCCAAGCCCCTCGAGCGCGTAGTATTCTGCTTGCACAGGAATGAGAATTTCATCGCCAGCCACAAGACCGTTCAGCGTAATAAGGCCAAGCGTGGGTGGACAGTCAATCAAAATAAAATCGTAGTCGTTGCGTATTTCGAGCAACGCCTCGCGAAGGCGGAACTCACGCCGCTCCATATCAACGAGCTCGATATTGAGACCGGCGAGCGACGTAGTCGCAGGAACGACGCGCAAAAGTTCGTGCGCCGTTGGTAAAACAACCTCTTTTATGGATGTTTGCCCCAAAACTGCATGATACACCCCTCGTTCAAGCGTTCGATGGTCGATACCAAGGCCGCTCGTTGCGTTCGCCTGCGGATCAAGATCGACAAGAAGTACGTACTTGCCCATCTCGGCTAAATACGCGCCAAGATTCACGGCAGTGGTCGTTTTTCCTACACCCCCTTTTTGATTGACGATGGAAATAAGGCGAGCCATAACACAGCGTTGGCAGCATATCATCACCGACCTCGTCCCACAACCGGCAAAAACACTCTTGAAGCGCCTCGTTTTTTTAAATGCTCCACATGACGCAAGCGCTCAACCTCGAAAGGCTCTGGGCTGTCAAATCCGTGTGTTTCGACGAGCTGCGAGGCGTAGTTTCCTCCTAAAAAGTGCGGCAAAATGACATACGAAGCGCCTTCTTTATACAGCAAAAGTGCATCTTTGATGTCATGCGCGACGAGAATCACCACAGGTTTTGCATGATGCGATTTCAGATGCTTGAGCAGCGTTACCTGCGCTTCCACATCAGGAACGGTGGAAATAATGAGCTGTGCACGCTCTATCGCGAGTAGACTTAACAGTTCACGATTCGTTATATCGCCAAATAACGCCTGTATGTTGTGCTGTTGAAGATGTTCGACGACTTCAGGATCGCTATCAACCACCACAAAGGGAACGCGCTTCCGCTGCAGGACAGGGAGGAAATCACTCCCCACGCGATGACACCCAAACAGCACTATATGAGGAGATGTAGTGAACGCATGCGTGACGTCTCCTCGCTCTGGCCAGCGTTTTTTCATCCACGCAAGAATAGACGGCGACGCTTGAAGAAGAAGCGCTCCTCCCATCATCGAAAAAATAACGACGGAGAGAAGTGCGGTTGTGAGATCACGCGAAAGTCCAAGCGGCTCTTGCGCATACGCGAGAAAAATAAGCACGAACTCCCCTCCATGAGAAAGAGCGAGCGCGGTCGCAAGCGATGACGCGCGCGAAATACCGCTTCGATACAGACTTGCGAAGACGAGCAGCGGCCCAAACACCGACACAATCATGAGTCCAAGCAGGATAAACGGCCAAAGCTCAATCGTCGCGCGCCATGCCCATCCTGCCCCCATCAGAAAAAAGAACGGGGCGAGAAAAATCTCCTTGAGCGGCTTCATGCGGGCGATAAGCTCGAATCGATACTCAGATTGTGCAAGCGAAATACCTGCGACAAGCGCTCCCAGCTCTGCGGAAAGTCCAAAGAGAGAAAATAACGTCCCGACAAACAATGGATACGCAAATCCTGCAAGGAGAAATACCTCTGGCCGCTTCGCGATCTGTCGCCACACCTTCGCGAGAGCATATTTCGCGAACATCCACGAGCTTATACACAAAACGACGACCTTGATGAGATACAGGCTCGCAACCTCAGCCATTGACTGACTCTGAAGAAGCGCGATACACGCCCCAAGTACCGCAAACAACACACTTCCCACCACATCCTGCAAGATCAAGACGGACATGGCGAGACGTCCGTGCGTTTTTCCTAGCTCATCACGCTCTCCCAAAGTTTTGAGAGCAAGTGCTGTACTATTGAACGTAAACAACACCCCAAGGAGGAGAGCAATACCAAGCGATACATCAAAGGCACGCACCCATACAACGCCAAGAATTCCAAGTGCGAGAAACGTATTCGCGAAAAGCCGCACAGGACGCAAACCCACCTCACGAAAAAATGCTGGGGAAAGTTCCAACCCCACAAGAAACAGGAGCGCGGCGATTCCAAAAGAAGCGAACGATTCAAACGAGGCGAGCCCTTGCCAGAATCCGAAGCCATCTCGGCCAAAGAGCGCTCCTCCAAGGAGAAGAAGCACGACAAACGGTGCGCGCAAACGGTGCGCTATCCATGCGAGTGCGGCGCAAATACCGAATAAAAACCCCGGCTGTTGTGCAACGAACGAGACCATGTCCGTATAGTAGCAAAGATGCCCTCAATTATGTAAGAGTAATGTGTAAGTCCTATCTCATTCCCCCGTCTCTTATGACGACACCGATGCATGAACGGTTTCTCAAAGCGTACGACTCCTATGCGGATGCGATTTTTCGTCACTGCTTTTATCGTGTCTATCATCATGAACTTGCGAAAGACCTCACCCAACAAACGTTCATGAAGGTGTGGCAGTATCTCGCAGAAGGGCATACCGTGGAGCACTTGCGAGCGCTTCTCTACACCACGGCCACACGTCTCGTAATTGACGAAGTTCGCAAGCGTAAACCCACGTGTTCGCTAGAAAACCTCGAAGAAACAGGCTTCGAACCGAGCACGAACCCACGCCCGTCTCTCGAAGGGCGGCTTGATGGGGATCGTCTCATTCCCTTTCTCGAACATCTCGATGATGATGAGCGCGAACTCATCGTCCTGCGCTATATCGATGACCTTTCGCCAAAAGAAATAGCCCTTATCGTGAACCAATCAGCGAACGTGATCTCTGTACGCCTTCATCGCAGCCTCAAAAAGCTTCGATCCCTTCTTCCCCCCTCCTATGCTTTTCCGCTTTCATCCCTTTTTGCGTCACGCTCGTAAAAAAGCGCTTGTTTCTGATGAAAAAAACGTAATACGCACCGAACTCACCACTTTCATGCATGCGCATCCGGTAAGAGCAGGCACAGAAGCACGTCTTCTAGAGAGAAGGCTTCTTCCAAGCCTCATGCCTTTCATGGCGGTCGCTCTCCTCTTGCTCCTCGGTATGGGAACCGTGTCTGCCGCAGAACGTGCCCTCCCCACTCATCCGCTCTATCCTCTCAAACTCTATGTGAACGAACCTCTTCGTCGAGTCTTGACTCGCACACCGGAAGAAAAAACGAAGCTCGATGAACAGTTTCTCCTGCGTCGTCGTGAGGAAATACACGCTCTTCAGGAAAAAAAGGTTCTTCCACCACACGTACAGAAACGTCTGGAAAAACGTATCGAGCGCGAAGTCAAGCGCCTCGAAGCGCGTAGCGAACAGGCTCATCTCAAAAAAAATCCTTCTAAAAAATAATTTTCCCTCGTATGAATCTCTCTCGTTTTCTTGTCGCAATCGCTCTCTCGCTTACGCTCCTTCCTCTTTCTGCGTTTGCAAAAACAGAGCATGCAGAAAAAAAATCTGATGCACAAGCACAACATCGTTGGCTCAACCAAACCGTTCGCGGATCCCTCACCACGCTCAATGGATCAACTCTGACACTTCTCGTGGGTGGTGTAAGTTTTCAGATAGATGCAAGCACAGCAACATTCACTCATCGTTCTGGTGGAACCATGACGTTAAACGATCTACAGCTCAAAGATGAACTCATCGTTCATGGTACATGGGTAGATGGCGGCATCTTGAAAGCGAAAAAGGTTCAGGACATGTCTCTCCAAAAGCGAAGTGGTACGTTTGCAGGAGCTGTTCTTTCTCTTGAGAGCACTTCTACCACGAACAGCTTCGTGATGACGACGCACAAACGCGAAAAACAAACGATTACTTGGAACGCAGAAACAAAGATCACAAAAAATGGCGTCGCCGCATCGAGCAGCGAAATACTGATCGGACGAAACGTGCGCGTACACGGCACATGGAATCGAACGAATAGTAACGTCATGGCGAAAACCATCGCTATTACCGTGCCGCTTGTTCGTACGCATGTGATTGGACAGGTAACAGCCATCAATGATGGAACGATCACCGTTCTCAGCGAAGGAAAAACCTATCTGATTTCACTTCGTAAATCCGTACTGATGTTCAGCCAGTATCAGCACATGAAAGCGAAAGACATTCATGTTGGCGACCGTGTGGACGTTTGGGCACGCGGTGAAAAAGATGCTCTCACGCTTCAAGCGTATTTCGTCCATGATCTTTCGCAGATGAATAACAAAACTCATGTGATCACGATAAAAGATCTTGGCATGACACGAACGCTCGAAGTGGGCGATCGTCTCCTCGTGCGTTTGAGCGATGGATTCACATGGACGAATGCCTCTAGCTCGAACGTGAACGTACTCGCTCCTGTTGTTGGGACATCCATCACCTTCTCCGCAAAAGCGGTGGGTGCATCCATCGTGAGCGTGAATGGTGACCCCATTTGTCGAAGTGCGACACCTGCGTGCGCAGCTCCTTCAACACTTTTTCACGTGAATGTGAACGTTGTTGCAGCAACACTCTAAGAAAGCACACAACAAGAAAACCCCTCGCTCTATGCGGGGGTTTTTGTATGGTGGACCAGGGTGATGGATGTTCGAACTATACTCAAGCAGTCCGCCACCGGCAAATCTCCAGTCAACCAAACGGCATCTTCGAAAGATTGCAAATCTTAGACAGAGGTCTCCTTCCAATATTCAGCGTGGTTAAGCGTTCACTTCTTCAACAGAGATGAAAGATACTTTTTCGTAAAAGCAATTGAGTCAGGTGAAACTGCGAAATAGTCACCGGTGCCCTCAGATTCTCCCATAAGTGCCGCCTGACGCCGAAAGCTTGCAATTTGAGTTTCTGTAGAGCCCATATCTAGGAATACTTTGATATGATGCGCCATAGCAGATCGACCCTCGCTCTCGCTAAAAGCCATCCATCCGATGGTGTGCCAAACGAATTGCATGGCATCCATCTCCGGCTCCGGTAGTTTGGTATCGATTGCTTGCCAGAAGTCAGGCCAAGAACTTCGGACACATTCGACATCGTGAACCCATGCCCATCGAGCAACATCGGGTCTTGGTTCATCGCTCGTGAACCAGAGGATTTGATGGACCTGATTGCGAAACGAAGCTAATTGATCACGCAGATATTCGTCGTCGAGGCTCATCCCCACGATCGCAAGACGAGATTCAAATGCTGCATGAGTCGCAAGTTCAAGCGCAAGCGTGCCGCCAAGATTTCGATAGTCTGACGATGTCATCACACACAGCCCCGAATGTGTTATTGCGCCATGTGGATGGTATACTGAACGGGCGAATCGACGTTGATTCTCATTGCTGGAACCGCTACTGTGCATACGTCCTTCTGGAGTCGGCGGACGAAAGCACTGGACCCGACAGGGTCCATTAGGAAATCCAAGCGCCCATGAGGAAAAAGTCTCAATGTTGAAGTTGACAATCGGGTTTGCGAGTGCTCCTAGCCGAGCAAGCTGAACAACGTTTGTCGGCACAATACCGTCGATGGTGTAGCGGACGGCTGCTTCAACGATATTTCCTGAGAGCTTCTTGCACACCTGTTCACGCAGAGCGGCCTGAAAGCGATCTCGACCGAGAGCACGAAGGCATACATCTAACCTTTCCGGCAAACTCGCATTCCACGTATCGTCAGGCTTGATTACCCCAGCCCGAGCCTCGAGAGCTTCGGTCAAAGAAGCCCATCCCAATGAGCGATCACCACCCCCCAGATGAATGGACGCGCCGGCTCCGACCCACAAGCAGTACGTGCCCCGAGAAAGAAGGTCTACAGCAGTAGCCAGGTCCATACTCACTCCTCGTGTCACTGGTTACGTTTTCGAAACTGTGATCCGTGAATCGGAAGATTTGACGCTACTTTTCATCGGCGAACATACGAAATGAATTCGGCTCGATACGTTCAGCCTTGACGCCGAGTTCCTCCACGAACCGCTTCAGGCTCGCATTGCGTCCCATCGCGATACGTAACTTTTTCACCTTTCGTAATGCGTCCGATAGGTGCAGGTATTGAATCAACTTGTCCTTCTCACGCAGGATTCTCCGGCGCTCTAAATCGGTGAACTCATTCCAGCGTTTTGGGTGAAATTGAGGCGCGTGGGCGGGAGTCACATCGCAACACCGCGGCACGCAGGAAGGCCCGAAGATCATTCTCGACAACAACCGACTCAATTTCACCCAAAACGCTGGATTGCTCACTTGAAGACATCGATTGAGATACTTCTTCGGGTCCGGAATGGTTCCAGTATCCTTCCCTGTTTTCTTGCTTGCCACTTTCAGTTTTTGGCTCAGCGACAGGTAGAGTCCCTGCACCAGTCCGGGCACTGGACAGGTGAGGCCTCACATCGTCCGTTGAAACTTGCATCGAGCGGAACCCGAGGACTCGTCCAGTAGGAGGGTTGCCCGTATGGGCAGTTCTGGAAGTAGTTGCAGACCAGCGCCTCCATGTCGGCGAGCTCTACCCCGTCGACGACGATCGACGCTACGCCCGCGTTTCGCGCAGGCTGCCCTGTCCAGTTCGTCCAGATCCGCCAATTGCTGCCCGACACCAACGTCGGGCACCAAGCGCTGAACCCCAGCGTCCCGCGGTACGAGTACGGGGGCGGGACGATGAAATCGATCGGCGTCCCTGGGGTGGGAGATCGGACCGCAACTCCCGTATCCCAGCGATAGTACTCAAGGTACCACCCTCCACCTGGGCATTCCGTCTGAATGGACGGGGCGAGCTCGATGTGAACCCGGCGGCAACCGTTGTCGACCGCTCCGTCGCAGTCGTCGTCGATCCCATTGCCGCAGACCTCCGTCGATGGTGTCCCAGGAACGCAGGTGTTGGCGCCGCCACCGACGCACGCTGGAACCGTTCGAGTGCGAGCCTTCCGCGAGGCAGGACCCGACGAACGTCGGCGCCTCGTCTCTGAGTTGTACGAGTCGATGGTGCTCGGATCGGCTGGGCTCGAGGTCCGACTCTCCGAACCCTTCGCGATCCTGGCGGGGCACACCACCCCTCGGGGAGCGAACCCGTCCTCGAACGCACGAAAACCCAACAAGGACAGGGTGATTCACGCTCGACGACCCCGGATAACCCCTACAACCTCGCCTCGGTCCTGCCCCGCGGGAGCGAACCCGTCTCGCAGCCCTAATTCTCCGCTCACCCAACGCAAAAACCGCGTGGTCGCGGGAGTGCAACCGGCGCGGTTTTCGACATGGTGGACGTTGGTGGGATCGAACCACCGACCTCACGAATGTGAATCGTGCGCTCTAACCAGCTGAGCTAAACGTCCGTTGAAGATCGCCAAACGGGTAAGTCCTATATCTTACGAAGGAAATCGTACAAACATTCCCCTACCTTGGCAAGACGCTCGTCCCTTCGTATGCTGCACACATGCTCACCCTTGGACATCTTCTTCAGAGGAGCGAAACGCGCCTTTCTCGATCGTGGGACATGCCTCTTTGTCGAACCCTCGCACGCGCGCTCGCCAGCTCTCTCTTGAACCATTCGCTCGCATGGATCGCGACGCATGGCTCTACGCCCGTATCTGCTCGCTTTCTACGATCGTATACGCTTCGCGAAGCACGCCTCTTGAAAAGAGAACCGCTCGCCTACATTCTTGGTGAAGCACCGTTTCTCAACGAGACGTTTCTCGTTTCACGATCCACCCTTATTCCTCGCATCGAAACGGAAGAGCTTGTGGAGCACGTTCTTGCTGCGTGGCCAAGAGATGCGCGTGACACGCTTGCTCTTGATATTGGTACAGGTTCTGGTTGTATTGCAATCAGTCTCGCGCTCGCACGAGGGGCGAAACACGTTCTTGCGTCGGATAGAAGCAAGCGTGCACTCGCTATTGCCCTGAAGAATGCGAAAAACATTCTTCATGAGCAAAAAGAAACGTTGCTTTTGCGACACGCTTCGCTCTTTGATCGTGCGTTGCAAAAAATAGTGCTTGCGCACGCACCAAGGCGCTTGATTGTGCTCGCGAACCTTCCCTATCTTCCTTTGGGGGATCAACAAAAACTCGCTCATACCTCCACGCGCTTCGAACCCACAAAAGCGCTGTTTGCCGAAGATGACGGTCTTGCTCTCATCAAAAAACTTCTTCTTCAAGTGAAGCGTTTTTCTACACAACACCCAACTCTTCGTATCGAACTCTGGCTCGAGTTTGATCCATCATCAAAAGAGCGGCTTGAGGCGTGGCTCAAAGATATGCTCCCTTCTCAAGAATGTTCCTTTCTGCGAGATGCGTTTGAACGATGGAGGTTTGTGTACGTAAGATAGTCCCCCCCCTTACCTCACCTCAATCTTGATATGATCCGTAAGGCGCGGCAGCTTCCCGATCCATCCAGGACGGAGCACGATCGTGGCCGATTCGACCCCCTCAATCGCTTCGAGATGCGCTTCCGCTTCCGCACGAGACTTCCCCGCAATCGCGCTTGGCGCAAGCCCTGGGTGGTTGCTCATCACACGATATTCCGCATTCGTAATCACGCGAAGTCGCGCCTGTTCACCCTGTTTATCGACTGATTCTGGCACGTAGACGAAGTCTTTCTCTTCAAACGAGAGAAATTCTTGCCCTTCTGGCAACCGTTCGCGAAGACGAGAACGCACAAGTTGCTGCATATCTTCTGCTGAATAGAACACGCCAATCACCTCGACATCTACCTGTGCGGTAAACGTATTCGCAATCTGTCCCGCGCGCGCTGTTGCGGATTTGTTTGTCGTGTTCACGAAATAGGCCGCTCCATTCAATCGAGAATCGTTCATGTTCGCAAGAAGCAGCTGCTTCGCTTGTTCAACGGCTTGATTTGTGAGCGTTTCGTACGCGCTGTCGATGTTTTGCTGTGTAACAATTTTTCGATCCATTACTTGCGACGTGGTTGATGAAGCGGAAGTCGTTGGTTTAAGGACGGGTTTTGGGACGGGTTTTGGTGCGGGCAATGTCCCCACCCCTCCAAGCGTAAACGCTTCATTTGATTCCGCGTAAATCAGTTTTTGAAGATCAATCCACAAACCCGGAATGGTAAACGAAGTTGGGGCAATCGCGTACAAACCCCCCGCTTTATCAGCCGTAACGGTGGTTGTCACACGTCCGCCCGCAGGAATGCTCACGCGCTTATCTAAACGATAGAGCTTCCCATCGCTTGTCTCGAGACGTGTACGTTCTACAAGCGTTTGCGGCTTTGAGTAGCCGTTGATAAGCACCACCTTTCCCGTGGCAAACTTCGTCGAAGAAACAGCTCCTCCTGTAGAAGAGGGTGTTTCGATTTTCACCGGGTTGAGAGGAACGACTGCAGGAAGCGTGCTCGTCGCAACGGGCGTTGATGCAGCGACGCCCACAACCGCAAATTCCTGCGTTTTTCGCATAGGAACAGACAGAACTCGTCCTTGAATTTGTGATCCGCCATTCGCTCGAGGCGTAATCTCCACGTTCGTTTCTCCACGAACAGGTGTTCGACGTGCGCGCACATCGACTGTTGCCTCAACGGAGGAAAGCCACACCACCCCTACAAGTACGATCACTGTTAGACCGAAAAAGGTATAAGCGATACGTCGATAGAGAGCTGCGTGCGAAGAAGACGAGGAAAACGTGGGTGCGGTAATGGGGACGATGGGCGAGCGGCGCGGAGAATGAACAGTCATAGAAAGAGCTTTTAGCGAGTATAGCACGTTTTTGAAGTTCTTAGGAGCGGTCAAAAAGCACGAAGAGTCGCGTGTCGCGTGTGAGAGCAGGAATGTCCAGTATCAGTACCCCTTCTTCGTCCTCTTCAAGACCTGCAGAGGAGCGCAACACCTTCCAAGAAGGGGGGTAGTCTATACGAAGCGTATGTGCTCGCGCCTTGCCGGATTGCGCGTAGAGGTCGAGCACGTACGCATCCGTTGCCTCATCAAGCGCATCACTTGTACGAAGAGCTTGTGCCATATCAGACGTACGACGATCGAGCGTGTAGGCGAGCTCCGTACGGGTACTGGATTGCGGCTTCGTTTGAAGCCACCCACCAAGAATCATTCCAGATGCCTCTTCCGCGACATCGAGCGTTGCTTCATCAAAGGTCAGACGCGTCGTGCTCACAACGCCTTCAAACGGGAGCTCCTGTTCCGTCGATCGTTCGAAGAGCGCCTCGTTTGGAGCCTGAAACCCCGCCGCCCCAAGAAGCGTCGAAGCAGGTACGTACCATCGCGCGTATTGAACGTTTTGCGCTCCGTAAAACAGCAAATCAGATGTCCCTGTATGCGTGCGTTTTGCTTCGATCGTTTCTGTAATCGTTCCATCTGACTTAATCGAGACGTTCTGCACAAGCGATTCCACCATCATGCGATCAGATTTTTGCCCTGCGATATTCGCCCCGATCATGGCAAATCGATCAAATTCCGGAGCATGTTCCCATTCTCCGGTCCATCCGAACGAACGCGCCGTATCCTGCTCATCTGCGCGCGTAAGCCACACCTGCGTTTCTTTTTCCTCAAGCGAACGGGCGAGAAGAAGCGCGACTTCGCTCCAGCGATTTGCGGGAAGCTCTTGTAAACGAGCAAGTACCTCTTTATTCAAATCTGCCACGAACGCTTTTGGCGTATTTTTCTCGCGATCGTACTCGAGCTCAACCGCTTTTTGCGTCTCAAAAAGCACGTTGTCTGCCGTGACGGTTTTTCCATAGGTATCGAGCGTGATCGGTCCCGTCAACTTCATGAGTTTTGGCAGAATGGATGAGTTCACGGCGATGATCCCATCAAGCGTAGGCTGCCCCGACTCACTCCAAAAGGTGTTGATGGTGCGCGCCGTCTCTCCAAAATCCGGCGACCAGTTCGCGTCTTGAAATTCCCATCGCGCGCCTACGAGCTGAAGTGGTTCAGGCGGACGCCATCGCTTCGTCAGCTGACTGCGCAAATCATACGGCCCACCCCCAGGCACGTTCAGATGTTTGATCGCTCCTCGATCAAGCGTGAGTTCAGCGAATGATCCCATAAACCCGCCCGAAGGACGAAGCTCTGCCTCGTTTTGAAACACGATGAGGTACGTGCGTGGTTCGTGATGCCCAATAAGGGCGAGCACCATATCAGACAGACGCTGTGTATCGCGCAAAAGCGGTTCGAGCGAGGCGAGTGTGGAACGAATTTCGCGTACACGAGGCTGATATTCTTCCGGAAGCGCTTCCGGCGTGATGCGCCGAACCGCCGCAAGCAGACGCTCGATCGAAGGCTCGGCTTCTTCCATGTATTGTTGAAAACGGAGAAGGCGTTCATCAGGAAGAGCGCCGTCCGTCACAGAAAGTTTCGCAATGCCCTGTGAAAGCAAGCTCGCAACAGCACTTCCCTCTTGCGCGGCTGTCAAAAGCGCATCAACTGTTTCTGCGGTTGTGCGCGTCGAAGGAATAAGCTGCGCAAGGGAAAACGCCACACGATGGCCGGACTGAAGCTGTTCGGCGAGCGTTTCTATCTCATGAAAACGTTTGGACCAGCTCGCGATATCCGCAAATGAGAAGCGATCTGCCTCGCTCGAAACGTTTTGGGCGAGAGCTTGAAGCGACCCTGCCGAGTGTGTGAGCGACCTCGACCAAGATACCGCTCCTGCTGGGAGTGCTACGAGCACCACCATGCCTAAAAACGCAACAACAAGCCGCAGAGGCTGCACGGACGCCGATACATGCGGAGCGGACCACGTCCCTTCCACTTCTTCGACAAGCTCTTCCTCGCGTTCAAAAAGAACATCTTTTTTACGAAGAACATACTCTTTTATCATTTGAAATCGCCCTCGTTCCTCTGTATCAACAATATCAGCTGCTTGTATTAGATCATGCTCCTCCTCCCCTGATAAGGGGAGGCTGGGAGGGGTTTCCACCACCTCCCACGTGATAAACGGCGCACGAAGACGTGACCACACGCTTCCACGACTCTCCTCATACGCCTCCTCTGGATCTCCAGGAGTGAACTGATCGAGAAAATGCCTCTCGTCAAGCGATTCTATCCATAAATCGGAGGCATACACCAGCACCGCTTCCACGGACGCCTGTTCAGCAAACGGTGTTCTCCATGCGTGAATATCTCGATGAAAGGGCATGCGAAAATCTTTCTTTGGTTTTGCGGAACGCCCCGTTACTTGTACTTGATGTTCGCTCGCTTCGTGCGCACCAAAGACAACCTGCACAGGTTTAGAACGAGCGGAGGAAGAGCTATTTTTTGAAGGAGAAGGACGAGTCATGCAAAGAAAGAAGGGACGCAAGGCGTTCTGCCGCAGCCCCCCACTCGTGATGAGCACGAATGAACGTCTGTGCAGACACTATTTCACGAAGCAGATGCTCTCGATGAAGAAGCGCATCTCTCCATGTCTCTATCATACCAGCTTGGTCGCCACTTCGAAAGAAGCGTACTCCTTCACGTGGCAATACCTCTCGCAAACACGTCGCATCGCTCGAAAGAATGGGGCATCCTCGCATCAACGCTTCAAGAGGCGGGAGACCAAACCCCTCCTGTTCTGACGCAAACACAAAAAGCTCTGCTTGTGCATACCACGACGCAAGCGCATCTTCGCTTTGCACCTCTTCGATAAAACGCACACGCGGAATAGCCTCTCGCACGACCTGTATTTTGAGACGTTCGAGAAACGTATCGCTCGCACTCACGAGAACGAGCTCGTGTGCTTGATACGTTTCTGACACCACTTTCCACGCACGCAAAGCAAGATCTATCCGCTTGTGCGGATACGCCGAACCAACGATGAGACAGAACTGACCTCCCCCTGACAAGGGGGAATGAGGGGGTTGCCACGTCACCCCCTCCCCCACCACCCCGATCTTTCCCTTTACCTGCGGGAACAGCTCTTCCGCATCACGTCTTACCCATTCCGTCGGCGTCGCGATGCACGTCGCTTTCACGCAAGCGCGTTCGAGAAGCTTCGCCTGTCCTTCTCGCTTGATCCATCGCACGAGGGGATGCCGTAAGCTCGCATGAGCGCTCTTCGGCTGATGGAGAAGAAGGAGGTCATGCAAAAAGAACGCATACGGAACGGGACACGCCCACGGAACGTTCCAATGAAAGAAGAACGCGCGATCTGCTCGTGATGCGCGTATGAGGCGTGGAAGCGTGATCTGCTCGCGAACGCCGTACCATGGAAGATCCTTCACCCATATCTCTACGCGCTCACCGAAGCCCCACGAACGCACCTCATCCACCTGATCCTCCCACCGTACAAGCACAGACCACGTACACGAAGAAAAACGCGTGATAAGACGCGGCAATATCTCTGAAATGACGCGCCCAATGCCGCGCGTATGCCTTGCACCCATCATGCGCGCATCTACGAACATCTTCATATGAAAAGTATGCGTGAGAGCGGGGCTCTTGGCAAAGCCTAGGTGAATAGGGTACCGTGGGGCGGTGCCGCAATTCGGGGTGTAGCTCAGTTGGTAGAGCGCCTGGTTTGGGACCAGGAGGTCGCAGGTTCGAGACCTGTCGCCCCGACCATACAAACGCCACGCAAAAAGCGTGGTGTTTTTGTTGGGGAAGGTTGACAAATGGCCTGAAATATGGTATATTTAAGCCAGACTCTCGACACAACGTCGGGACTCTTTCCGGAGCGTTTCTCATGAGCGACCACGATTCCTCGTCCTCATCCAAGGACGAACCCACCCCCGAGCAGCGTGCAAACGTCCGACGCATCGGCGCGATGCTTCACGAGACCCGTATGGCTGCGCAACGCAACGACGCGGCAGTCGTCGCCGAGGCATGGAGCGTCTGGGACCGCGACGCCGACAAGATCGCCGACACCCTCAACGCGCAGCAGGCCGAGTACGAGGCCAGCAAGGCAGCGGGCGAGAAGAACAACGCCGGCACGTAGCCGACACTTCACAAGGAGCGGAACCATGGATTCCAACGACCACGAGATCGACCCGGACCTCCTAGTACTCATCACTCAACGACGCGAGGAAGCCGATCGGAAGGCCGCTCCGCTCCTCATGCGCCAGATGGCCGAGGACGACCTCATCAATGAAGGTCGCATCGACCCCGCCAAGGGTGAGTACCTCGCCGCCTTCGGGCTGGGTGAGGACGGCAACTTCGTCTGCGAGATCCGCCAGACGCCCACAACCTCGTAGACGAGGCGCGCCCCTCCCTCACACCCCCCTGCCCCCGATCCTCCGCGATCGGGGCGCTTTTGTTTTGGAACCTGTTCGAAATCTTTTTCCGTCATGCCCGGGTCGCTATTCTGTCATTCCTGCTACGCCCAAGGCGCATCCGCCTCTGGCGGAGAAGGCGGGAACCTAGCCCACGCCCGCACATTTACCTCACCCCTTCCCCCTCTCCTTCGTAAGGAGAGGGGCTTATCAGAGGAACCGTGTACCGATCAGAACCCTCTCTTTATGAAGGAGAGGGTAGGGTGAGGTGAGCGTGAACGGGTTCTTAAAACGAACACGATCCTCCATGCTTCGCATGATACTGTTGATGATACTCTTCTGCGAGAAAGAAATTCTGTGCAGGAAGAATCTCCGTGACGATCGATGACGCGTAGCGTCCGCTCGCGTCGAGCGCAGCCTTCGAAGCTTCGGCGAGGCGTTTTTGTTCATCCGTATGCGTAAAAATCACTGAACGATACTGCGTGCCCACGTCAGGGCCTTGGCGATCGCGCGTTGTTGGATTGTGCGCACGCCAAAACACATTCAATAGCTCGTCATAAGAAATCTTTTCCGGATTAAACACCACCTGCACGACCTCCGCGTGATCGGTTGTACCAGAACACACCTCTTCGTACGTTGGATGTATCGTCGTGCCACCCATGTAACCAACGGACGTTTGAAGAACCCCAGACAACGTCCGAAACGCCTCTTCCACTCCCCAGAAACACCCACCACCAAACGTCGCGAGCGCTTGTTCTTGTTTCATATGTTTCACACAGTACGGCAAGAATGGATCAGCGCATACCCTCCCAAAATCCCCGCCGTTTCGCCGCGAAGGATCGATGCGCCGAGCGTTGCACGTGGATAGCGCGCTTCTTGCTCGAAGAAGACACGCTCTTCGTCTGACCAGCCACCTTCAGGACCGATACAAATCGCTCGCGCTTTCGTTTCGACCAACATCTGTTCCAAGGGCTTGAGATGCTTTCCTATATCGCACACAACGGCAACCGTGTTCAATCGCGTAAGAAAACGGTGCGCCCCAAAAAGATCCATCGGCGCATGAATACGCATACACGTTGCCTGTTCCGATTGTTCCATCGCTTCGTTCGCGATCGTTTGCAACCGTTCAAGACGCACATCTTTTTTGATGGTGCGCGCACTCACGAGAGGAAGAAGGTCCGTGACGCCGATCTCTGCGAGCTTTTCTGTGAGCCATTCGAAACGATCATGCTTCAGAATAGCCGCGCAAATGTAGAGGTGTGGGGCAGGCTCGCTCTGGGCTGGGTTCCCGCCTTCGCGGGAATGACAAAAAGGAAAACTTTGCACCGACACATCCACCGCATGTTCCGCGAGACGCACAATTTCTCCTTGCCTGCGCTTCCCTTTTCCATCCACAAACTCCACTTCTTCGCCGATACGCAGCTTCAGCACGCGCACGATTTGATGCACGAGCGCCGGCACACGAACCGTCCACGTTGTCCCTTCTGGAAAAGGCGCAAGCGTAAAAACGTGGCGTTTCATAAACTTAGAGATGTTTGTCAACCAACGCCTTGACCATCTTCCATCGTTTGCGAAGCTCACGACGAAGAATCGGCACTTCTTCTCTAACGACTTCTTTTCCTCGAGCATACAGTTCGAGCACCTCATCCACTACGTCGTCATAGAGCTCCTCTGAGAGCTCTTCCACGCCGCGAACGCGCGCCACCACCTGCTTTTGTAAGAGCGCCGCGTGTTTCTCTACGTCGTTCGTGAGTACTTGCCCTTTTTTCGATCGTAAGAACAATCCCGTCGCAAGACCAAGCACAACACCAGCCGCCATTCCTGCACCGGCACTTTTGAGAGAAGATGATTTTTTTGCATGATGCATACAAGGAAGAGAAAAAAGAGTATACTCTCATCGTAGCACATGCCCTTTCTTTCATGAAACGTTCTTCCGCACGCCCCCAATTTGATGTTTTTGCGATCGGCGATACGATGCTTGATGTTTTTGTTCAGATTCGTGAAACGGCCGTGCATTGCGAGCTTCAATCAAAAGCATGTCAGATCTCTTTTACATTAGGCGAGAAGGTCGCGGTCGACAACGTGGTGAAATTTCCTGGAGCGGGGAATGCTTCGAACGCCGCGGTAGGGGCGAGCCGGCTTGGGATGTGCTCGGGGATCTACGCCGTGATCGGCGATGATGAAGCCGCGAAGATGATTCAAGCTCGTTGGAAGCATGAGCATGTGGATGCGACGTACGTCACGCAGCTGAAAGGGCACGAGACAAACTATTCTACGGTACTCACATTTCAAGGAGAACGAGCGATTCTTGTGTATCATCAGCCGTATTCGTACGTTTTTCCGCAAAAGCTTGGCGACGTACAACGTCTGTATTATAGCTCTCTTGGTACGGAACATGCGGCATTAGAGCGCGATATTCTGGTCTATCTCGCGGCACATCCAAAAACGAAACTCACCTTCCAACCAGGAACGCATCAGCTCAAACGTCTCGCAAAGAACATGCACGACGTGTTGAAACTCACCGATATTCTCGTCATGAATAAAGAAGAGGCGGAACTCTTCCTTGAAAGCTCACCAAAAACATCCATCAAGAAACATCTTGCACGATTTCTTGAGCTTGGGGTACGCCTCGCCGTGATTACGGATGGCGACCAAGGCTCCTACGCGATGAATCAAGAAGGCGCGTGGAAGTGTGCATGCTTTCCCGTTCCTTGCATCGAACGCACCGGCGCGGGGGATGCGTACACGACGGCCTTCACGTGGGCGATCGACCGCGGCTATACGGTCCCTCAAGCGATGCGCTATGGCACAGCAAACGCGGCGAGCGTGATTCAATTTCTCGGCCCACAAGATGGCCTCGGCTCACGCGAAACCCTCGAACGACTTATTCGTAAACATTCCTCGATCCATCCAACCTCTGTATGATAACAAATCCTCTCACGCTTCTCCGGCACGCGCAAAAACACGGATACGCCGTACCCGCGTTTAACGTGAACCATCTTGAAACGATTCTCGCTGTGATGGATGCGGCGGTTGAAATGCAGTCGCCCGTGATTTTAGAAACCTCTGAAGGAGGTGTGCAGTACGCAGGAATGAGCATGTTGATTGCGATGGTGAAGGCGGCAAGCGAACGCCCCGTGCCTGTCGTTCTCCATCTCGATCACGGGAAAGATTTGCCCCTTATCAAACAAGCGATCGAAACTGGCTATACAAGCGTCATGATCGATGCATCCGAATACCCGTTTGAAGAAAACGTGCGTCGTACGAGGCAGGTCGTGGCTTGGGCGCGCGCAAAAGGGGTAATGGTTGAAGCGGAACTTGGGCGTATCGGCGGCACGGAAGACCTCGTGCATACTTCCAAAAAAGAGGCGTTCTTCACCGATCCTGACGAAGCGAAGACGTTTGTGCGTGAGAGTGAGTGCGATACGCTCGCGATCGCGATCGGCACCCATCATGGCGCGATGAAGTTTTCTGGCAATACGCATCTCGATATCGAACGTCTCAAAAAAATACGCGCGCTCGTTGATGTTCCGCTTGTCCTTCATGGTGCATCTGGCGTACGTGAAGACATTGTCGCGCTTGTGAAGCGTTTTGGGGGCGAGCTCGCCGAAGCACGCGGCGTTCTTGATGAGGATATCGCTCTCGCCGTTCAAAATGGGATCACAAAGATCAACATTGATACGGATTTACGCCTTGGCTTTAGCGCTGGTTTGCGCGAAGCGGTCGCCGAGCATCCGAATTGGTTCGATCCACGCAAGCTTTTCGAACCTGGACGTACGCTTATGAAAGAAATCGCGAAACAAAAGATGGAACTTATGGGAAGCAAGGGGAAAGCCTAAGTTTCCCCTTTTCCCCTCCAATTTCGATGTCAGATGTCATCTCTTGCGCGTCCATGTTGTCCTCTATGAGGCCTAGACTTTCTGCGCGCAGCTCTTTCACGAACGTCGCGCCTCCTTCTTGCATCGCCTCACGCACTTCCCCTTCTGGAAGCGTGTACAGCACGTGCACGCGATCTTTTGGTTCAAGTCCCGCTTGTTTACGCAAACTCATCACCTGACGAGAAAACTCGCGACGATACCCTTTCTTGCGAAGTTCGGGCGTAAGCTCCGTGTCGAGTTCCACCTCCCACGCATTCAAAAGCCCGCTCTTCCCTTGTAGGAGCACTTTTTCGACGTTGAGTTCATCGCGCAATACTTCTAAAAGCATCGTTTTCTTCTGCGAACGCTCCAATTCTTCTGGATGCACGAACGAAATCGTGAGCGAAGCAAGTGTTTGGCGAATCGGTAACGCCTGTTTCACACGAAGTTCGTGCGCCGCAGACGCCACGTCGCGAATCCATCGCATGTCTTGTTCAAGACCCGTATCTTGAAGACGCGTTTCCGCTTTTGGCCATGCATCAAGATGAACGGATGCTTTCGCGCAACTCATCTCTTGATAAACCTTCTCCGCAAGAAATGGAATGAACGGCGCGCACAGCTTTGTGAATATTTCGAGCACTTCGCGCAGGGTTTTGAGCGCATCTAGGCGTTCATAGACGTTCTCTGATTTGAGACGATCGCGCGAACGACGAAGCCACCATGTCGAAAGATCATCCACAAATGCACGAAGTGGCCTCGTGGCTTTGACGAGTTCGTACGCATCCATCGCGGTTGTTATTTCCTTTGTAAGATGCGCCAGTCGTGAGAGAATCCATCGGTCCATCACGTGCCCGCTGCGTGGCTTTTCGAGCTTCACCCCTTCACCAGCATACGTTTTGTAGAAAACCACGATGTTCCAATACAAGTTGAGGAACGTGCGCGTGATCGTTTGGAGGTCTGCGTCCGCGAATGCAAGATTTTCCCCTTCAACGATGGGCGATGTGAGGAAGTAGTAGCGAAGCGCATCCGCCCCGTATGTCGAAAACAGCTCCATCGGATCTGTATAGTTTTTGAGACGTTTCGACATCTTTTTTCCATCTTTTGCAAGAACAATACCCGTTACAACAACGTTTTTAAACGCTGGACGATGAAAAAGTGCGGTCGAAAGCACATGAAGCGCATAAAACCAGCCGCGCGTTTGATCTTGTCCTTCCGCAACAAAATCCGCCGGCGCGTATCCTTCGAACAAACGCTTGTTCTCAAACGGGTAGTGGAGTTGTGCGACGGGCATGGAACCCGATTCAAACCAACAATCGAATACATCGGTTGTACGTTTCATCGTGCCGCCACAAGAACACGTAAGTTCAACACGATCGATCATCGGACGATGCAGATCCTGACCATCCGTGTACGTTTCCGCTTTCACGAGCTTCTTCAGTTCTTTGATGGAACCGATCACCTGCGTTTTTTCGCACGACGAACAGCTCCATACAGGAATCGGTGCACCCCAAAAACGCGAACGCGAAATATTCCAATCAGGCGCGGTCTCAAGCCCTTTTCCGAAACGCCCTTCCTTAAAATGCTCTGGATGCCACGCGATTTTTTGTCCTGCTTTCAACATTTTGTCTTTGATACGTGCAACATTCACGAACCACGCAGGCTGCGCTTTATACATGAGAAGTGTTGAACATCGACAACACACAGGCACGCTATGCGTGATGGTTTCTGCTCGATAGACAAACCCTCGCTCACGAAGATCGTTCAGAATGACCCCATCCGCCTCTTTGATTGGAAGCCCTGCAAACACCCCGGTGATCGGTAGCATCTTGCCCGCCTCATCCACCATCTCGAGGATCGGGAGACCGTGTTCGCGCGCCATTTGTAAGTCCTCTTCCCCGTAGGCAGGCGCGGTATGAACGATCCCCGTTCCATCATCCGCCGTCACGTGTGAACCTCCCACTACACGAAACCCTCCCTCGCCCACGCTGGCGAAGGAATAGAGCGGCTCGTACGTTTTTCCGACAAGATCTGCCCCTTGAAGACGTTCCATAACTAAGATTTTCGCCACACCTGCCTCGAGACCTCCCCATTCTTTCAAGACATCTTCCGCGCGCGATTCAGCGAAGATGAGCGTATCGCCCGTTTCTTGAATGCGTACTTTGAGATACCAGAGTTCCGGATGCACAGCGAGGCCCGTATTCGCCGGAAGAGTCCACGGCGTCGTTGTCCAAGCAAGAAAAAACGTTTTCTCTTCTCCCACAAGCGGAAATTTGACGTACACAGCCGGATCTTCTCGATCAACATACGCATTTTCCATCGCAATCTCAAAATTGGAAAGCGCCGTCGAGCAACGTGGACAAAAGAGGGATACGCGTGTGCCGCGATAGATCAGTTCTTGCTTGAAGAGTTCCGAAAACACCCACCATACAGATTCCATGTAGTTTGCGTGCATCGTCATGTACGAATGCTTGAAATCCACCCAACGCCCAATGCGATCTACGTACTGCTCCCACTCTTTTTCGTACCGCAATACCGATGCGCGACACGCTTCATTAAAACGATCGATGCCGTACGCTTCGATATCGCGACGTGATTTGAGGCCAAGCTCTTTCTCGATGAGATTTTCGACCGGAAGCCCATGACAATCCCAGCCCCATCGACGCGGGACGTGATAGCCCTTCATGGTCCAATAACGCGGTACGGCATCTTTCAAAACAGACTGAAGCATGCTTCCTGCGTGCGGAAGTCCCGTCGCGAACGGCGGACCATCGTACAGCACGAACGTTTTGCGTGTGGAACGCTCTTTCAGTGAACGTTCGAAAATGCCGTTCTCTTTCCAATAGGCGAGGATCTCTTCCTCCATCTTCGGAAACATCGATTGACGCGGATCGGGGCGGTCAGACATAGGTCTTTATCTTGCGGGAGAAGGTGGGGTGGCGTCAACTCGCTCTCTCGCTCCTCCGCGTGAGACGGCAAGCCGTAGCGAGCCGTGCATGACCCTCATTTCAAAAAAATCTTACCGCTACGCGGTACAAATGGCAAAACCGTGCATATCTATTCCATTTCACTGGAACAAACACACACGGTCGAGCCCTTATACAGAAACGGATAAGGGGTAAGAAGGAAGGAGCAAAAAGGAAGAAGGAGCCAAGGGAACAGAGGACTACTTCACTCCGAGGGCACCACGACCGGAGGCACGAACGCGGAGGCAGACCCGCAGCTGTCGCGCGGGCCGCCGATGTCGCACGCGTTGAACTCGAGGCTCTCGTCGTAGAAGACGAAGCACGGGGCGCTGTAGAAGACGCCGTCGGCATCGGGAGCGAACTCATCGCCCGCCGCATCGATCCAGAGGTCATCGAAGTGCTGGAGACGGTTCGGATTGGTCAGGAGCATGATCCCGACCTCGAACGCGCCGAGGCCGAACTCGCTGCCGCCCATGACCGCGCGGGCGCGGCGAACAGACCGGCCGCGATGGCGGATGCCGAACTGCGCCTGCACGACGAGGAGCTTCGAGCCCTTCTGCTCCTCGCGGAGCTTCTGGATCATCGAGACCTTGCGCGTGGACTCGCGGAGCTGGCTCGAACCGAGCTGCCCGTCGCGGTGGTTGTAGAACCGGCCCTTGCGCTGCTCGGAGAGCTTCGCGAAGACGAGCACCACCGCCTCGCCGTAGGTCGGCGCGATGTCGCGCCAGTCGAAGAGGGGGAAGTTGCCCTCCGCCCCGCTTGCGAGCTGGGTCGTGAGCGCGGACTCGTGGTAGGCAATCTCGATGCCGAAGGCGCTGCGCAGGATGTCGCACTGCGCCTGGAACGGCGCGGGGGTGCTGTAGCCCGACAGGTAGCCGTAGCTCGACTCGACCTTCTCGTCGGCGAACTCGTCGGTCACGGTGTGCTTCTGGACCAGGGCGATGAGCCCCTCCTGGAAGTCGCCGCCGCTCTCGATGAGCCGCTGAAGGCCCTCCTTGGTGACGCCGGGAAGCGCCTTGGTGGCCGCGTCCTCGACGAACCGCAGATACTGCTTCCTCTGGCCTTCGGTCAGGTCGGACGTGATCGGGTTGCCCGTCATCGTCGTATCCTCCTTCTCCCGCGAACTCGTGGGACGCCGTACAGGCAACCATGTTAGCGGACCATCCGCTTCCATAGCTCCTGTATTGCAAACGGCGTTTTTAGAGCCAAATATTTGGCTAGATGAACGCTGTTTTCAATGTATTCTGAATTGCCTGACAACATAGCAGAATAGCCTATTTTAGTGTAAAAGTCAATCTTTGCGGCCTGTATTCTGCTTCAAATCGCAACAGCCCCTTGAAAACAAAACTTGCATTCAAGATCGCATAAAAACCTCTTTTTCTACGAAGAGCGCTTTGCGAGAGTTTGATACACGATAGATCGATGCTGAATCGCGTAAATAATGACTTTACTTGTGCTTGTAACGATTTGAAAAATAACCCGATAGTTACCAACACGAAGCTTTCGATATCCTGCTTGTGGATGACGCAAAGGAATACCGAATATATCCGGATACGTGAGTAATTTTGTCTCGATCGTCTTTTTTATACGTAATCGAATGACTTGATCCAATTTTGGAATATCATCATGAACAACAGCTGGACGGTATTCGATGAAAAAACTCATAACCAAGCTTTTGCGTGTGGAATATTTTTTTGCTTTGATTTTTTCCGTTCGTTAACAATCTTCATAAAAACTGCATCCTCCTCTATTTCCAAAGCGTTCAAAAGTAAGCGTAACGCCTTTGTAGCCAAAGGAAGACCATCACGCTTTGCAAGCTGTTGAAGAGGTTTGCGCATCTCATCAGGAAGAGAGAGGTTTACTCGTAGATTACTCGTAGGCATACGATGATGAGTGTACCACCGGTGTACCATATATGTAAATGACTCATACGATCATGAAATGGTTAAGATTTAGCGAGTTAGTTCAAAGCACTCTCACTCTACCTGAAGACGGTGCCTTTGAATTAAGAGGGGGGTCACGGCTTGAACTTGAATTCGCGCGAAACACGTTGACAATATGACCTATTTTAGGTACAACAGCCGTACCTCTCGCAAGAGAGACGCATCTCGACAATGCACCTAAGGAGACCCCCCATGACCACACCCAAGCCTTCGCCTCACATCGTGTTTCATCCACTTGCCCTCGTTGCAAGGCGTACGAAACGCGTTCAATCAACCACGTTCGTGTACGACAAGAAGAAAGTGCTCTGGGCGTTCTTTCCGAATGGTTTTCAAGTGCTCGCGCCCTGCGAGGAACTGCCGTATGTAGACATGCGTATCGCGATTCGTCATGGCGGGTTTGATGATGGAATTCCTGGTGCGGCACACGCTCTCGAGCATCTTGTCTGTAAGGACAACCTCGTAGAAGGCGCGCACCCACTCCTTCAACCGATCGTGAGGCAGTATGGCCTCGCCGGCATGCACGGAATCTCGAATACAAGCGCTGAACGAACCGAATACCCCGTAAAAAGTATGCACGCCGTGTGGCGAAAACTACTCGATCGATCTCTTCGTATCGTGTTTTGTTCAACCACGATCGATACGGCGCGCTGGAAGAAAGAACTTCCTGCTATTCTGTCAGAGATTCATGGACGATCCGAACATGATCGAATCATCGATGCACGAAGAGCGTTTCTTCATGGCGCATCTCTCACGCGTCACCAAACCCCCACCATCGGTACAAAGGAAAGCGTGCGTCGCATCACCGTTGAGAATCTTCTACAAGACTACGGACGCCATTACGATCCAGAAAACGGGCTTCTCATCGTTCAAGGCCTTGGCAAGCCAGAGCAGGCGGTCGACTATCTTCGACACTGGTTTAAGAAGACACCCCTTCCTCTTCGTCAAGCAGAGAAGCAGCTTCGCTCAAAATATACAGAGCACGGACACACGAAAGATGGCACGGTGTTCTTTGAAGGAAGCAAGGGTATCGAACAGATGACCCTTCGATCGCATCCTTTTCCTTTTGACGCAGATTCCTACGTAACGCTTTGTTCTCTTCAAAGAATCATGAACCGCGTTCTTCGTGAAGAGTTCCGTCGTAAGCATGAATGGATCTATAGTGGATCGGTAAGCACATACCTGTCTACGAGTACCGAGGCGTACATCTCTGTGTGGTGCAAGATGGAACAGAGGCATATGGATGAGGCGAGCGCCCTCTGGCCAAAGATCTGGTATGATACGTGCCACGCTCTTACGAATGTTTCACCAGAAATACGCACCATCATGCAAGAAGAAACGGGAGCGCTTCGCCTCGCAAAAGCGTTTGACGGTACGAAAGGTCCACGCGATCGATCAGATGCGCTGTGCGATCTGTGGCTCACGCAGCGTACAGAGGAACTCCATCCACGAGCACTCTCGTATTCTCTCTCTGCGTTTCGTCATTCGCTTAAAGAGGCCGCGCAGTTTGCAGATCTCGAATGGCAGACGATCAAGGTGCTGCCGAAATCTCTCTAGCCTCGCGAAAGCGGGGTGTTTTGTTATCACCCATACAAATCCTTCGCTTTTCCGAGTGTGCCTCGAAGTCGCGCTTTGATTTCCTGCTGTTCTCGTTCAAGACCTATCAGGTTCTCTCGAATTTCCTCTGCATCCGCTTTCGCTATGCGAACACGTTCCGCGGTGTCATCAAAACGGAGAGGAAGTGTTAAACGCTCGAACAACGGGAGTTTTTCAACCAGAGTGGCTAACTCGTTTAAGTCACGTTGCGTCTCGAGGGCATCTTCCATAAGAATACGCATCTCCTCTTGTAAAAATCCAAGTTCGCGTCGCAAATGCTGCCCGTCACGCTCACGATCGTTTGTAGGAGATGTTTCCTGTCCACGTGGCAGAATCGGTGCAGGAGACTCGCGTCGGTAGGCTTCAAATGTATTCATGCATCCATTCTATCACACGCATTGACACGCATCACTTTTTCTTGTATGTTTTTCTGTCCTCTCGCATGGCGTGAGAGGCGTTCCTCGACAAGAAAGGCGGCGGCATGACCCCCATCGAACCACCGAAAGAGCTCGTATTCCATCCGCTTGACGAGAAGGCTCGTCGAACGGGGCAGGTGCAACACACCACGTTCTCGCTCAAAGGCGTACGGAATGTGTGGGTGTTCTTCCCCAATGGACTGCAGATGATTGGCTCCTGTCGGAATGATCCGACGGTCTACTGTGGGATCGGGATCCGTAATGGATCACGGCACGACAAGATTCCTGGTACGGCACACGCGCTCGAACACATGATTCCGGATGATGTCCTTCGAGAAGGCTGGCATCCGCTTCTTGAACCGATCGCGGCACGCTACGGCATGAGAGGGAACGCCTCTACGGGTTATGAACAAGCGCGCTATTACAACATCTGTCTTCGTGCAGGCTGGAAGCCTCTGCTTGAAGCATTATTGGAAATAGTGTTCAAACCCCGTATGATCGATACAAAACGATGGGAAAAAGAACAACCTGCGATTCTGCAAGAAATTCGTCAAAGAGATACAGAAGATGCTCGTATCGAGCAAGAAATGTTTCCAGCGCTCTATCAACACGAGCCCTTGTATGTTCTGAGACAGCTCACCGGAACAGAGGAAAGCGTGCGTTCTCTTCATGTGAATGATCTTCTCGAGACTCATAGGCGTACACACCTTCCGCAAAATGCACTTATCATGATCAGTGGTATCAAGGATCCGTTGCGTGCCCTCCCGATTATCGAGGCAACGCTTCATCGTCTGCATCGCGCATCAAACCCATTTCCTCGACAAACACTCCCTCCATTTCAACGAGAAGGAAATGTTTCTGACATAACCATCCATGCAACTATAAGAGAGAGCGCTTCTTGCTTGATTTTACGATCGAAACGGTTCGTTGCATTGCACAAACGCGGCGCGCCCTCACTTCGACTCGCTCTAGGCTTTATTAAAAGCGTGATGAATGACGCCATCACCCACGCATTTCGAAGAAAAACAGGCTGGATCTATGGATATGAGTTGGAACACACTTGTTACGATGCTGATCTTGTAAGTATCAGCATACGCATGTTCACGCAGGAAGCGCACATGGAAGAGGTGAAAAAACTCTGGCCAGACCTGTGGGGACGCGTCTGTCGGCAAATAAGCCAACCAAATCGTGTCTTCAAGAAAGTCATCGAGAAAGAGGTAACGAACTTTCGCTTCTGTCAAGCGCGGGAACGCGCAGAACCAAAAGATACAAACGTAAGTGTCGAGAGTATGTTCAACATCTGGCTCGACCAAAAAGTCCATCGTCCGATCCCTTCAGGTCTAAACTGTTCCGTACAAGACCTTCGCGATGCTCTCAAGCTCGCGCATACGCTCGCTGATCTTCATTGGCAAGCGATCAAGATTCTGCCGAAGTAGCCCTCCCCCTCTCACCTGAGAGGGGGTTTTATTTGTGTTTTAGAAGACGTTGTCATACAGTTGTATACATATGCGAACAGTTCTCTCCCTTTCTTTGGACCAAAAAACCTTCACACAAACACGACGCCTCGCACGGCGACGTGGTTTTGCTACAACAAGCGAATACGTTCGCCACCTTATTGAGATGGACGATGCGCCCCGCATCAGCGAGCAAGAGGTACTTCGTCGAGCGAAACGCGCCGCTACTCCCTCTGGAAAAAAGCGCCTCCTACGCGCCCCGTCCATGCGCGATCTTTTGAAGATGTGAGTATGGTAGTGAATACCATCCTCTACGATCCGGATTTTCTCAAAGACCTTCGAAAGCTGGATGCAGCTCTTCAAGAACGAGCGATAAAAACAGAAGGTTTATTTCGAGAAAATCCCCTTCATCCTTCGTTGCGACTTCACGCGCTCAAAGGAGCTCTGGCTGGTTTTTGGTCGTTGTCTGTCACGCTCAAAATACGCATTCTCTTTCTCCGTCAAGAAAATGGCGACATCTTGTTCCTCTCCATCGGCTCGCACGACATCTATCGATCTCTCTAGGTGTGCTATACTCCTTTTGTATGCCGTTGTTCCTTCTTGGTAGCGATCACGCGGGGTTTCGTTTGAAAGAGCATCTTCGTCGTACGCTTGCTGCGCGAGGAATTGCGTTTGAAGATTTCTCGCCAGACGTTGTTGAAGGAGATGATTATGTTCCCGTAGCAGAACGCGTAGCAAAGCACCTTTCTCCCACGAACGATGTGATGGGAATTTTGGTGTGCGGCTCTGGATTCGGCATGGCAATCGCCGCCAATCGGTTTCGAGAGGCGCGTGCCGTTGTGATTCGTACGAGCGAAGAGGCGCGTCTTGCACGCGAGCATAACCACGCGAATATTCTTGTGCTTGGAGAGCATTTCACGAGTTCGCGTCAAGCAGAACAGATTCTCACTGCTTGGATAGACGCACATCCTTCGTATAGCGCGAGACACGTACGCCGCATCCATCAATTGAGCCGCGTATGTTCGTAGTTCCTGAAATCATTCCCGTGATTCTCGCGCAGACCGAGCACGAAGCATTCGCCCATTTTGCGAGCGCGGGCGAAGCAGAATGGATCCAGCTTGATTGTCTCGACGGACACTTCGTGCCGAATACAAGCTTTTTTGATGCGAGTACTTGGCCAAAAGAAGGTCCTTCTATCGAGCTGCATCTTCTCTGCCAAGACCCTCTTTTTGTGATGCATGCGTGGCAAGCGCACCCTCTTTTTGCCCGTGCCGTATGGCATATTGAAGCGCCCATGCATCATGAAGCGCTCATCGCATGGTGTCGCGATCATGGAATTGAAGCAGGACTTGCACTGAGTCCAGAAACGCCGCTTACACGCGTGATGCCGTTTCTTTCAAAGATTGATACGCTTTTATTGCTCGGTGTGCATCCAGGATGGAGCGGGCAACCCTTCCTTCCTACAACGCTGCACAAGCTCGAACAAGCGCACGCGCTTGCGCCAACACTACCGATTGGCATTGATGGAGGGATCACCGAAGCGCTTATCCCCTCGCTGTGCGAGCGTGGGGTGAGCATCATCTATGCAGCGTCAGCGGTGTTTCGTGATGCGCGTCGAACGCCCGCAGATGCCTTGCAACATCTTCAACGCATCGCGCATGATACTCTTGTATGAACTATTTTTTTTCTGCCCTTCTCGCGCTTGTTGCTTTCGGTATAAGCGTACCCACAACCTACGCCGCTGTTGAAACAGGTCTCGTGCGTACGCAAGATGCTTCCACGGTGTATTTTGCGACGGGCGATGGACGACGTCTCACGTTTTCAAACGAACGTATCTATCGAAGCTGGTATCCAGATTTTTCGAACGTACAGGTTATTTCTTCCAACGATCTTGCGGGTATGCGCCTCACAGGAGCCGTTCTGTATCGACCTGGGCAACTCATCAAGATCACGACCGATCCAAAGGTGTATCTCGTCACAGAATACGGACTCCTTCGATGGATTCCCACGGAAGCGCTTGCGCTCGCGATTGCAGGCCCCGCATGGGCGCAGCACGTCGATGATCTTTCTGATGCCTTTTTCTCAAGCTATGTGATAGGCGCTCCCGTGACGGAACAAGAGTCTGCTCCTGTGGCTCGCCTTCGATCGAACCCGACCTCTATCACCATCAATAATCGTTTACTTCCAGAAATAACTCCCATCCCAACACCATCTCCTGCTCCTTCACCTACATCGACCACACCCGCACCTCTTATAAACGATCTTCTTCTGCGCGTGAGCGATGCGCTTGGCGTACGTCCGGGAGAATCCGTGTTCGCTTCGCTCTACGCGATAGGGACGATGCCTGAACGGTTAGATTTGTTCGTGAACGACGCGCCGCGAGCCTCATGCATGCGCACATCACCCTGCACCTACGAGCTCGCACACCCTCTTCATTCGGGTGCATCGAGCTACACGCTTCGAGCGATCGCCACGCTTTCAGGAGGCATAACGATCGAGAAAACCCTCGTTGTTCCTGTGCAAGACGCGCAAGCAGGCGGGCTACGACTGCTCCTTACGCAAAACGAAACGCGCAATAACACGAACGTTGATATGCGTGCCGAGTGGCGCAATACAACGATCAGTATCCGACGTCTCACGATTTTGGTGGATGGTATCGAGCAAAAATCCTGTTTCTCAGGAACAATCTGCACGCTCAACTACGGCATCTCGGGAACAATTGGTACGACGTTCGCGATACAAGCTGTCGTCGAAGACACCTCCGGCGCACGATGGACGACGCCCACAAGCACGCTCACGATTGTAACGAATGATCGCCCGATACTCACGATCGGCACAAATACGAACACCTTATTTATTGGAGAACAGATCAATCTCAATGCACAAGCATCAGACGGCGAAGGGATCGGCAGTATCGAAATATGGCGTAACGGAACGAGCGTTGCAAGATGCGAACGACCATTTTGCTCGTATACGACAGAACCGCTCACCACAACAGATGCGCAAACCTTCCGTGTGGTGGCAACCGACCTTCTTGGCGCTTCGCGCGAACAAACCCTTGCTGATATTGTAGTTTTAGCTCGACCGCGGTAAGGTAAAGGTCAGCTTACTCTTCTCTTTTTTCCTATGTTTCGCCAAGTGCTTTTTACCACTCTCGTCGCTCTCGCTCCACTCGGCGCGCTTGCGGCTGAACGCAGTGTGTTCAACGCAGGAGACCTCATCAAGTCACCCACGAGTAGTGCCGTCTACTACTTCGCGCAAGATGGAAAACGCTACGTGTTTCCCAACGAAAAAACGTACTTCACTTGGTATACCGACTTTTCCGGTGTACGAACGATCAGCGCAAAAGCGCTTGCGGCCGTACCTATTGGTGGCAACGTCACGTATCGTCCTGGGCGGAAGATGGTGAAAGTGACGACCGATCCACGCACGTACGTCGTTGATCAAGGAGGAATTCTTCGCCATGTTACGACCGAATCGATCGCGCAAAGCCTCTATTCGATCAGCTGGAAGCAACAAATTGACGACCTTCCAGATGCGTTCTTCACGAACTATCGCGTAGGAACAGCGATCGAACAAACGAACGATTTCTCTCCGGCGAATGTCATGACGCAAAGCCCAACGATCGCGCATGATAAACAGCTCACGGCAGAAATCGCGAACGTCACGATTGGCGACGTGGAAACCGCGTTCGTTCCAGGAACCATGACCATCAAAAAGAACGTGACCGTTACGTGGACGAACCGTGACATCTACAACCACACAGTGAAGGGAACGGGCTGGGAGTCAGGCACGATCGCTCCAGGAGCGTCCTACTCGCGCAAGTTCACGAACGCTGGTTCGTTCGACTACCTCTGCTCGATGCATCCAAGCATGGAAGGAACGATCAACGTGTTGCCGTAAAAAGAGATACCTTCTTCAGAGAAAAACATCCACCGAGCGCATCTCGGTGGATTTTGCTATACTCTCCCCATGCGCTCTTTGTCCCTTCATGATCTTGAACTGATGGCGAACACGATTCGTCAAGACGTGATTAAAGCGCTCGTGCGTGCGAAAAGCGGTCATTCTGCGGGGTCGCTCGGTATGGCGGATGTGTTCACCGCACTCTATTTTCATACGCTTCATGTAGATCCTGCGCATCCGAAAGCTCCCGATCGCGATCGACTCGTGCTTTCAAACGCCCATATCTGCCCCGTGCTCTACGCGACGCTTGCGAGACGTGGGTTTTGCGATATTGCGGCGTTCCACAACACGCTTCGTCAATTCGGCTCGCCCTTTCAAGGGCATTCGAACAGTCATTTTGGTATGGGCATTGAAACGTGCGGCGGTCCGCTTGGACAGGGAATTTCGCAGGCTGTTGGGATGGCGATGGCCTCTCGTATCGATCGCGCGCGGTGGCGTACGTACTGTCTCATGAGTGATGGCGAGTTGAACGAGGGGCAATCATGGGAGGCGTTTCTCTTCGCAGGAAAAATGCGTCTCAATTCTCTCACCGTGATTCTTGACAGAAATAACATCCAAATCGACGGCTTCACCGAAACGATCATGCCGCTCGAACCGCTCGTGGAGAAATTCGAGAGTTTCGGCTTTCATGTGATTGAGGTGGATGGTCATAACATGCGACGTATTCTTGATAGTCTTGATGAAGCGCAAGCGGTCTACGAACAACCAACCATGATTATCGCGCACACGATTCCTGGAAAAGGCGTGAGCTTTATGGAGGCAGATTTTACTTGGCATGGAAAACCGCCCGATAACCCACAGGCAAAACGCGCGCTGCACGAACTTCGTACGCTTGCAGGCGCGATCCGTTCTGAACACGAATAAGTATGCCCTCTCTTCTTCATCCAGACCTTTTTACCGAGCGCCAGCAGTCTATTCCGACGCGCAACGGTTACGGCGATGCGCTTCTTGAACTTGGCAAGCACGACGAACGCATCGTTGTACTTACGGCAGATCTCGCAGAATCAACGCGCGTGCAGGGCTTTCAAGAGGCTTTTCCTGAACGTTTTCTTGAATGTGGCGTCGCGGAACAAAATATGGTGGGTATGGCAGCCGGTCTCGCCCTTTCAGGAAAGATTCCGTTTGCGAGCTCGTATGCGGTGTTCATGCCGGGACGCACATGGGATCAACTCCGCGTCTCCGTCTGCTATACAAACGCAAACGTCAAACTCGCAGGAGCCCATACAGGGCTCTCCGTAGGGCCAGACGGCGCCACCCATCAGGCGCTTGAAGACCTCGCCATCACGCGTGTTCTCCCAAATCTCATCGTCCTTGCTCCCTGCGACTATCATGAAACAAAGCGCGCCACGATCGCGATGGCTGAATTTGAAGGTCCTGTCTACATTCGATTCGCTCGCGAAAAGACGCCGCTCATCTTCGCAGAAGACACACCATTTACGATTGGCGTGCATCATGTCTTGCGCGCAGGCAAGCATGTAAGCCTTGTCGCGTGCGGGCCATTGCTCTACAACGCGCTCGAAGCAGCACAAACGCTCGCAAAACGCGGTATAGACGTCGAGGTGATCAACGCCTCAACGATCAAGCCATTTGATGAAAAAACGCTCTTGAAAAGCGTCAAAAAAACGAAGTGCGTCGTAACGGTCGAGGAGCATCAGGTACACGGAGGCCTGTTTGGAGCTGTGAGCGAGATCCTCGCGCGTGAACTCCCCTCGCCCGTCGAACCCGTCGCCATGCCTGACACGTTCGGTGAATCGGGAGAACCCTCGGAACTCCTCCATGCGTACGGCCTCACAAGCGCAGATATCGTGAAGGCCTGCAAGCGCGTTCTGGCAAGAAAATAGTCTCCCTCTTGAAAAACCATCGCTTTTTGTGGCATACTCTCCGAGCAGTATACGCAGAAGGAGACCATCGTGACCCAACCCAACGGACAGATTCTCAACGAGCGACAGCTCATCGCAAGAGCGAACAACGCCCTTGAAGGGATCGAACGAGAGATCATTTTGCTCTCTGCCATGCTTGAGCGTGTCAGAATCAAACAGATTCCTCGCAGTGAAGAGTACTCAAAAAATCGACGACGTTTTAGCGCTTGCGAAGCGCGGCGTGACACGCTTGTACGCCTCAAGAACGCCCTGTTCATCTTTCATGGCCCGCTCCTGCACGAGGAACGTCTTCGCGCGCAGATCTCACGCGAGTGGATAGAAGACGCTTTGTACCTCACTCCGCTGATGCGCAGTCAGACGAATCTTCGTGTAGAGGATTTTCCTCATGGATGGTTCGTGATTGATCTCACGAACTATCAGGCGAGGCCTGAAACCTACACCGTGTATGCCATTCCGAGAAATCATCGCTATCCTACGTGGGATGTAGCGAACCCTCTTTCGGAAGAGAACCTGCGCCTGAAGCGTAATGTCGATAGGAAGCGTTCTGCCTCGTACGAAGGTGCGACAATGCACTCGCACGAAGAGGAGGAAGTGTAAGACCCCCTGCCCCGAGAGACTTCGGGGCTGTTTTATTGACGCATCTATGGCATTCTTGATAACCTAGCGAGGCTTTTTCTTCAATCCATGCGCTCAGTTTTGAATGCATGGCGCGAAAGAATCGAGCACGTGACGAGGCGTACGTACACGTACGGTGAGGAGCGAGCGGAGAGACTGACAAAGCCAGGCGTCAAAAATAAGCGCATGAGGCCGTTGTAGCTCAGCTGGTAGAGCACATCCATGGTAAGGATGAGGTCACCGGTTCAATCCCGGTCAACGGCTCCAGAAACAAGGGTGGGTACCGAAGCGGTCAAACGGAGCAGACTGTAAATCTGTTGGCCCTGCGCCTTCGAAGGTTCGAATCCTTCCCCACCCACCACGTAAAAACTCGCTTACTCAAGCGAGTTTTTTCTGCGCCCTTATAAAAACAAACGCTCCTTGATCCGTCGAATATCGGAACCAGCAAGATCTTTTTTGAAGATTTCTTGCCGCGGACGTGTTCGCAGGAACCGAACCTCTCCAACAGCGACACAGGTGGGACAAGAATTAAGGATAATACTAAACCCGCTCTGTTCTTTCGACACAAGACGGATGGTGCTCGTGCGCGTGTCTCTGGTCGATTCGAGCACGGCGCGAATTTCCCCTTCGGTTTCCGCTGGGTATTCTCCCGTTTTTTCTTCCAGCGCTCTTCTACATGTGACGCAAAAAGGTGTGTACATACTCTTCAAAAGTGTCCAAATTCCTATGATGATCAATACGGGAGCAACAAGAATAGGGATGATATAGAGTTTTCTGAAGTGTCCTGGTCCAAATTGAAAAAAAATGAGAAGGATTCCCAAAACACAAACAAAGAGTCCGGCGGCAGCTCTCTTAAAGCTCATCCCGTAAGTCACTCCTCGCATGAGATAGTGAGGCTAGTGAGCCCAGTAAGGAATCATGGAAGTAAATGCCATGCCACCAAGCTCTTGCACGTACGTTTGCTGTGTTTGAAAATCGAGTGAAACTTGGAGTTTTTTCTGAGCATTTTTTAGATACGCGACCACACATGTTGCCCGTTCTGCATCTTGAAATGGGACGGATTGACCCTTTTCATCCATGAGAGTGACATAGACGATTTGAAATGTTTGATCGTCGGCGGGTGCATCAAATGTGTTTGGAAATGCTTGATCAAGATAGTTCTTCAGCTTCACAAAGCGCGGATCTTGTTTAAACGACTGAAATCCCATCTTCCACTCATTCATCGCTGATGCATCTTCCGTACTGACCGCTCCGGCCTGCTGCCATCGCAGCCACACACGCCAAGCGATGAAGATCACGAGAGCGAGAAGCATCAAACCACGGAGAAATGAGCTTTCAATTGGCATACATGGGGCAGATAAAGATTAGATGGATTTTTTGTTTTTCGTCTCTTGTTTTTCCCGTTTACGCACAGGCTTTGGCGAAACAGTTTCTCCCGTGGGAGCCGGTTCGCTTTGTTCCCGTTCCAGCGCCTCCACTTTTTCTCGCCAGTACTGAAACTTCGCACGATCTTCCGAAAGCAGTCGAAAGCGCTGATATCGCGCACGTGCTTCTGTTGCTCCTCCTGCTTGCACCGCAATCTGAAGCGCGAGCTCCGCATACTTCCCACTACTTGGTTCAAGTTCGCACGCTCGTTTTGCCGCTGTCCATGCCTTCAGAACGTCTTCGTGAGCGGCATAATACTCTGCAAGCTCGGCATGACGACACGCTTGTTTTGGACTTGCTTCAACCGCTTGCAAGCGATAGACCTCTGCCTCGTGTGGATGTTCAAGCGCATCTTCAATATCCGCAAGCCCTGCAAACGTCGCATCATCTGCCTTTTTCATGCGTACGATAAATTGAAACGTTTCTTGCGCCTGTTGATACAGCTTTTGCTTCAAATACATGCCACCAAGCCCTTTATACGCCTCCACACAATGCGGATCGAGGGTAAGCACATCCAAAAAACGCTTCTCTGCTTCTGCCCACTTTTGATCACGTACAAGCGCGCGTCCCTCTCCAGCTAATACCTTCACACGCTCGTGCGTTGTTGGTGTCAGCGATGAAAGCGTCGTTTTCGTTCCGCCGTACACTTCTTCCATCGCCACAAGACGTTCATGAAGCGCATTGTAGAGAGCGGAAGCGGAGCGTGAAAGCGCGCGAAAAAACCGACGAAACGGCTGCGAGCGTTCAGCATGCATACGATCAAACCGCTTTTTAATCATATCTTCCCGTTTTTGACGTGTTTGCTCTTCTTTGATCGTGAGCGGATCAAGTAAACGAAGATCCGTCCACCGTCGTGCGAGAAGGAGGCAGGCGAGCGCCAAACACACGGCACTCGAGAGATACAAAATAATGATGAGCATGTCTACGCCGTAGACGCGGCTCGGCAGAGCATCCCGAACATCCTTGGATCGAGAGAGGCGCTTCCAACGAGTACACCGTCAATGCCTGTCGTGGACATGTAGTCCGCGACATGACGAGCATCTACCGACCCACCATACACGATGTGCACCCGTTCTGCGAGTGCCTCTCCGAGCTTTTTTTCGAGCGTTTCTCGAATAATGCGATGCGCGTCTTTCGCTTCAAGCGGCGGACAGGGCTTTCCTGATCCAATCGCCCAAATAGGTTCGTAAGCGAGCACAGGAAGAACCGTTTTTTCACTCCAATGAACGAGGGCGAGTGCGGCTTGGACCTGTGCACGCAGGAGTTTCGCGACCTCTGCTTTCCCCTTTTTCCGTTGCGTATCTGTTTCTCCTACACAAATAATGGGCCGAATACTATTTTTTACGAGGGTTGCCACTTTTTTTGCCACCATGTCGTCAGTTTCTCCCAAGTACACACGTCGTTCGCTATGTCCAACAAGACAAAACGAAACATCGAGTTCAATAAGCATCGAAGGAGAAATCTCCCCCGTCATGGCGCCCTCTTCTATCCATGAAACGTTTTGTGCCGCAATCACGGGCACGGAAGCGCGTCCAAGCGAGGCTTTTGCCGCAGGAAGCGACACGTGCGGCACCGCAACCGCGATATCCATATCTTTTGGAAGACGTTCGCGACGAAAGGCCCGAATCCACGCGCCCGCCTTCACAGGGCCGTACATCATCTTCCAGTTCGCAATGATGAGTTTTTGCATAGAAATTCGTCCTCTTCTTACCTTTTTTTTGCTTGTTTGGCAAGAGACTCCTAAAATCGCACGTCCTTTTCGCATCCGGGCGGCCCTACGAGAGAGACCGCGTAGTTCGTTCGCGTAAAGAGGAGGCGTGCGACTTCACGAAGTTCTTGCGCTGTTACGCGTTCGATGGCCTTCATCCGCTCTTCCGGCGTACGCCATGTTTCACGATAGAGGAGCTGATCACCGTACCAATCCGCTCTCGCGAGCGGATCTTCAAATTCAAGCGCAAACTTTCCTCGTAAGAAGTCTTTTGCACGAGCAAGTTCATCCTGAGAAACGAGCGTTTTTTTGATCTTTTCCAGCTCTTGCCAAATCACTTCCACCGCTTCGGAAAGACGATTCTTCTCAAGTCCTGCAACGATACGAAAGGCCCCAACATCTTGATACGAAACACGATTCGCGCTGATGCTGTAGCAAAGTCCACGCCGTTCACGCACCTCGGTAAAAAGTCGCGATGACATCGTTCCTCCAAGAATAATCGCAAGAAGACGCGACGCATCCTGACGTGGATCGAACATCGGAAACGTAAAAAACGAACATCCAAGCTGCACTTGTTCGATCTGTTTCGGCTGAAAGGAAAGGCGCACGCCTTGCATGTTCGTCGTATCAAACGGGAGCGCTTCGTGCTTCGTACGTTTCGGCGTGTGCCACATACCGAACGTTTTTTCGAGCATTTCAAACGCTCCAGGAGGAATCTTCCCGCAGAGCGCCATCACCATGCGTGAAGGATCGTAGAACGCGGAGCGATGCGCGAGCAGGTCTTTTCGCGAGATCTTTCGAATCACGTCGCGCGTTCCTGCGATATTCCATCCAAGCGGATGCCGTCCAAACGAGATTTCATCCAATAAATCCATCATCTGACTTTGCGGATTATCCTCATACATGTTGATTTCTTCGAGAATAACGCCGCGTTCGCGATGCATATCACTCGCTTTGAACGTCGAGTTTGCGAGCATGTCATGAAGGACATCAATCGCGTGCAAGGCGCGATCTGCCTCGATTTTCACGTAGTACGACGTATGATCTTTGCCCGTAGAGGCATTGTAATCGGCCCCAAAACGATCAAGATCACGGCTCACCGCTTGCGCGTTCGGCCGTTTTTTTGTGCCCTTAAACATGAGATGCTCGATGAAATGCGAGGCGCCCATGATTTTTGACGTCTCATAACGCGAACCAACCCCAACGAACACTTCAAACGCACACGCGGTACTTGTAGGCATGTGTTGCCACACGACACGAATACCGTTTTTCAACCGACGTAATGTTGGATGCGTGGCCATACTAGAGTAAACGTGCGGAAATAAAGGCAGGCACATCCTCCACCACTACGCGCACCTGTTCCATCGAGTCGCGATCGCGAATCGTCACGGTGTTTTGCGCGATGGAATCAAAATCCACGGTGATGCACCACGGCGTACCGATCTCATCTTGACGACGATACCGCTTGCCGATCGACCCTGATTCGTCATATTCGATCATCCAACCTCGTGTACGAAGGGTTTTTACGAGCGTTTTCGCGAATTCTGGTTGACCATCTTTCTTTTGAAGAGGGAATACCGCCACCTTTACCGGCGCGAGCTTCGGTGGAAGACGCAGCACCATGCGCGGCTCTGTTTCTCCCGCAACCGTATCCGCTTCATCCACATCAAGATGCGCGCACAAAAGAGCGAGAACGCTTCGCGTAAGCCCCCACGTTGGCTCGATCACATGCGGCAAGAACCGTTCTCCCGTTTCTGCGTTAAACCAACGTAAATCTTCGCCAGAACATTCCTGATGACGCGAAAGATCGTAATCGGAACGGTTTGCGAGACCATAGAGCTCTTTCGTCCCGAAGGGATACGTAAACTCCACATCAATCGTACGTTTCGAGTAGAATGCACGATCTGCTTCCGAAATCTCGTGATACACAATCATGCCTTCTGGAATCTTGAGGACGTCGTGCACCCACGTTTTCATGCTTGCGAGCCACGCTTCGAACACGTCATCGGCTTGCTCGGGACGCACAAAGTACTCAATTTCCATCTGTTCGAACTCGCGTGTACGAAAAATAAAATTTCCGGGAGTGATCTCGTTCCGAAAGGCTTTTCCCACCTGCGCGATCCCAAACGGCAGTTTTTTCCGCATCGTATCACGAACGTTTTTCCACGCGGTAAACATGCCTGCGGCTGTTTCTGGACGAAGATAGGCCGTGTTTTTCGTCTCTTCCGTAACTCCAAGAAACGTTTTGAGCATCAAATTGAAGGATCGTACTTCTGTAAACTCCCCTCCGCATTCAGGACAGCGGAGTTCTGCGAGTGCTTTCCCCGATTCTTCCAGAAGATGATCGGCGCGAAAACGTTTCTTGCACTTTTTACAATCCACGAGCGGATCAGAAAACGTCGCGAGATGGCCAGAGGCTTCCCACGTTTTTGGATGCTGCACGATGGGCGTATCTATACCTACAACATCATCGCGCTCACGAACGAACATCTGCCACCACGCATCACGAATATTGTTTTTGAGCTCGACGCCATACGGTCCGTAATCCCACGCATTCGCAAACCCTCCGTAAATATCCGAATCTGGATACACAAAACCGCGCCGCTTACAGAGAGCGACGAGCAATTCCATTTTTTTATCAGAAGAAATCGCCATACGTTAGACCTTCATAATCTCCTCTTCTTTGTCTTTTGCGACGGTTTCGATTTTTGCGTTTTCGTCTGCGGTCGCTTTATCAAGCTGTTCAAGCGCACGACGACGCTCATCTTCAGACATGGTTTTCGCTTTTTCCTCGTCAATAATCAACGTTTTTACCTTTTCGCGCACGTTACGCACACCAATACGCGCTTCTTCCGCTTTTTGACGAAGAATTTTCACAAGATTTTTTCGTCCTTCCTCGCTGGTCGGCGGCATCACGAGGCGGATCACCGTACCCGCCGTGTTCGGCTGCATCCCAAGCGCGGCGTCGATGAGCGCTTTTTCGATGTCTTTCACAAGCGTCTTATCCCATGGCTCGATCTGCAACGTTTTTGCGTCTGGCGTCGTGAGTGAAGCCACGCTTTTCAGATCGCTCATCTGTCCGTACGCCTCGACGCGGATGTGGTCCACAAGCCCAACGTTGGCGCGTCCCGTGCGAAGCGCCTGCAATTCGTGTTGAAAATGTTCGATGACTTTTGAAAACTCACTCTTATGCGCATCAAGATGGGAGGACATATACACGCAAGCGTCTCAAAAAAGAGCCGGCGCGTCAAAGATAAGAAACCTCACCCCCTCCCCTCTCCTTCGTAAGGAGAGGGGTTATCGTGGAATTGTTCCAAGATACAACGACGTCTGCGTTGGATTGTTATCAAACAGGAGAAATGAAGCGGAACGCGTGGTAGGAAGTTTCTTCGGTGTCCATGTTTGACCGCCATCTTGCGTAGAGACAACCGACGTGTCGGTCGCATACACGAGCGTGTTCGTCATACGAGGATGGATCGCAAAAGCGCGGATGTTCGTTTGTTGAGAAGGAGTCGGCAAGGCGAGCGCGCGAAAACTTCCTCCCGCATCGTCTGAACGAAGCACGCCGTTGCGCGACACGTGGTAGATGGTGGTGGATTTTGTCGGATCAAGAAGAATCATCAGTGGACGACGCGCTCCTTCGTATGCATCTAACTCAGCACGAATCTCCTGCCATGATACGCCGCGATCGACCGTCTTGAGCACACCCGAGCCATTCGTCGCCACATAGAGCACGTTCGTGTCACGCGGATCAATCGTGATCGCATTCACGCGGCTTTCTGCACGATGAAGCACGCGCCACGAGGTTCCCTCGTCTTCGGAGCGAAGAATGTCTCCATCTACATTTCCTGCATACAACGTTTTTGGATTGACAGGATCGATCACGATGCTCGTATATTGCTGCGCGGTACGTGGATCAAAATAGATTTGCGCCCAATCACGTCCACATGTGTCGGTTTTCAGAAGTTGGTTCGCTTTTGCGACAAACACGGTACATTTCTCGCGAGGATGCACCGCGATCGACGCAACTGCCCCCGTCGTGAGGCCTCGCGCCTGCTGCCATGAGGCTCCCGCATCGAGACTCATCAGCAACCCGTTTTGTGCAGTACCGACGTACATCACGGTTGGATCTTGTGGATCAAATACCCCCGTCGTCGTTCCAACATTGCCGATACTCCCAAGCTTCGGTCCTTGATTTAAGACGTTGAGCTGCGCCCATTCCGTAAGATTCGCCGTTTTGAAAACGCCTCCGTCAACCGTGCTTATGGCCTTTGATGACCCACCGAACGAACACCCTGCGCCCATCAAAATGAGCGCCCCCACTCCCAATGAAAGAACAGAACGGTTCATATGGAGAGAGTGTATCACACTTTCATAGGACTTACGCATTTGGATGAGATTCGAGATGCTGGAGCCTCATAAAACCGGAAACGTACACACGCTGTACGTTGAGGATTTTGTGAGGCGAAGCGCTTGAAGATCGCCAAATGCGTAAGTCTTATTTCAAATCCCTCAACATTCGTGGCATGCGTGTGTGCGGTTCCATCGCATGAAGCACGCTCCATTCAAGCCCTATACGTGGAGGAATAGCCCCTTCAAGCCAACGCCACGCGAGGACAAGGCCATGCGCGTCTTTGCTTTCAAACGTGTTCATCTCAAGAAATCTCTGTTGTGCGAGCAACAGCAAGATACGCCACGCCTGTGCAGGAGCGTTTGTCGCGTCCGCCTCTTTTTGAAAACGATCGAGACACGCCACAAGCTTGCCGATTTTCCTCGTGTGCATCGCTTCTACAAGTTCACGTGAAGCATGATCGAGCATGTCCCACCACGCAGGATCCTCGATACGTCGCATGAGCAGTCCAGGACGACCGCACGCTTCCGTCGCCCAACGCTCAGAAACGTTCTTCGCGCGACAGAGCTCTTGCATCTCCACAAGCGAGACGAGACCAAACCGTACCGGCACCAAACGCGAACGCACCGTCGCGGGAAGCACTTCTTCACGCGAAGCAATCACGAGAAAGATCACGCCCGCACCCGGCTCTTCAAGATCATTCAAAAGCGCGTTGAAGCCTTGCATGTTGAGCGATTCCGCGTGATCAAGCATAAAAATACGCCTTCCTCCTCGTGCGGATGTTTGATGCAAGCGTTCAAGCCACGTTTTGAGAGCATCCACCCCCTCTTCTCTCTCCGCATCGTACAACGCAAAATCTGGATGCGCCTCAAGAGGAAGAGACACCTCATGAGCAAGGAGTCTTCGCGCGAAATCCTGGGCTATGAGCCGTTTACCGACGTGCTCTGGACCAAACACGCCAAACGAACCACGCTCGATCGTTTCGAATCGAGCCAAAATCCCACGCGCTTTCGCCTGACCAACGATCATGCCCGCACCCTACCAAACCGTTGACAGCCTCGCCAATCCGTGGTTGAATGGGGAACTTTTGCTCTTTTGACGCGAAATAGACTACTCCGCAAGAAATAGGAGTAATCGCGTCAGCCTCTTGCACCTCACCCCTGCCCCTCTCCTTCGTAGGGGCGCGATTCATCGCGCCCTTCAGCACCACCCGTGCCCTTTCCCAACCGTCCTCCACCGGGCGCGATAAATCGCGCCCCTACGCGGATTGAACCCTTTTGACGCGAAGGGCAGTGCTCCGCAAGGAACACCACGTCTCGCGTCAGCCCTTTTTCCACGAGAAGACGTCGTCTCTGAAAAGAAACAGCGTGCTCTCGTGGAGCCTCTTTGCTCTGGAAGCGAACGGCTCTCGAAAGAGAAAGCCAGGTCTCCAGAGCGCCTTCGTAGGGGCGCGATTCATCGCGCCCCTACGCGGATTGAACCCTTTTGACGCGAAAAGGCAGCCTCCGCAAGGAACCCCTTGGGTCGCGTCAGCCTTTTTCCACGAGAATTGAGCGGATCTGAAAAAAATGCCCCGCCTCTCGTGGAGCCTCTTTGCTCTGGAAATCAACTGCTCCGAAAGGAAATGGCGCCATCCAGAGCACCCTTCCCCTTCCCCATGCGTTGCAAACGCAGGGGACTTTTCTTCGCTTCGTGAGAGACGTCTCGCGGAGCGAACGGAAGTATGTTTTGAGGGAGAACAAGCGGCATCTTGAAGAAAGAACTCGGACACTCTCCCTAAGCCCTTTTGACGCGAATGCCAAGGCTCCGCAAGAAAGTCGTGCACTCGCGTCAGCCTTTTTCCACGAGAATTCAGCGGATCTGAAAAAAATGCCCCGCCTCTCGTGGAGCCTCGTTCGTTCCAACCCCCTCATTCCCCCTTGTCAGGGGGAGG